>CANIBN010000117.1 GCA_947465505.1 Acidimicrobiales bacterium | reverse complement strand
GGTTCTGACGGAAGCGGCCCTGCTTTCCCTTCAGCATGTCGGAGAGCGACTTGAGCGGACGGTTGCCGGGACCGGTAACCGGGCGACCGCGACGGCCGTTGTCGAACAGTGCGTCAACGGCTTCCTGGAGCATGCGCTTCTCGTTGTTCACGATGATCTCGGGTGCACCGAGGTCAAGCAGACGCTTCAGGCGGTTGTTGCGGTTGATGACGCGGCGGTACAGGTCGTTGAGGTCGCTCGTTGCGAAGCGACCACCGTCGAGCTGCACCATCGGGCGCAGTTCCGGCGGAATGACCGGGACGACCTCGAGGATCATTGCCTTGGGGTCGTTGACCGCACGGCCGTCTTCCTCGCGGTTGAACGCCGACACGATCTTCAGGCGCTTGATGGCCTTCTGCTTGCGCTGTGCCGACAGCGGCTTCTTGCCCTCGCCGGGCTCGATGGCGTTGCGGAGGCGCAGTTCTTCTTCCTTGAAGTCGATGCGGTCGATGAGCGACTTGATGGCGTCGGCGCCCATGCCACCCTCGAAGTAGTCGCTGTAGCGGTCGCGGAGCTCACGCCACAGCAGTTCGTCGTCGATGATCTTGCGCGAGTGCAGGTCCTTGAACTCGTCCCAGGTACGGCTGACGAGGTCGATCTCCTGCTCGAGACGCTCACGAATCTGTGCGACATCGCGGTCGATGCCGCGCTGACGGGTCTTGATGTCTGCGTCCTTGGCGCCGTCCTTCTCGAGGGCTGCGATCTCGTGCTCGCCCTCCTTGAATCGACGGTCGATGCTGAGCTCCATGTCCTTGCGGATGGCGTCGAGCTCTTCGCGGTACTCAGCCTCGAGCGTGGCGAGGTCTGCGTGACGCTTGTCGGCGTCGACGTAGGTGACCAGGTTCGCTGCGAAGTAGATGACCTTCTCGAGCTGCTTTGCCTTCAGCTCCTCACGCGGCTCGATACCGGCAAGGAGATAGGCGAGCCATGAACGGGTACCGCGGAGGTACCAGATGTGGACGACGGGAGCGGCGAGCTCGATGTGGCCCATGCGCTCGCGACGAACCTTGGAGCGAGTGACCTCGACACCACAGCGTTCGCAGATGATGCCCTTGAAGCGCACGCGCTTGTACTTGCCGCAGTAGCACTCCCAGTCACGGGTGGGCCCGAAGATCTTCTCGCAGAACAGACCGTCCTTCTCAGGACGCAGCGTGCGGTAGTTGATCGTCTCGGGCTTCTTGACTTCGCCGTGTGACCAGAAACGGATCTTGTCGGCCGTAGCCAGACCGATCTTCAACTGGTCGAACATGTTCACATCGAGCATTGGTGTTCCTTTGCGTCTTCGTCGTCAGCGTCTGGTCAGAACGAGCGCTCGCGGCGGGCGCGATCGCGTTCACGGTCGTCTTCGTCGGAGCCACGCTCCGGCCGGCTGATATCGATGCCGAGTTCGTCGGCAGTGCGGAACACTTCCTCGTCGAGCTCGCGCAGTTCGATGTCCTTGCCGTCATGGTCCTTGATGTCCACGTCGAGGCACAGTGCCTGCATTTCCTTCATGAGCACCTTGAAGCTCTCGGGAATGCCCGGCTCGGGAATGTTCTCTCCCTTGACGATGGCCTCGTACACCTTCACGCGACCGAGCACGTCGTCGGACTTGATGGTGAGCAGCTCCTGCAGGCAGTACGCCGCGCCGTAGGCCTCGAGGGCCCACACTTCCATCTCGCCGAAACGCTGACCACCGAACTGGGCCTTACCACCGAGCGGCTGCTGGGTGATCATGGAGTACGGGCCGGTGGAGCGTGCGTGGATCTTGTCGTCGACAAGGTGGGCGAGCTTCAGGATGTACATGTAGCCAACCGTGGTGTGGTTGTCGTACTTCTCGCCCGTGCGGCCGTTGAACAACTGCATCTTGCCGTTGGACTTGATGAGACGCTTGCCGTCCACGCTCTCTTCGGTGAGGTTCTCGAAGATCTGCTGGATGGTGGGGTGCTTGCCGGCCTGCTCTTCTTCGTCCCAGTGGGCGCCGTCGAATACCGGCGTCGCAATGAAGGTGGACGGGGGCGTGATGGCTCGGGTCTTGGTCTCGGTGCCACGTACCGGCGCCGCGCCCACCTGCACGTTGTTCTTCGGATCGTGCCAACCCCAGCGGGCGGCGTATCCGAGGTGAGCCTCGAGTACCTGGCCGACGTTCATTCGGCTCGGAACACCCAGCGGGTTGAGGATGATGTCGACGGCAGTGCCGTCTTCCATGTACGGCATGTCCTCGGTGGGGAGGATCTTGGAGATAACACCCTTGTTGCCGTGGCGACCGGCGAGCTTGTCGCCCACCTGGATCTTGCGCTTCTGCGCCACGTACACACGCACGAGACGGTTGACGCCCGGCGGCAGTTCGTCGCCGGACTCACGGTCGAACACCTTGACGTCGATGACCTTGCCGCTCTCGCCGTGGGGCACCTTGAGCGACGTGTCACGAACCTCGCGGGCCTTCTCGCCGAAGATGGCGCGCAGCAGGCGCTCTTCGGGTGTGAGCTCGGTCTCGCCCTTGGGCGTGACCTTGCCGACGAGCACGTCGCCGGGGCCAACCTCGGCGCCGACACGGATGATGCCGCGGTCGTCGAGGTCGCGCAGGATGTCCTCGGAAAGGTTCGGGATGTCCCGAGTGATCTCTTCCGGTCCGAGCTTGGTGTCGCGTGCATCGACTTCGTGCTCGTGAATGTGGATCGACGTGAGCACGTCGTCGCGCACGATGCGCTCGTTGAGGATGATGGCGTCCTCGAAGTTGTAGCCCTCCCAAGGCAGCAGTGCCACGAGAAGGTTCTTGCCGAGGGCGAGTTCGCCGTGATCCGTAGAGGGACCGTCAGCGATGATGTCGCCCTTCTTCAACTGCTGTCCCTCGACCACGCGCGGGATCTGGTTGATGCAGGTGTCCTGGTTCGAACGACGGAACTTCGACAGCTTGTAAGTCTTCTTGCCGGTGTCCTTGTAGTTGACGATGATGACGTCACCGGACACCTCGAGCACTTCGCCCTCACCCAATGCCTGGATGAGATCGGCGGCGTCGCGGGCAGCACGTGCCTCGATGCCGGTGCCGATGTACGGCGCCTCGGCGCGAACGAGCGGAACGGCCTGACGCTGCATGTTGGCACCCATGAGTGCGCGGTTTGCGTCGTCGTGCTCAAGGAAGGGGATGAGCGCCGTTGCGACCGAGACGATCTGCTTGGGCGACACGTCCATGAGGCTCACGTCGTCGGGCTTCACGGCCGCGATGTCGGTGGTGGCACCGAAGAAGCTCTCGGCCTCGAGCATCTGCTTCAGCTGTTCGAGGTTTGCTGCCTGCGGCGAGCGACGCACGAGGATGCGCTCGTCTTTGAACGTGCCGTCGGCGTTGAGCGGCGTGTTCGCCTGGGCGACCACGTACTCCTCTTCCTCGTCGGCCGCCATGTAGACGACCTCGTTGGTGACGCGGCCGTTGATGACACGGCGATACGGCGTCTCGATGAAGCCGAACTCGTTCACACGGGCGAACGTGGAAAGTGCACCGATGAGGCCGATGTTCGGGCCTTCCGGAGTCTCGATGGGGCACATGCGGCCGTAGTGCGAGAAGTGAACGTCACGCACTTCGAAGCCAGCGCGCTCACGCGACAGACCACCCGGGCCGAGGGCCGACAGGCGGCGGCGGTGGGTGAGGCCCGACAGCGGGTTCACCTGGTCCATGAACTGCGACAGCTGCGAGGTTCCGAAGAACTCCTTGATGGCGGCCACAACAGGACGGATGTTGATGAGCGTCTGGGGCGTAATGGCCTCGACGTCCTGAGTGGTCATGCGCTCGCGCACGACACGCTCCATACGCGACAGACCGATGCGCACCTGGTTCTGGATGAGCTCGCCCACCGAACGGATACGACGGTTGGCGAAGTGATCCTGATCGTCGAGTCGGTAGCCCGGCTCCTGCTTGACGAGGTGGAGCATGTAGGAGACCGCGGCGACAACTTCGCAACGGCTCAGTACATCCTGGCCCTCCTGGGGCAGGTCGAGCTGATCGCCGGTGAGGCCGAACAGTTCACCAAGGCGAGCAACCTCGGTGCCAAGCTTGCGGTTCAGCTTGTAGCGACCCACGCGGCTGAGGTCGTACCGACGGTTCTCGAAGAACGCGTTCTTGAAGTAGGCGCGTGCCGAGTCGAGCGTGGGCGGCTCGCCGGGGCGGGCGCGTTTGTAGATCTCGACGAGCGACTCGTCCTGGGTGGGCGCAAGGTTGCGGTCCTTCTCCCACTGACCCTCGAGGAACTCGAAGTGGTTGACGAAGCGGTCGATGAAGCCCGGTGCCTGCTCCTCGTCGTAGCCGAGGGCACGCAGCAGCGTGAAGATGCTCATGCGGCGCTTGCGTGCAACACGCGTGCCAGCGGTGACGTCCTTGCCGGGCTTCTGCTCGACGTCGAACTCGAGCCATTCACCGCGGTACGGGTGGATGGTGCCCTTCACCAACTGGTGCTTGGAGAGGTTACGGAGACGGAAACGCTCGCCCGGCTCGAAGATGACGCCGGGGCTGCGCACGAGCTGCGACACGACGACGCGCTCGGTGCCGTTGATGATGAAGGTGCCCTTGTCGGTCATCATGGGGAAGTCACCCATGAACACCGTCTGCTCCTTGATCTCGCCGGTGTGACGGTTCATGAACCGTGCACGCACGAAGATCGGTGCGGAGAAGGTCATGTCCTTCTCCTTGCACTCCTCCACGGTGAACTTCGGGGGCGGACGCAGGTCCTCGTCGTCCGGATCGAACTCCAGTTCAAGCTGGAGCGTCTCGGAGAAGTCCTTGATCGGGGAAATGTCGCGGAACGTCTCTGCCAATCCGTGGTTCAGGAACCAGTCGAAACTGGCGCGCTGAATCGCGATGAGGTCCGGGAGTTCCAGGACCTCATTGAGGTTGGCAAAGGAGTAGCGCTCGCGAGCAGAAGTACGGGCGGCCAAGGGTCACTCCTCGAAATCGAGCGGTGGGGTCAGACTTGCCGGGACGCGCAACATCACTTTGGGCATAGAAAAAGAGAGGTCGGAACGCACGGCAAACGACGAGCCTACCGCCCCGGGACGAAACTCGTCAACCACGCCGGCAGGTACTGCCGGGAGGCGCGCTCAATGGTGCCGTACCGTAAAGGGGCCGATGGGCGTCGTCAAGCACCCTCGGCCACCGTTTGGTGCCAGTTTCTTGACTTTTTGGCAACGTTCCTGCTCAGACGGGTCGGCCGCCCGGATCCACCGGGGTCTTCAGACCGGCGACAGTGTCCAATTGCTCGGCCAGAGTGAGGCATCGAAGGTCGGAGAACATCGGTCCCATCACCTGAATACCCACCGGAAGGCCCGCTGCCATCCCGGCAGGGGCCACCACCCCCGGCAGACCGAGGTAGTTCCCGGGCATGACCGGGCGCAGTTGCTCGAGGACGGCGGCTGAGGCCTCGGGCGAGGAGATGTCGTAACCCGCCTCGAAGGCGGGTTGCGCCCAGACCGGGCAGATCATGGCATCGAACTCACCGAACCAGGCCGACCATTGGCGCTGGAGAGACTGACGTTCTGCCACGTCGTTGAGCACCTCGGCGAGGGTCAGGTTCGGGAAACTGTCGATCCCGGCCCGGAGGAACTGCTGGCCACCGTCACCCATCACCATCTCGAGCAGCGGGAGTTGGTGGCGAAGGTCGACGCTGAGCAGGTGGCTCCACATCTCGATCACCCGCTCGTAGCAAGGCGGGGTTGCCTCCACGACCTCATGGCCGAGGCCTGCCAGCACCGCTCCGGCAGCCCGGATCGCTGCTGCAATCTCGGGATGGGTACTGCCACCCGGCGGCTCGGCGAGCACGGCGATCCGCGCCTTCTGGCCGGGGGCGAGGTCAACGAGCTGGGCGGGGACGCTGAGCGGGTCTCGGGGGTGGGCGCCGGCGACGGCGAGGAACCCGGTGCGGACGTCTGCTACCCGGCGGGCCATGACACCTTGGACCGCCATCATCTGGAACGCAAGACCCGAGTCCTCCGGAGGGATACAGGTGGCGTGGGGGATGACGCCGGTCGTTGGCTTGATCGAGGCGATGCCGCAGCAATGTGCTGGGTTACGCAGCGATCCGCCAATGTCGTTGCCGAGGCCGATCGGGCTCATACCCGAGGCAAGCGCTGCCCCCTCACCACCGCTCGAGCCGCCCGGCGTGCGAGTGAGGTCCCACGGGTTGCGGGTGAGTCCGTGCAACTGCGAATCGGTGTGCACCCGTAGACCGAGATCAGGCAGGTTCGTGCGGCCGATCGGAATGGCACCTGCGGCACGCATGCGCTCCACCACCGGCGCATCGAGCGGGGAGACCGCTTCGGCGAGCGCGGCCAAACCCTGCGTGGTGGGCGTGCCCGCAAGGTCGATGTTTTCCTTCACCGTGCACGGCACGCCGTGCAGGACACCAAGGCGCTCGCCGCTGCGCACCGCTCGGTCTGCTGCGTCGGCGGCCGCTCGTGCCTCGTCAGCCAGCACCCTCACCACCGCGTTGATGGCGGGGTTCACCTGCTCGATGCGCTCGAGGTGGGCGTCCACCACTTCGCGGCTCGACACCTGCTTGGTGGCGATCATCGAAGCGAGTTCGTTTGCGCCGTACGTCCAGAGCGCTGCCATGGCTCCTCCTGTCATCCGTCGTCCCCGACGACCAATGGGCAGAGTGTCGCGCAAAACGACAGGGGGAGGGGCCAATGCCCCTCCCCCTGCACAGCGAATTCAGTGTGGGTAAACCAACAGGCCTACCCGCCGAATTACTTGACCTCGACCTCGGCACCGGCCTCGACGAGCTTGGCCTTGGCCTTCTCGGCGTCGTCCTTGTTTGCCTTCTCGAGCACCTTCTGCGGGGCGCCGTCGACGAGGTCCTTGGCCTCCTTGAGGCCGAGGCTGGTGATCTCGCGAACCACCTTGATGACCTGGATCTTCTGAGCGCCAGCGCTGGTGAGGATGACGTCGAACTCGTCCTTCTCCTCTTCGGCCGGTGCTGCGGCAGCGCCGCCACCGGCTGCCATCACTGCCACGGGGGCAGCGGCGGACACGCCGAACTTCTCCTCGAACGCGTCGAGCAGGTCCTTGATTTCCATGAGTGACATCGCTGCGATGCCGTCGAGGATCTCTTCCTTGGTGAGAGCCATGTTGTTACTCCTTGTAACGAATGTGTGTTCTGAAACGAATGGTTGGTGTGAACAGTGGTGTCGTCACGAAGCCGGGGTGGCTTCGGATTCCTTCTGGTCGATGAGTGCCTTGAGGCCGTACGCGAAGTTGCGGGGCAGTGCGACAAGCAAGCCTGCGAACATTGCCAACAACGTCTCGCGCGAGGGCAGATCGGCGAGGACTTCCACGTCCTTTGCGGACAGGATCTTGTCGCCCATCACGCCGCCCTTGAGGATGAGTGCCGGGTTGGTCTTCGATGCTTCGCGAAGCACCTTGGCTGCTGCAGCAACATCACCCTTGATGAACGCGATTGCCGTCGGACCGACGAGCTGGCTCGACAGTTCGCCAGCACCGGTCTCGACAGCGGCCAGACGAGCGAGGGTGTTCTTGTACACCGTCCACTGTCCACCCGCTGCTCGCAACTGACGACGGACGCTGGCCATCTGTGCGACGGTCATGCCGCGGTACTCAGTGAGGATTGCTGCATCCGCATCGCGGAACTTCGCAGCGATCTCGGCCACAGTTGTGACCTTCTCGGGTCGGGGATTCTCCATTGATTCACCTCCTCTCGCTCGACTCGTTGGTGCTCGCTTGCGCGAACACCACGAGGAGCAGAGAGGATTCTGCGTCTCTTGGAGTCCGCCTCGTCCGGCGGGACACTCCATGCTGTGTCCCATTGTCCCCTGCTGCGGGCAGGTGGACCGGAGGTCTCTGGCGAGAACCGTTTCGGTTGTAGAACTGAAAAACTACCTAGTGAGCTGGCTTACTGCTCAGGCTTCAGGC
>CANIBN010000116.1 GCA_947465505.1 Acidimicrobiales bacterium | reverse complement strand
GTGGTCAACGATCGCCACGTGATCGAGGTTGGCCCCGGTCGGTACCAGCCCACGAACTACGTCATCGAACCCGATGCCTCGAGCGCAAGTTACCCCTTCGCCGCAGCGGCCATTGCAGGTGGTTCGGTTCGGGTGAACGGGCTGAGGACACCGTCGCTGCAGAGCGATGCCCGCTTTGTGGACGCACTCGCACAGATGGGCTGCGAGGTTGTCCGGGACGACCGTGGGGTGGAGGTACGTCGCGCAGGGGCATTGCACGGGATCACGATCGACATGCGTGACTTCTCCGATACTGCGCCCACGATGGCTGTGGTTGCGGCCGTCGCGGGCTCTCCCACCCGTGTCACCGGAATCGGTTTCATTCGGGGCAAGGAGAGCGACCGAATCGGCGACGTCGTGAATGAGTTGAGACGGTGTGGTGTAGACGCCGAAGCGGAGCCAGATGGCTTCATTGTGCGGCCCGGGGGTCTTCATGGTGCTCGGGTGTCGACCTACCACGACCACCGCGTGGCGATGTCGTTCGCTCTGCTCGGTTTGGTGACACCGGGTATCGAGATCGAGGATCCCGGCGTGGTGTCCAAGAGCCTTCCCGGCTTCTGGCACCTGCTCGACACGCTGAGCAACTAGCGTTTCGACGATGGAGGAACAGTCGCAGCAGATCGTGGTTGCGGCGTTCGATGTCGACGGAACCCTCACCACACGAGACTGCGTGGTGCCATTCCTCGTTCGAGTCGCCGGAAGGCGCGCCCTGCTCGCCGCCGGTCTGCGGCACCCGCTGCTGCTGGCGCTCACGGCTCTTGGTCGTGGTGATCGCGATCGGATGAAGGAACTCGTGGTGGGTCGTCTCTTTCGTGGGCGCTCGCAGCTCGCTGTTGACGAGGCAGGCAGGTCGTTCGCCCAATCACACGCTGCGGGTTGGCTACGGCCGGACACTCTTGAGCGTCTGCGTTGGCACCGAGCGAGCGGCCACCACGTCGTGCTGGTTTCCGCATCGCTGCGCTCCTATCTACAGCCACTCGCTGATGAGGCACTCGGTGGGGTGCATGCCGTGTTGTGTACCGATGTCGAGGTGTCCGACGACGGAACCTTCACCGATCGGCTTGCCGGCGGGAACTGTCGTGGACCAGAGAAGTCCCGCAGGCTCGCTACCTGGATCGGCAGTCGGTCGGCGACCATCTATGCATATGGTGACTCGGCAGGAGACCGTGAACTGCTCGCCATGGCGGACTATCCGCACCGTGTCCGCGGTGTTGTCATCACTCCGGTGCCCGAGGTCGGGCAGGCAGCATGATCCGTCCGATCATCAACGAGGCGCGTCCGAAGCAGTGGGCGAAGAACGTCTTGGTATTCGCCGCTCCCGGTGCCGCGGGCGTGCTCACGCACTGGACATCGCTCTGGCGCACGCTGGTGGTATTCGTGGCGTTCTGTCTCGCTGCGAGTGGCACGTACTTCTGGAATGACGTCGTCGACGTCGAGGCAGATCGACGTCATCCGAAGAAGTGTCGTCGTCCGATTGCGTCCGGAGCGATCCCTCTGTTCGCAGCGAAGGTCATCGGATCGTCGCTTCTCCTTGCTGGCGTGGCTGTCTCGGCGGCGACGTTGCGCTGGCGGGCACCAATGATCGTCGCGATCTATGTCCTCCTCACGCTTTCGTATTCCTTCGTCTTTCGGCACCTTGCGGTGTTCGACCTCGTTGCTGTTGCCGGCGGATTCGTCTTGCGTGCCATCGGCGGGGCCTTCGCCTGCGGCGTGTTCATGTCGAAGTGGTTCCTGCTGTGCACCATGTTCGGATCGCTCTTCGTCGTTGCGGGCAAGCGATACGCAGAACTTCGCGAGTTGGGGTCAGACGCGGAGGCAACCCGGCAGACGATGGAGACGTATACGTTGCCGTTCCTGCGACTCGTCGTCACGCTTGCGTGCGCCGCGACGGTGGTCACCTACTGCGTCTGGGCGTTCGACACGGGGCAGGTCGATCCCGGGCCCTTCCCGTTCTACGAACTCTCCGTTGTCCCGATGCTCCTCGCCCTGCTCCGCTACGCCTTGGTGCTCGAGACGGGTCGTGGCGGCGCACCTGAGGATGTGTTCCTGCAGGACCGGGCGCTGCAGTTGGTCGGTCTTGCTTGGGTCGTCATCTTTGCCCTCGGGGTGTATCTCGGCCGGGGCGTGAGAGTGTGAGCCGCCGACTTCTCACGGGTTGGGGTCGCACTGCCCCCACCGTTGCAGACGTTTGGGAGGCGGCGAGCACGGAGGACATCCGAACCGCAACGGTCACCGCTGGCCGGCGTGGCGTGTTGGCACGCGGACTTGGTCGCTCCTACGGCGACGCTGCACAGAACGGTGGTGGAGTGGTCCTCGAGGTGGGAGAGCGATCGGTTCACCTCGACCGGAGCACTGGCATCGTCGCCGCTGGGGCAGGAGTTTCGCTCGATGAGTTGATCAGGGTGCTGCTCCCTCAGGGATTCTTCGTGCCCGTTACGCCCGGGACCCGACAGGTCACCGTTGGTGGTGCCATCGCAGCAGACATACATGGGAAGAATCACCATGCTGACGGCTCCTGGGCGAACCATGTGGTCGATCTCGACCTGGTGCTCTCGAACGGTGACGTTGTCACAGTGGGGCCGGACAGCGATGCCCCACTGTTCTGGGCAACGGTGGGTGGCATGGGTCTCACCGGTGTCATCACGTCGTGCCGGTTTCGAGCGATACTGGTGCAGAGCGGTCGCATGAGCGTTGATACCTGGCGCACCGCGAACCTCGACGACACGATGGCGTTGATGGTCGAGCGAGATCGCGACTATCGGTACACCGTCGCCTGGATCGATGCGACTGGCTCCGGCTCCCGACTCGGACGCGGAGTCGTCACCATGGCGAACCATGCGGCGGTCGATGCCGCAGGAGCGGACAAGTCGCTGCAGTTCAACGACACCCCACGGGTTGGCGTACCGCCTGTGGTCCCCGGGGGAGTGCTCAACGCGCTCACGATCCGGGCCTTCAACGAGTTGTGGTTTCGCAAGGCGCCGCGTCAGCGCAGTGGAGAGTTGCAAGGCATCAGTGAATTCTTCCACCCGCTCGACATGGTGCGTGACTGGAACCGCCTCTATGGCCGTGGCGGAATGCTGCAGTACCAGTTCGTCGTGCCCGACGGCGCCGAGGACACGCTGAGGCGTGCGACCGAGCAATTGGTGTCCGGCGGTGCGTCCTCTTTCCTTACCGTCCTGAAGCGATTCGGCCCGGGCAACGCGGGCTATCTGTCGTTCCCCTTCGCTGGGTGGACGTTGACCCTGGACGTGCCCACGGGGGTCGACGGGCTGAGCACACTGCTTGACGACCTCGATGATCGCCTCGTCGAGGTTGGTGGAAGGGTGTACCTCGCCAAGGACTCCAGACTCGCCGCGACTCACCTCTCGCGTATGTACCCCCGACTCGACGACTGGCGGGCCGTGTGCGATCGAGTCGATCCCGCTGGTGTATTCCAGTCGGATCTGTCGCGCAGACTCGGCCTACGGTCGTTCACTCACCACTCGACACCACTGGAGGCCCGATGAAAGACGCACTCGGCAACGTTCAGGGAATTCTTCTGCTCGGCGGCGGAAGCGACATTGGCCAAGCGATCGTTCGGGAGATCCTGCGGGGACGCCGTCCGGCGCGCGTGGTGCTTGCTGCACGTGGTACCGGTTCGTGCGGTGCCTTCGTATCCGAACTGACCGGCATGGGCCACCATGTGGAGGTGGTCGGGTTCGACGCCAACACTCCGGCCTCTCATGAAGCAGTTCTCGACATGGCTGCTGCAGGCGGTGACCTCGACGTGGTCGTGAGCGCCTGGGGTGTGCTCGGCGCCCCACAAGACACGTTGGACGCCGATCCCATTGCAGCGGCGGCAGTTGCGACTGCGAACTATGTCGGGGTGGTGTCGGCAGGACTGGAGACCGCTCGTGTTCTGCGTGCCCAAGGGCACGGGACACTGGTGCATCTCTCCTCCGTCGCTGCCGAACGGGCACGACGCGCGAACTTCGTCTACGGCTCGTCGAAAGCCGGCAGCGACGCCTTCATGCAGGGTCTCGCAGACTCGTTGGTGGGCAGTGGGGTTCGGGTACTGGTGGTGCGCCCCGGCTTCGTGCGTTCAAAGATGACCGCCGGCATGAAGGGCCAGCCATTCTCCACCACACCCGAAGCAGTTGCCGCGGCGACGGTGAAGGCGCTTGCGGGAAACGCCCACACGGTCTGGGTTCCCGGAATTCTGCGAATGGTGTTCCTTGTCTTTCGCCACCTACCTCGTGCGGTGTGGCGACGGATGCCGGTGTGAGGTACTGCCGAACTACCAGCGCTCCATGGGGAGGATGCGCTGGCGGGGGCCGAACTTGGGGGCCGAGAAACCCGCTGCCGCCAGAAGTGCGATCACTCGCGCTCGCTGTCCGTTGTAGGGAGTGAGCAACTCCAGCATCCGTTCGTCGGTCCCGCGCGGTTCGCCCGCGAGAGCAAACGACACCGTGTTTTTCAGGTGGTAATCGCCAACTGCAACGGCATCGGTGTCGCCGAGGGCGTGGCCGAGGGTGGCGCCGATGGTCCACGCGCCGATGCCGGAGATCGCTCCGAGCGTCGCGCGGGCCTGAGATGGCGAGGCGTCATCGAGTTCATTGATACGAGTGGCATGGCGGGCGGCACTGAGCAGCGCCTCGGCCCGTTGCCTGTCGATCCCATGCGGGTGAAACCACCAGTACGGCTGCTGAGCAAGATCGTCCGGGCTGGGGGGAAGCCTCAAGTCCAACGGCCCGGGTGCAGGCCGTCCGATGGAGAGGCAGAGACGGCGCCACGAGCGGTGAGCCTCGATCGCCGTGACGCGCTGCCCGATGATGACCGGGAGCACGCTGTGGTACACGCAATGGCCGCGAGAGAGCCGGAGCCGAGGAAAATTGCGCTGCGCCTTGAGTACCTCGGGATGGGCTTCGGGCCCGAATCGCACCACGTCGTCCGCGCAGCCGGCAAGGTCTGCCGATCGTTCGAGGAGCCACGATGCTCCGGCACCCCAGGCCTCGGCCCGCAACTCGCCGCCGGACCACGAAAGATGCAGTGTGCCCGGACCGTCTGGCGTGAGCGTGGCCCTCCAGAATTCGCTGCCGGACAGCAGGGTGGTGGGATCTGCGCCGATTCGGTGAGGGGCGAGCGCACGGTGTACGTCATGGTTGAGTGCGCTGCTCAGGACGGCCATGACGCGACCGTACCTAACGGGTGCAGCGCGGTAGGTGCATGACAAGATGGGGTATGGCCGCACTCGAGATTTCCCACCCGCACGAAGGCATTACCCAGATCACGCTGAATCGTCCGGACAAGCTCAACGCCATGACGGCGGAACTCGTGCAGGGACTCCACGACGCGCTCGACAAGATCGCCGTGGATCCCGCCTGTCGAGTCGTCGTCCTCACCGGTGCGGGAAGGGGATTCTGCGCCGGGCTCGATCTGACCGGATACGGGCAGGCCCCCCATACCGAGCACCTCGGGCCCACCCCCGCCGGTTTCGCCGTGCAGAAGCACATTGCTTCGCTCATTCCGCACCTCCGCTCGCTGCCACAACCGGTCATCGCGGCGGTGAACGGTCCTGCGGCAGGCGGCGGGTTTGCGCTCGTACTGGGCTCCGATGTTCGCCTTGCGGCTCGGTCGGCAAAGTTCAACGCAGCGTTCATTCGCATCGGGCTCTCGGCGTGTGACATCGGGACGAGTTGGGTGCTGCCGCGGTTGATCGGGGCTTCGCGGGCGCAGGAACTCATGCTCACCGGGCGGGTATTCGACGCGGAGGAAGCCGGTCGGATCGGGTTGGTTGTCGAGGTGGTGGACGACGGCGCACTGCTGGAACTCGCGTACCTCAAGGCGAAGCAGATCATGCTCAACTCGCCGTTCGGCGTTGCCCTCACGAAGGAGGGCATGTGGTCCGCACTCGAGATCCCGGGGATGCAGGCAGCGATCGACCTCGAGAACCGGCAGCAGATCATGGCGTCGGCCACTTCTGATCACCGCGAGGCGATGCGCGCCTTCCTCGAGAAGCGCCCGCCGAACTACGTCTGGGGCTGAGACACCTCCAGCCCGGAGTCCGCAGGATCAGTGCGTGGGCGCTCACTATGCTCACCTCATGCTTACAGGACGTTGTCTCTGCGAATCTGTGACCTTCGAGCTCTCTGGTGATCTCATCGCGACAGCGGTGTGCCACTGCGACCGGTGTCAGCGCCAGAGTGGCGGCGCCTTCTCGGTCAATCTCGTGGCACACGAGTCCCAGCTCAAGGTGACGGGAACCCTCGGCTGTTACGAGGAGCGCGGTGAGCGCGGCGACGATGTCTACGTTCGGCGTCGCTTCTGCCCGCAGTGCGGATCGCCCATCGTGTCCGAGCTCTCGAAGTCGGCTGGAATCATTGCGGTCAAGGCCGGCGTGCTCGACGACAAGTCCTCGGTGAACCCCACCGTGCAGGTGTGGTGCGCAACCAAGCAGCCGTGGGTCGATCTGCAGGGCATGGCCGTCACGCTCGAGCGCGAGTGACCATCGCCGCCGCCGGGTGTGTTGGTCGCTAGTTGACCATCCGGTCGCGGCCCGCCCAGAAGGGAGCGCGCAGGTCCTTCTTCAGGATCTTCCCCGACGGGTTGCGGGGGAGCGCGTCGATGAAGTCGACGCTGGTGGGGCACTTGTACTTGGCGAGTCGTGCGCGTGCGTAGTCGATGACCTCTTGCTCGGTGAGGGCCGACCCTGTAGCGCGCACCACCATCGCCTTTGGGGTCTCGCCCCACCGATCGTGGGGCACCGCAATGACCGCGACATCGGCGATGTCTGGGTGGCCCATGAGTGCGTTCTCCACCTCTGCGGGGTAAACGTTCTCGCCACCGCTCACGATCATGTCCTTCACGCGGTCATGGATGTACAGGTATCCGTCGGCATCGAGATAGCCAGCGTCCCCCGTGCGGAACCAGCCACCATCAACGATCGACTTCGCCGTCTCGTCGGGCATGTGCCAGTACCCCTGCATCACCTGTGGACCCTTCACCCAGATCTCGCCGACTTCGCGTGTGGAGGTGTCGTTGCCGGTGGAGGTGTCGACGATCCGTACCTGGACTCCGGGAATGGGCAAACCGCAACTGCGCAACCGATGCTTGTTTGGGCCGTCGGGATCGTGGTCGGAGCCTGGCAGGAGGACGATGGTTCCGGTGGTTTCGGTTGAGCCGTAGGCCTGGAGGAAGGTGCAGCCAAACATTCGGATGCTTCGCTTGAGCACGTCCTCGCTGATGGGGGAGGCGCCGTAGAGGAAGATTTTGAGGCTGGAGTAGTCGGCCTCTTCCACACCCGGTACCTGCAACATGAACTGTAGGACAGCAGGGACGAGGAACGCGTGAGTGATGCGGTGCCGCTCGATGACCCTGATGAGTTGTGCCGGGTCGACCTCCCGAACGATCACGCTGGTGCAGCCGTGGAGCATTCCGCACATGGCCCATCCACCACCGCCGATGTGGAACAGGGGCATGGCAACCATGTTCACCGAGTCTGCGTCGAGCTGGTATCCGTCTCGGCTCAGCGGGATACCCGCGAGGAAGTTGGCGTTCGAGAGCATGACACCCTTGGGGCGTCCGGTCGTTCCGCTGGAGTACAGCTGGAAGGCGACGTCGTCAGGGCCAGCCTGAACGTGAGGGTCCGAACTGTCAGAGGCGTCGACAGCCGACCGGAAATCCAAGTAGTCGTCCGGCCCGTCGATGACGAGGATGTGTGTGACCGTTGGGAGCTTGCCATCGATCGCCTGGAGCACCGGTAGGAACTCCCGCCCGACGATGAGCACCTTCGCCTCAGCGTCGTTGACGATGTATTCCACCTCGGGGGCGGCAAGACGCCAATTCACGCTGACAGTGACCGCATTGAGCAGGCCTGCTCCGAAGAAGATCTCGAAATGCTCGAGACTGTTCTTGTCGAGCAGTGCAATGCGATCCTGGTTGCC
>CANIBN010000115.1 GCA_947465505.1 Acidimicrobiales bacterium | reverse complement strand
GCGCGGTACAGCAACATGTACCAGTCTCCGATCCCGCGCACACCCGTGCCGTAGCGTCGGGGCGCCGCAGAGGAGTCACCACCAACGATCGCCGATGCCGGGTGAGCCGTGGAGATGACGAGCGGGGCCTCGGGCTTGAGCACCCGGTGCACCTGGCGCAGAACGCGGGCGATGTCGTCGACAGCGCCGAGCGTGCCAGCCGCTACCACGAGGTCGATCGATGCACTCGTCGCCCAACCGAGATCACCGAGGTCGCCCTCGTGGCACTCGACGCGTAGCCCCGCCGCCTCGGCTGCTTCGCGTGTTTGTGCGATGCGACCTGCATCGGGGTCGATGGCGATGGCCTTCGCTCCCTGCTCAGCAAGGGCCAGCGCATTCATCGCATCGGAGATACCGAGTTCGAGCGCACGCTTGCCGCTCTGGTCTGCACAGAGCCGAAGTTCGCTGTCGTCGGGGGTGAGTGGTCCGTAGGAGATCGGTCGGGTCACCCCCTCATCCTTCCTCATCGCCGCGCAAGAGAGGTGGCGTTCGCGTCAGTAGCCTGTGCGCGTATGAGCTTTGGTGCATCGTCGCTGCGGGGGGCTACTGGCCTGCGCGGTGCGGTGGTGGACCACCGGTTCGCCAGGCGACACCTCATCAACGAGTTCCGTCGGGGCCGACTCCGCAAGGATCAGGTGTGTGACGCCCACCCCGAACTCATTCGGGCGGCGTCCAATTTCGGTGCGCCCACGCAGGTGCGGTGTCCGATCTGCGAGCAACAAGAAGTGGTGCTCGTCACCTACGTATTCGGGCCTCGACTGCCGGCGTTCGGTCGCGTGGTGTCCACCGCGGCGCAGATGCAGACGCTCAGTCGCAGCAACGACGACCTGGCCGCCTATGTGGTCGAGGCATGCACGGGCTGTCGCTGGCACCATCTGCTGCGAGTGCTGCCGATCGGCGGCCGCAAGAAGCGCACTCCGCCCCAGCAGGCTCAGGGCTGACTAGTTGCCAGCAGGCACGTGTGGGTAATGCGTGCAGCAGGCGATGCACCAGTGCTCCACCTCGTCGAGCGTGCGGTCCGAGCCCTCGTTGTCCCAGCTTTGGGGGACGACGTAACGGCGATGCACACCGAGCAGCGCTGTCTCCTCGCTGCCGCAACTCTCGCAGGTCTGCGAATCCGCACGGTTCTCGCTCACGTCGCTGACGCTACCGTGACCGCATGACGCGTCGAGGATGGACCCGGACCACGCTGCTTGCGGCGGTGCTGTTCGGAGCGGTGCTCGCCGGTTGTGGCTCCAGCGACGGGCCACAGGGAGGAGCGTCGGCGCCGACGGCAGCCGGATCGCCGGTACGGCCGGATGGTTTCGGGTCCGCAGAGATCGTGATCCGCCGTGCTGACGGAACGGCATGTCGGCTCTGCACATATGTCGCCCGCACCAGCGGCGAGTGGCAACGGGGGCTCATGTTTGCCACGGATCTCGATGGTCGGGACGGGATGCTCTTCCAGTTCCCCTCGCCCAACACCAACCAGTTCTGGATGCGCGACACCGTGCTGCCTCTGACGGGAGTGTGGTTCGCCCCCGACGGCTCGTACGTCGACGCCATCGACATGACGCCATGCCCGGCTGATGCGATGGACTGCCCGCGATACGGTCCGGGTAGACCTGCCACCAATGTGCTCGAGCTCCCGCGGGGGACCCTTGACGGGCTTCGAATCGGACCGGGCTCGCGCCTCGAATCGGTGGGCGCGCCCTGTGACGGGTCAAGTGGCAAGTAGACTGAACTCAGTTTGATAAGGGACCCGGAGGATGGCCGTGAGCACCAGCAAGAAGTGGATCGGAAGTCTCGTGGGCTGCGCTGCACTCGTGCTGAGTCTGGGGGCGTGCGGCGGCGAACGATCGGGCGCGCTCGTTACTAGCCCGGCTGCGGCGGTGACCCTCAGTGCAGGGTGCACCCCAACTGCCGACGGCGTGACGGTTACTTGGAGCGGAACCCCTGTCGCGTCGGTGAAGGTGTCGTTCCTCAGCGGCACCAAGACCGCGTCGACCGCCTGGGTAAACGTCACGTCGGCGGCGTCTGGATCCAAGCTTGTCGCCCTGCCGGCCGGTGTCGACACCACGTGGCTGGTGGACACGATCGCAGTCGCCTCAAGTCGCGGTGGCAAGGGCGACCAAACGTCGCGTCAACTCGACTGCGCAACCGTTTCGGCCACTCAGCAGCCCTAGGTCCACGGGGCTAGAACGGGCTGAGGCCCATCCGGTTGCGCACCGCCACCATCTCGCCGAGGTGGTTCAGCACGTGGCCGATGCACTCCCACTGAACAAACCACGACACGGGTTTGTCGGTCCACATGGCATGGAGCCACGGCACCGAGTCCACGCTCACCAGCCCGTACCTGCGGAGACGTTCCGAGGCGGGCGGAATGTCGTCGAGAATCGCCACGTCAGCGGTGTCCAGCCAGGTTCGGGTCGCCTCGTGTACTGCTGTGGCGTACTCCACGAGATGAGGAACCTGGATGTTGGCCACCACGCCAGTATCTTCTGCCTCAGGCAGACCCTTGTGTGGCAGCAGATTGGTGAGTCCGAGGCGGTCTCGCCAGCCATTCACCAGCGGTGACCGTCCCAGAACGACGGCGTGGAGGGCCATGTCGGCGTGGAGGCTCACGTGGAACACCAACTGGGCGAGACACGACCCACCGCCGTCGGGGTGCTCGGTCCAACGATCGAGAGGCACTCGCGAGGCCACGCCTTCGGTGAACCGGGCGCCTACCGCCGCATGCTCGCTGGCGATCCAGGTGCGCAGATCCATCGGGCAAGTATGGGCGACAAACCCCGTGACACCCCCCTGCAAGGATTCGGGGTATGAACACGGCTCCGGGTCTTTCCCTGCTCAGCACCCTTCCGGAGCGTCCTTCGTCGCCTGCCGATAGAGTCACCGAGTCATTAACAACCCTGCCCCCGCCGGGGGCCCCGGTGCCGAGCCGGGTCCGAAGGGAGGAATTTCATGGCCTTGCGCGCCTATGAACTCGGAATCATCATCGACGGCGAGCTCGAAGAGCCCATTGCCGCCGATCGTCAGAAGGCCCTCGCCCAGCAGGTAGCTGCTGCCGGCGGAAAGATCGTCGGCCAGGCCGACTGGTGGGGCCGTCGCCGTTTCGCTTATCCCATTAACAAGAAGTGGGATGGCTACTACGTGTTCTACAACGTTCTCGCTGAGGGCGGCGCCCTCAACGATTTCGAGCGTCAGCTCCGTATCTCGGACGACATCGTCCGCCACATCCTGCTCCGTCTGCCGGATTCCGAGGCCAAGCGCCGCGGCATGACGGAAGCGGCCTGAGCCCAGGCCGTCACCCCAAGGAGACACCGTCATGGCCGATAACACCGTCACCCTCGTTGGCAACCTCACCCGCGATCCCGAGCTGCGTTTCACGCAGGGCGGCCGCGCGGTGGCCTCGTTCGGGATCGCCGTCAACCGCCGCTACCAGGTCAATGGTGAGTGGCAGGAACAGACGTCGTTCTTCAACGTGGTCGCCTGGGGCCAACTGGGAGAAAACGCTGCGGCGTCGCTCACCAAGGGCGCACGCATCATCGTGAACGGCCGCCTCGAGCAGCGTGAGTATCAGACCCAGCAGGGCGAGAAGCGCACGGTTATCGAGGTCAACGCCGACGAAGTCGCACCCAGCCTCCGGTACGCAACGGCTCAGGTCGAGCGCACCAGCAGCGGTGGCGGCGCACCCGGCGGCGGAAACTCTGGCGGTGGAGGCGGCGGCAATCGCGGTGGCGGTGCCCCCCGCGGAGACGACAACTACTACGGCGGCGACGAAGAGCCGTTCTGATCGTGATGACACCGGGTCCGGCTGAGTAGCTGGCCCCGAACCTACGAGGAGTTCGTACAACCATGAGCAACAAGAAGCCCCGCCCGCCCCGGGCGAAGGACAACACCAAGAAGATCCGCAAGAAGACCTCGGCGCTCACCAGCGAAAAGGTCGAGTACGTGGATTACAAGGACGTCAACCTGCTTGGCCGATTCGTCTCGGATCGTTCCAAGATCAAGGCGCGCCGCGTAAACGGCAACGACGTCCAGCAGCAGAACGAGATCGCACGGGCCATCAAGAACGCCCGTGAGATGGCACTGCTGCCCTACACCAAGCGTGTATCGAGCCAGCGCACCGGCCGCGGCGACCGTGAGGGTCGTGGTGGCGGCGAGCGCGCAGCCGAGGCTGCTGTCGACCAGGTCGCAGATCTGGGCGTGGACGTCGACATCGACGAGATCGAGGAGGCTGGAGACGAATGAGCGTCAAGGTGATTCTGCGCGCCGATGTCCGCACCGTGGGTAAGCGCGGCGACATCTGCGAAGTAAAGGACGGCTTTGCCCGGAACTATCTGTTCCCGAAGGGCCTTGCCATCGTGGCGAGCGACGGTGCAGTGTCTCAGGCAGCGGCCATGCGCCGTGCGCGTGACCTGCGCGACGCAGCCGACCGCGAGTCGGCTCAGACCGTGGCCTCGGCACTCGTGCCCACCACCATCATCATCAAGGCCAAGACCGGCGCCGAGGGTCGTCTCTACGGATCGGTGACCACCGCCGATCTCGCTGACGCCATCGAGGCCCAGACCGGCATCGTCATCGAGAAGCGCAAGCTGTCGTTCGACGCCGTGAAGACCACGGGCACGTACAGCGCCACCGTCAGGCTGCACTCCGATGTGCAGTTCCCGGTGTCGTTCAACGTGGTCAGCGCCTGATCCGTCGGAAAGTCACCGGTTATCCCCAGCGGATAGCCGGTTCTGCACACCCTTATCCACAGGTTTTGACCGCTGGATATCCACAGGTTGAGCGCGACAGAGTAGGTCCTTCATGACGGACACGGCCAGAGAACCTCGTCGCTCCGGCGACTCCAAGCGCCCTCGCGCGTTGAGTTCCCGGGTACCCCCTCACAATCTTGATGCTGAGGAGTCGGTACTCGGGGCTCTGCTGCTCTCGCGTGATGCCGTCAATGCTGTGGCCGAACTCGGCCTCACGGCATCGGAGTTCTACAAGCCCGCTCACCAGCACATCTACGACGCCATCCGCACGCTCACCGCTGGCGGACAGCCCGTCGATGTGGTCACCGTCGCCGACGAGTTGCGGCGCGCCGGCATGCTCGAGGAACTCGGTGGTTCGCAGTACCTCGTGGAACTGCAGGGCCGCACGCCGGCGATCTCTAACGCCGGTCGCTACGCCAAGATCGTCCAGGACACCGCACTGGCCCGCAAGCTGATTGCGGTCTCGTCCGAAATTGCCGAGATGGCCTACGGCGAGGCCGACGACGTGGTGCGTCTGCTCGACCAGGCCGAGACCAAGATGTTCGAGGTGGCCGAGCGCCGAGTCACCGACTCCACGCGGCCGATCAACACGATCCTTTCGGACGTCATGGACAACCTCGAGGACCTGTACGAGCGCCGCAGTTCGATCACGGGTACCTCTACTGGATTCCCCGACCTCGACGAACTGTTGAACGGTCTACAGCCGTCCACCCTCAACATCATCGGAGCCCGTCCGTCGATGGGCAAGACCGCACTGGCGTTGTGCCTTGCGGTCAACGTGGCCAAGACCAGCGGCCTGCCCGTGTTGTTCTTCTCGCTCGAAATGGGCCACTTCGAACTCGCCCAACGTGTGCTCTCTATCGAGGCCAAGGTGGACAGCAAGAAACTGCGCACCGGAAACCTCGACCAGAACGATTGGTCGAAGGTGTCCAACGCACTCGGTCGTCTCGAGGTCGAGCTCCTCATCGACGAGAACCCCAACGTGACCGTTATGGAGATCCGCGCCAAGGCCCGTCGTCTCAAGGCAAAGGCCGGTCAGATCGGTCTCATCGTGGTCGACTACCTCCAGCTCATGAGCGGCACCGGCGCTGAGAACCGCCAGTTGGAGATCAGTGAGATCAGCCGTGGTTTGAAGATCCTGGCTCGTGAGCTCGAGTGCCCGATCGTGGCGCTCTCGCAGTTGTCCCGCAGTCTCGAAAGCCGACAGGACAAGCGACCGATGCTCGCCGATCTCCGTGAAAGCGGTTCGATCGAGCAGGACGCCGACGTCGTGATGTTCGTGTACCGCGACGAGGTCTACAACATGGACACTCAGGACAAGGCGATTGCTGAGATCATCATCGGCAAGCACCGCGCAGGGCCCACCGGCATGGTGCGCCTTGTGTTCCAGAAGGAGTACACGAAGTTCGAGAGCGCCGAGCGCTTCCGTTCGTAACATGCTCGCCGTGCTGATGCTCGGCCATAGCCGCCGCTTCGCTTCGGCGTAGGGCTCCTGCTCGCTGCGGCAGGCGCCGCGACGCTCACTCCGCTACGGCGTAGGCCTCGTACGGCCTGACGCTCGTACCGATTCGGTGGGGGCGATGTACCTCGCTCGGGGACAAGGCATACAGTCGCCTCACGCCACAACAGGCCTCAACCCACTTCACGGAGGTTCGCCATGATCCAGAGGTTCCAAGGAGACTGGGGTCGCGGGATGCACCACGACGGTGGGGACTGGCATTGGATACCCATGCTCGTCGTGATGGTGGCGCTCGCAGTGCTGCTCGTCTGGTTCGTCAGCACCGTCGTTCGCCGAGGTTCAGGGGCGTCCCCGAGCTTCAGTGCCGCACCGCCGCCGCACCAGCACCCTGGCCCGCATCGCTCCGCTGAGGACATCCTCGCCGAGCGTCTCGCACATGGCGACATCGAGGTCGACGACTATCACCGTCGCCTTGAGGCACTGCACAAGACCCGCCCAAACCCCTCCTGATCTGGAGGAAGTGGACTATTGCGTAGCAATACCCCCTAGGGTACCCTATACCCATAGGGGTATCACAAAGGAGCCGCAATGACCACCACAATGCAGGACCAATCCACCGAACAGCTGTCGCGACGCTGGCCCGCAGAGCGAGTGCTCTTTGCAATGGCCGGCACCATGGCCCTCCTCAGCGTGTTGCTCGTCGCCGTAGTCAGCCCTTGGTTTCTCATACTCACGGGGCTCGTTGGCGTAAACCAATGGATGTACGTAGCGTTCGGAGCCTGCCCGGCTTCGCTCGTGCTCAAGAAATTCGGGGTTCAGGCCAGCTGTCGCTGGAAGTAGGCGACCGCAACACCGCCCTGCATCACACCCCGTAGATCTCGAGCGTTACCAGCTGCCGCCGCCCCCGCCGCCTCCACCACCACCGCTGAAGCCACCACCACTGAATCCGCCGCCACCGCTGAAGCTGCTGCGGGACTTCACCGTGTGCGTAGCGGTGTACCGGCGGCTCGAGGCAATCCACAACGGGTGGTACGCCAGTTCACCGAGCGCTGCCACGGGCACTGCGCCCACGAGTGCATTGGACACCTCGGTGGGCATGGCACCCACCCACTCCTTCACATGACCGAGCGCAACGGCGTAGCCCATGTACTCCCGATATAGGTTCATGTTGCCTGCAGCGCGTGCATGAATCGCCTCGCTGTCCCGGAAGAAGCGCTCGAAGCCGCTGATGCGGAACACCGCCCCCAAACCACGCTTGGTGTAGCGCATCAATCGCGAGCGCTCACGAGTGAACGCCATGAGCAGAACGATGGCAGACAGTGCGGCACCGATGATGATCGACGACGCTGCGGTGCCCACGGCGCTGCGAACCACAAAGAACGCAATCGCAGCGGTCACCGTGAGGATGCCGCCGAGCATGCCCGAAGCCACGCAGCCGGCCGGGTTCCTCGTCGGAGAAAAGGTCATCTTGGACGCCGTGACGAGATTCAACTCGACGAGATGTGCATCCAGTGCGGCCATGAAGCGGTCGAGCGCATCACCGACCTCGGACGACGCATCCTGGAGCTGGCGCTCTTGCTGATCGCCCAGCAGCGCGTGCAGCAGAATCTCTTCGTAGTCACGCACTGGTCTGGGCGCACGGTCGTGGCGGCGCACCGTCCACGAGTCGTGATCCTTGCGCTGTAGGTCCACCATGCCGTCGGCAGCGAGGTCGACGAGGGTGGAGGCAAGGAGCAAGGGCACGTCCACCCCCACCGTGTCGCGCAG
>CANIBN010000114.1 GCA_947465505.1 Acidimicrobiales bacterium | reverse complement strand
CACTCGGCGAGACGAACAGTGCCCTTCTCGTCAGCCAGATCGAGGTCTCCCTCGACGGGAGCACCAACGCCCTCACCATCTCCGCCCGTGCCGCCACTGCCGAACGGGCAGTCACCATCTCTGACACCTTCGCAGACGAACTGAGCAAGTTCGTCACCACACGCCAAGACGAGGTCCGGGAGCAGCGCCTCACCGCCGCCAGCGAGCGTCTGGTCACCCTGCAGGCCGACGTTGAAAGCCTGAGCAAGCAGGTTGCCCAGAGCCCCGACAACCGCATCCTCATCGCGAAACTCGACGCCGCCACACGGCGATACAGCAACAACTTCGAGGAATACGACAAACTGCAGGGCCAACCGCGCACCATCAGCCTGGTCACCCTGGAATCTGCTCAGGCGGTACCGGTGAAGGCAGGCGGGTTGCGGGCACCCCGCAGTCGCGGCACACGCGGCCTGTTCCTCGGCATCGTCGGAGGAGCCCTCGGACTCGGAGCGATCTTCCTGCTGAGCGCCCTCGACCCCCGTATTCGCCGGCGCTCGCAAGCAGAAGCCATCCTCGGTATTCAGGCACGGCTCACCATCCCCAGTGCTCCTCACACCGCCGAGCGCCGAATCGCGGTTCGTCGCGACCGACATGATCCGGTTGCAGATTCCTACCGCGCCCTCCGCAGTGTGCTGAGACTGGCGCATGGTCGGCGTCCCGATCAGAGCACTGCTCCCGTCACCCTCGTGCTCTCGGCAGGATCCGGCGACGGCAAGACCACCGCTACCGGGAACCTTGCTGCCGCATTTGTCGAGTCGGGTTCACGAACGGTCGCCGTCAACGCCGACTTCCGCCGGCCAACGCTTGCGGCGCTCCTCGACGCCGACAACCTCGCCGGCGTCGCGCCGGAAGCACTCCCCGACATGCCGCTCGTCGTGTCGGGATCGGTTACCGGTCTCCGCGTCTACGACGAGCGACTGCCCGACGACAGCGCCTCGCCGAGTGAACTGGCTCGCAAGGTTGTTCGCACCATGCCCTGGCTGACGTCGCACTACGAAGACGTCGTCGTCGACTCTGCCCCCGTGGCCTCCGCTGCCGAGATCCTCGAGCTGCTCCCGGTAGCGGACAGCATCATCGTCATCGTTCGACTTGGACATACGCGCATCGAGTCTGCGGTGCGCACAGCCGAGACGCTGCGGGCCCTCGGCGTCGACGACTTCATGCTCGTCATCATCGGCGGCGGTGGACGCGGCGACGACGCCTACGAGTACGGCGCCGAGGGACTTGGTTCCGTAGCGGGCCGAACAGTTGCCGGCGAGTCGTTGCGCAAACTTCGCGATCGCGCAACCCAGAACCGTCGCACATCCTGACCGGACGACAACTCCGTTGGTGACCCGCTACCGACAGGAACTCATCGTGGTGGCGGTGCTGGCAGCCGTCATCGCTGTGCTCGGTCTCCTCATGAACCGTGCGTCGTATGAGGTGTGGGGTGGGACGCTCGCCATACCGGTCCTCGCACTCATCGTGCTGCCCGCGTTGCGCTGGTACCTGCGCAACGGCCTCTCCCACCTCTTCCGGGTTCTGGCTCTGGGCTACCTGCTGAAGATCGTCGGGACGCTGCTGCGGTATTTCGTCTTCGCCAAGGTGTACGGCGGTCTCGCCGACTCCAGCTACTACTTCCAGAAGGGCAGCCTGATCGCTTCGGCGATCCGCTCCGGACGCGAGAGCATTTGGGGAGCAATCCCCACCGGGCGAGACATCTTTTTCATCACCCGGCTCACGGGTGGGGTACTCACCGTCACCGGGCCCACGCGCCTCGGGGCGTTCCTCGTGTTCGGCACCTTCGGGTACATCGGCACCGTGTTCTTGGTAGTCGCCGCCTGCCGTTCGGTCCCCGGACTCGTCCAGCACCGCTACGCAGTGCTGTGCGCCGTCGCGCCCACGCTGGTCTTCTGGCCATCAAGCCTGGGCAAGGAGGCCTGGATCCTTCTGTGCATCGGGGTCTTCTCACTCGGTATCGCAAGGATTCTGCGATCTGACCGAGCACTGTTCGGACTCGCTATCGCCACACTCGGCGGTGTCGGCTTCGGAGCCGTACGCATTCACCTTGCGGTCATCTTCGTTGCCGGTGCGGCGTTTGCATTCGTGCAGGGTTTGGTCCTGCCACCAGCGAACCGACGGGCACTCGCCCGCGGCCGTGCCCTGCTGCTCTCTGTATCAGCGGTGGCCGTCATGATTGCACTCGCATTTGTCGCCGCGAGACGCCTCCAGGTCGGAGACCCGAACGGCGACTTTCTCTCAAACCTCGATAACGCGATGAAGCGGGCTTCTTCGCTCAGTGAGATCGGCGGATCCTCGTTTACCCCAGTAAGCACGAAGAACCCCGTCCTCTGGCCCTACGCAATTCTGCGAACCCTCACTCGCCCGCTCCCGATCGATGTCAAGAGTGCCACCACACTGATCCCCGCAGCCGAGATGGCGCTCTTCCTCTGCGCACTCCTGGCAGGGCGACGCCGTCTTGCCGGTTTCGGACGCGCGCTTCGCTCGTCGCCGTATCTCACCTATTGCACGGTCTGCACGCTGCTCTTCGGTCTCGTGTTCAGTTCGTTCGGCAACCTCGGCATCCTCGTTCGCCAGCGATCGCTCGTTGCAGCATTCATGCTGCTACCGCTCTGTCTGCCCCAGGCTTCCTCGCGCGCTCAACGCGTCGCCGACCACTGGGCGGCACGGGTACGCAAGGATCAGGGTGCCGAGCCAGAGCCGGCCGCTTCACGGGCGTGATAACTGCTGCGCGTGAGCGGGCTCGCTTCAACGTGGTCGAGACCCAACGTCTCGCCGATCCGGCGGTAATCGTCGAACGTCTCCGGCGTCACCCAACGGTGCACCGGCAGGTGGTTTGACGTCGGCCGGAGATACTGACCAATCGTGACGATGCTGCATCCGATCGATGCGAGGTCGGCAAGTACACCGACGACCTCGTCGTCGGTCTCGCCCATGCCGACGATCAGACCCGATTTCGTGCGCACGCCGGCCCGCTTGGAACGGGCGAGCAGAGCGAGGCTCCGGGCGTAGCCCGCCGAGGGTCGCACTGCGCGCTGCAACCGCGGCACCGTCTCGGTGTTGTGGTTGAACACGTCTGGACGCGCCCCGATCACCAGGTCTGCGGCCGCTTGATTGCCGTGGAAGTCGCTGACGAGCACTTCGACGGCGACCCCAGGCGTGTGCGAGCGGACCGCGGCAATCGTGTCCACAACGTGCTGGGCGCCGCCGTCGGGAAGGTCATCACGGGCCACCATGGTGATGACGGCGTGAGACAGTCCCATGCGGGCCACCGCTTCGGCCACCCGTGCGGGTTCGTCGGCACTTGGCGGTTCTGGCTTTCGGGTGTCCACCAGACAGAACCCGCATGCCCGCGTGCAACGCTCGCCGAGCACCATGAATGTCGCCGTGCCGTCGGCCCAGCACTCCGACAGGTTGGGGCAGCCTGCCTCCTCGCACACGGTGATGAGTCCGAGGTCGCGCAACGTGGACTTCACCGCAAGGGCCTCGGTGCCGATCCGCACCTTGGGGCGCAGCCACTCGGGTTTCCGTTCCGCTACGGGAAGACCCGACGCGACACCTGCCCGCTCGAGGCGACCGAGCAATCGAACGGGTTGTCCTTCAGTGACTGGCTTGCGTGGGCTTTGAAAATGGTCGCCGGCGTCGCGCACTGCATCACCTGCGCCCTCTCCCCTGCTGAACGGGCTGAGGTCCATGCCACTTCGATCGTGTCTCCACGCAACGTCCTGCCGTTCGACGTCGTCGCTGCCCCACATCGACGCCGCTCGCGCAGCGATGACGTCCGCCACGTGTTGCATGGTGGGGTGCAGGCCTTCCTCAGCCAGGGAGGTCACCGGACGGTCCGCTATCCCGCACGGCACGATGTACTCGCGCAGGTACCGCATGTCGGGATCAACGTTGAGTGCGAAGCCGTGCATCGTGCGGCCACGCGTGAGGCGAACACCGATGGCGGCAATCTTTCGAGCACCCGGCCCCTCAGGGTCCACCCAGACGCCCGGATAGCCACGAAGTCGACCGACGTTTCGCAGGCCGAGGTCGGCGAGGGCATCGATCAGCAGTTGTTCGACCGCTGTCACGTATGCGACAGAATCCGCGAGACCGGTGGCACCACGACCCCACTTCGGCTGCAGCGACAGGATCGGGTATCCGACCACCTGACCGGGGCCGTGATAGGTGACATCGCCACCCCGGTTCACTGCGACAAGTTCGGCGCCGACACTCGACGGATCGACCAACACGTTCTGGTCGAGATCCGCCCCGGCGCCGTGGGTAAAGACGTGGGGATGCTCGAGCAGGAGCAGGTGCTGTTCCCGCCCATGATCAAACAGGGCGCTTTGTAGGTCCAGTGCCTCTCGGTACGGGACCCTCCCGAGCCACCGAACCCGCAGCGTCATGTCACAACTCCGCGGTCCAGTCCCGGGTCTCGAGCAACTGCTTGACGCGCACGAGGAAGTTCGCGGCATAAGCACCGTCGAACGCTCGGTGATCCCAACTCATGGCGAGGTTGCCCACCGGGTGAATGGCGATGCCCTCGCTGCCGTCGGGCGACGTGACCACGACGGGCTTACGCACCACAGCATCGGTGGAGAGAATCGCCACCTGCGGCTGGTTGATGATTGCCATCGTGAGCACCGAACCGGCGGAGCCATTGTTGGTGATGGTGAACGTTCCACCGGTGATCTCGTCGGGGAGGATCTTGCGTGCTCGGGCACGGCTTGCCAGGTCGTTGACCTCGCGAGCGAGCGCTCGGAGACGCTTGAGACCGGCATCGCGAACGACCGGGACGAGCAAGCCCTGGTAGTCCATGTCGACGGCCACACCGAGGTCGATGTTGTCGTGAAGGATGAGTTCGTTGTCACCCACGGATGCGTTCAGATTCTTGAACTCACCGAGTGCATCGACCACAGCGCGGGCGATGAACGGGAGATAGGTGAGCGAGAAGCCCTCCTCTTCCTTCCAACGGTCCTTGACGGCGCGTCGGGCTCGATCCACATTTGCGAAGTCGACTTCGACCACGCTGAACGCGTGCGGGCTCGTGGCCTTCGACATCACCATGTGATCGCCCGTGAGCTTGCGGATCTTTGACAGCTTGATGGCGCTGCTGCGCGGCCCGCGAGGAACCGCTGGGGCTACCGGGGCGGGTGCCGATGCCGGCGCCACAGCGGCTGCCGGAGCCGGGGCGGGGGCGGGGGCAGCCGCAGAAGTTGCAGGAGTTGCAGGTGCAGCGGCGGCAGCAGCAGGCGCTGCAGCGGCAGCGCGTCCACCAGCAGCAATGCGGTCGATGTGATCCAGTACGTCCTCACGGGTGATCCGGCCGCCGAGGCCGGTGCCGACAATCTGCTCCGGGTTCAGGCCGTGCTCGTTCACGAGACGACGCACCACGGGCGAGAGCAGGCGATTCCCTGCGGTCTGATCCCCGGACTCACCTGAGGCGACCGGTGCAGGTGCAGGGCTCTGGACAGCGGGCGCCGGGGCTGGGGCGGGTGCGGGCGCCTCGACAACTGGTACGGGTGCTGGGGCGGGTGCCGGAGCCTCGACTACAGGAGCCGGTGCCGGCGCGGGCGCCTCGACCACTGGTGCCGGCGCAGGGGTCGGGGCCGCAGCAACGGGTGCTGCGCCGGCCGCACCGACCACGGCCACGATGGTGCCAACGGCAATGGTGTCGCCTTCGTTGGCACGGATTTCCACCAGCGTCCCCGCGATGGGAGACGGAACCTCGGTGTCCACCTTGTCGGTGGAGATCTCGAACAACGGCTCGTCCGCGGCGACGGTGTCACCGATCTTCTTGAACCACCGCAGGATGGTTCCCTCGGTGACGGTCTCGCCCAACTGCGGAAGCGTGATGTCAGCCATCTCGTGTTGCTCTCTTTCTCGGATCTTCTACGTCGTTACTCAGCCGTTGAACGAACGGCCGGTGAGGGACAGGACGGTCTCGCCGAATAGTTCGGACAGGCTCGGGTGCGGCTGGATGAATTCGGCAACCTCGGCCACGGTGGCTTCCCAGTTCACGGCGAGATAGCCGCCGGACAACTGCTCGGTCACCCACGGGCCGACCATGTGGACACCGAGGATCTGGCCGGCTGTTCCGTCGGCATTCTTCTTGGCGATGATCTTCACGAGTCCGTCAATCTCGCCGAGGATCTGTGCACGACTGTTTGCGCGGAACGGGTGCTTGGCGACAACGACGTCGTAACCGGCCGCTTTCGCTTGCTCCTCGTCGGGCCCGGCCCACGCCACTTCGGGATGGCAGTAGATGGCCCACGGCACACGCGTGTAATCCACCGGGTTCGGATCCTCACCCAACAGGTCCTTCACGACGAGAATCGCTTCGGCGTAGCCGACATGGGCGAGTTGCGGGGTGTTGATGAGGTCGCCGATCGCATAGACACCGGGTTCGCCCGTGCGGCAGTACTCGTCCACCTGAACAAAGCGCCGGTCGCTCAGTTGCACTGCAGTGCCCTCAAGACCGAGCAGGTCGGGGAACGGGCGGCGTCCGACAGACACCACCACAGCATCCACTTCGAGGTCCTCTGCACCCTCGACGTGCACGCGTGTGCCGCCGGTCGGGGTGAGAGTGTGTCCCGTGACCTTCGCCCCGGTCTTGATCGCAATGCCTTTCTTGGCGAAGGACTTCACGACCACATTGGCGAGGTCGGCGTCGAGACCGGGCAACACCTTCGGCAGGCCTTCGAGAATCGTGACCTGCGAGCCGAGGTCTGCGAACGCCGACGCAAATTCACAACCGATGGCGCCACCACCGATGACCACCATGCGAGCCGGCACCTTGTCGAGCATGAGCACTTCGTCGCTCGTCATGATGGGACCGCCCACCTCGAAGCCCGGGATGGTGCGCGGAACCGATCCAGCGGCGAGGACCACGTAGCGACCCTGGAGGACCTGCGCCGATCCGTCGGCACCCGCAACCGTCACGGTGCGGTTTGCCCCAAGCGATCCGGCTCCGAGGAGGTAGGTGACCTTCTTTGCCCGCGTCAGACCGGTGAGACCCTTGACGAGGCCCTCGACGATCCGCTGCTTCCGGTTTTGTGCAACAGAGAAGTCGATGCCGGCCTGTGTCGCCTCGATCCCGAAATCCTTGGCGTGGTGAACGTGGCGCGCTACGGCAGCGGTCTCGAGGAACGCCTTGGCCGGAATGCAACCCCGGTTGAGACAGGTGCCACCGATGGTGTCTTTCTCGACGAGAGCCACTTGGAGACCGGCAGAAGCGCCGTAGAAGGCGGCGGCGTACCCCGCGGGGCCACCCCCGATCACGATGAGGTCGAACTGTTGCGTATCAGGCACGAGGGTTGAGCGTAACCGCCCACCCCGGTTGTGGGAACGACGCTTAGATACCGAGCAGCCAGGTGGCGGCCGATCCGGCAAATCCGAAGGTCACGTAGGTGGTCCCCTTGACCGACGGGAGCACGGGGAACGCCACTGCGCAGTCGCGCTCCTCCCCGGGGGCGACGACCACGTCGCCACAGGACGGAACCACCCCACCGGAGGTCCCCACGGCTTCGACGGGCTTCTTCTGGCCCCCGGTGAGGAGCGACCACCCCGTGAGCGGCCGGTCCAGTGCCGCCGACGCGGAGCGGGCTACCGAGACGTGAACCTCTACGACCACTTTGTCGCCCACCACCGTGCCCGAGGTCAGCCGGACTGTCGCCGTAGCGAGTTCGGTGGAGTCCCCAATGCCGAGGGTGCGCGACTCGCCGTTCTTGATTCGCAGCAGTTGGACACTCCCGGCGATCAGGATCGCCAGGCCGCACGCCAGGGCAAGGAGGATCAACTTACGCGTACTCACGAGGCCCTCAGCCTACGGCTCACCCAACGGCGGTCAGCCGGCCAGCTGACACTGGAGGTATTCCTTCGACTGAGTGGCGTTCATTCGTGCCGGATTCCAGCCATTGAGGCACTCCACGCGGACGAGCTCGAAGGGCATTTGACCGGCAACGAGGAATCCGGAGTCGATCCGTTCCTGCATGCAGGTCGCTGACGCCCT
>CANIBN010000113.1 GCA_947465505.1 Acidimicrobiales bacterium | reverse complement strand
TGCGCAGCCGCAAGTCCCGCAGGTCCCGAGCCGATCACTGCAACTCGCCTCCCGGTCTTCACCGTCGGGATCTGGGGCTCGACCCATCCCTCGGCCCACGCACGATCGACGATCTCTACCTCGACCTGCTTGATGCTCACGGGATCTGCGTTGATTCCAACCACACAGGCGCTCTCACAAGGTGCGGGACAGAGTCGGCCGGTGAATTCAGGGAAGTTGTTCGTTGCGTGGAGCCGATCGATGGCCTCGCGCCAGTGGTTGCGATAGACGAGATCGTTCCAGTCGGGAATGAGGTTCCCGAGCGGACACCCGTTGTTGCAGAACGGGATACCGCAATCCATGCAGCGTCCCGCCTGCTGTGCCAACGCGTCCGTATCGAACGGTTCGTAGACCTCTTTCCAGTCGCGCAGGCGAACAGGAACAGGCCGGCGCTTCGGTGTCTGGCGCTGCCACTTCAGGAAACCCGTCGTCTCACCCATTGGAGGACTCCATCACTCGCTTGAACATCTCGTCATCGGACAGGCCCGCCGCCTGCGCCTCGCGCATCACACGCATGACCCGGGCGTAGTCCATCGGCATCACCTTGCGGAACTTGGAAAGCGCTGCATCCCAGTCCTCGAGCAAACGCGCGGCAACTGCAGAGCCGGTGTACTCGAAGTGCTTCGTAACCGTGCCCTGGAGGAACGACGAGTCCTCATCATCGAGGTGCTCGATCTCCACCATCTCGTAGTTGACACGGGCTCCGAAGAACCCGTCGACGTCATAGACGTACGCCACTCCGCCACTCATGCCCGCCCCGAAGTTCCGTCCGGTCGTGCCGAGCACCACCACCCGACCCCCGGTCATGTACTCGCAGCCGTGGTCTCCCACGCCTTCGACAACTGCGGTGGCACCCGAGTTGCGCACACAGAAGCGCTCACCCACCACACCGCGGATGAACACCTCGCCCGAGGTCGCACCGTACGCGACCACGTTGCCAGCGATGATGTTCTCCTCGGCCACCACCGTCGAGGCACGGTCGGGCCGGATGATGATGCGCCCGCCGGACAATCCCTTGCCGAGGAAGTCATTGGCATCGCCCTCGAGTCGCATCGTGATACCGGCCGGCACGAACGCACCAAAGCTCTGGCCGGCCGCGCCGCGGAAGGTGATATCGATCGTGCCGTCCGGCAGTCCCCTGCCACCGTGGCGTGTCGTGACCTCGTAGCCGAGCATCGTTCCGACGGTCCGGTTGACGTTCCGGATCGGGACGTCAAGGCGTACGGGGTGACCGTGCTCGAGAGCAGGCATGCACTGCTCGATGAGCGAACGGTCCAGTGCTGCATCGAGGCCGTGGTCTTGTGTGACCGTCTGGCGCAGGCTCTGCCCGTACCGGTTGTCCGGCACAGCGAGGATCGGCGTGAGGTCGAGACCGGACGCCTTCCAGTGGTCAACTGCTGCACGGGCGTCGATGGTCTCGACGTGGCCGATCATTTCGTTCATCGTGCGGTAGCCCAGTTGGGCCATGATCTCACGCACTTCTTCGGCGATGTACTCGAAGAAGTTGACGACGAACTCGGGCTTACCGCTGAACCGCTGTCGCAGCACTGGGTTCTGCGTGGCGACACCAACTGGGCAGGTGTCGAGGTGACAGACGCGCATCATCACGCAACCGCTCACCACGAGCGGCGCAGTGGCGAAGCCAAACTCCTCTGCACCGAGCAGCGCTGCAATGACCACGTCTCGACCAGTCTTCATCTGGCCGTCGGCCTGGACGACGATCCGCTCGCGCAGACCGTTGAGTACCAGTGTCTGCTGCGCCTCGGCGAGACCAAGTTCCCACGGGCCGCCCGCATGCTTCAACGAGGTGAGCGGTGATGCACCGGTACCACCGTCGTGTCCGGAGATGAGCACCACGTCGGCCTTGCACTTCGACACGCCGGCCGCCACGGTGCCCACGCCAACCTCGGCAACGAGCTTGACGTGCACGCGGGCCGTGGGGTTCGCGTTCTTCAGGTCATGGATGAGCTGCTTGAGGTCCTCGATCGAGTAGATGTCGTGGTGCGGCGGCGGGCTGATGAGGCCCACACCCGGCGTTGAGTGACGGGTCTTGGCCACCCACGGGTACACCTTGCTCCCCGGCAGCTGGCCACCCTCACCTGGCTTGGCTCCCTGGGCCATCTTGATCTGGATGTCGTCGGCATTGACGAGGTACTCACTCGTCACGCCGAACCGGCCCGAGGCCACCTGCTTGATCGAGGAACGACGAAGGTCACCGTTGGCATCGGGGGTGAAACGCTCGGCGTCCTCCCCGCCCTCACCCGTGTTGCTCTTCCCACCGATGCGGTTCATGGCGATGGCGAGGGTCTCGTGCGCCTCTTTCGAGATCGAGCCGTAGCTCATCGCTCCGGTAGAGAACCGCTTGACGATCTCGCTCACCGGCTCGACCTCGTCGATGGAGATCGAGGGGCGCTCACCGGTCTTCAGCTCGAAGAGGCCGCGCAGGGTTGCGAGCTTGCGGCTCTGGTCGTCGACGAGCTTTGTGTACTGCTTGAAGATGTCGTAGCGCTTGGACCGCGTGGCGTGCTGCAGCTTGAACACTGTGTCCGGGTTGAAGAGGTGGATCTCGCCCTCACGGCGCCACTGGTACTCGCCACCAAGCTCCAGCTCACGGTGAGCGCGCTGCTCAGGCCGTGTCGGATTGGCGTTGGCGTGCCGGATGGCCACTTCCTTCGCGATCTCGTCGAGGGTCACGCCACCGATACGGGAGACGGTGCCGCTGAAGTATTCGCCCACGAGGTCGCTGCTCAGACCGATTGCCTCGAAGATCTGCGCGCCGGTATACGAGGCGACTGTGGAGACACCCATCTTGGACATCACCTTCAGCACACCCTTGCCACAGGCCTTGATGTAGTTCTTCACGGCCTTCTTCGGGTCGACGCCAGTCAGACCAAAGTCGCCATCCTCGATCATGTCCTCGATCGACTCGAAGGCAAGGTACGGGTTGATCGCTCCGGCTCCGTAGCCGATCAGCAGCGCCATGTGGTGCACTTCGCGGGCATCGCCACACTCCACCACCATGCCCACCTTGGTGCGCTTCTTCTCGCGGATGAGGTGATGATGCACGGCACTGGTGAGCAGCAGGGAGGGGATCGGAGCGAGCGCCGAGTCGCTGTTGCGGTCCGACAGCACAACGATGCGCGCACCATCGTCGATCGCTTGCGAGACCTGCACACGGATGTCTTCGAGTGCCTGACGCAACGCATTTCCACCACCGGCGACGCGGAACAGGCCGCTCACCGTGACCGCCTTCAGATGCGCGAACCTCGGGTCCGCTGCAGCGTGCACGATCTTCGCGAGCTCATCGTTGTCGATGATCGGGAACGGCAGCACGAGCTGACGGCAGCTCTCCGGACCAGGCTGCAGCAGGTTCGCCTCCGGGCCAATCGTGGAGGAGACCGCGGTAACGACCTCCTCGCGGATGGCGTCGAGCGGCGGGTTGGTGACCTGTGCGAACAACTGCTGGAAGTAGTCGAACAGCAGACGTGGGCGCTCCGAGAGCACAGCAATCGGTGTGTCGGTACCCATTGAGCCGATCGGCTCGAGACCCGACTTCGCCATCGGCGCCACAATGATCTTCAGTTCCTCGTGCGTGTAGCCGAACACCTGCTGACGACGAAGCACGCTGTCGTGGCTGAACACGATGTGCTCGCGGGCGGGAAGGTCGGAGAGGTCGGTGAGTCCGGCGTCGAGCCAATCCGCGTAGGGGTGCTCGGACGCGAGTTGGGCCTTGAACTCCGCGTCGTCGACGATTCGGCCCTGTGCTGTGTCGACGAGGAACATGCGACCGGGCTGAAGGCGACCCTTCTTCACGATGCGCGATTGATCGACGTCGATGACGCCGACCTCGCTCGCCATGATGACGAGATCGTCGGCAGTCACCCAGAACCGGCTCGGACGCAGACCATTGCGGTCGAGCACCGCGCCAATCACGGTGCCGTCGGTGAATGCCACGCTTGCGGGACCGTCCCACGGCTCCATCATTGAGGAGTGGAAGCGGTAGAACGCCCGCTTCGTCGGTTCCATGGTCGGATGGTTCTCCCACGCCTCAGGGATGAGCATGAGCACGGCGTGCGGCAGCGAGCGACCACTCAGGTGCAGCAGTTCGATGGCCTCGTCGAGGCGTGCGGTATCTGAGCCTCCAGGGGTGCACACCGGGAAGGTGCGCTCGAGGTTCGGGATGTTCGGTGTAGCGAGCATTGCCTCGCGAGTACGCATCCAGTTCTCGTTGCCCTGCACGGTGTTGATCTCACCGTTATGGGCCACGAAGCGGTACGGGTGGGCAAGCGGCCATGAGGGGAAGGTGTTGGTGGAGAAGCGGCTGTGCACGAGTGCCAGCGCAGACTCCATTCGCTCGTCGGCGAGGTCGGGGTAGAACTCGCCGAGCTGGGGCGAGGTGAACATGCCCTTGTAGACAAGCGTCCGGGACGAAAGAGAGGGGAAGTACGTCCCGACGTTGCCCGACAGCTCGTGCTCGACGCGCTTGCGCACCACGTAGGCCTTACGGTCGAGCGCCAAGCCGGCGGAGCCTGCGGGATCCGCTAGGAAGAACAGTTCGAACGTCGGCATCACGTCGAGCGCCGTCTGCCCGAGGATAGACGGGTTCGTAGGCACCAATCGCCAACCGAGTGTTGTCAGACCCTCGTCGGCGACGATCGACTCGATCGCAGCACGGGCCTTCTCGCACGGTCCACCGTCTGCCGGCAGGAACGCCATGCCAACTGCGTAGGCACCAGCGGCCGGCAGCGTGAACGGAACAACGGCCCTCAAGAACGCGTCGGGAACCTGAATGAGGATGCCCGCACCGTCGCCGGTGTTCTCCTCGGCTCCCGTGGCGCCTCGGTGCTCGAGGTTGCAGAGTGCAGACAGGCCTTTCGACACGATGTCGTGGCTGCGAACACCCTTGATGTTTGCCACGAACGAGACGCCGCAGGCGTCGTGCTCAAAGCGTGGGTCGTAGAGCCCGTGGGGCGCGGGCAAATCGCTGTGCATCGTCCTCATCCTCGAGGTGGCGGGTCGGCTGGGCCGACGGAACCTTCTGACTCGATCGGGACGACGCTGGCCCGAAGCACTTCAAGTGTACGGAACGGCCCGGGCGATGGCACCGCATTTTCAGCGGCCGGAGGGGCGCATCCCGACCGCCTTGCGGAGACGGTCCCCCCTGCGGAATCCTCTGGCTTCCACATATTCCCTGCTTGGACGCAGGATCGCCGCCAAGAAGTCACGCCGGTCCCGCCAGGATGGGAGGGCAAACACCGATAGCGCCTGACTCGTGTAGCCACGGGCTCGCCCGCGGTACGCAGCGATGAACATCCGATCGCGCAACGACGTGCGGTAGTCCCTCGCCCAATCGATGAGGGGATGACGCACCAGTAGCCCGAGGTCGTCGACGGTGCGACGAATCGCAAGCGCCACAACGGGCGCAGCGTGCCATCGCGCCGCCAACTCCAGCACAGGCTCCGCAGCGAGGACTCCCGCTCGATCGCCACCGACGAGCAGTTCGGCGACGTCTCGCTGGGCAATCCGGCGGGGAGGCCAATCACCAAGGACTGACGAGTAGCAGGCGTGCACGAACCGCACGGGGTCGCTGACGCGCTGCAACGTACGGCCGCCAATGAAGAATGACTGGGGCTCAGCCATCAAGTCAGCCGCCGGAATCGAGAGCCCAAAGGGCCCATCGACGAGCGTCCGGTGCAGGTCAACCTCCACCCCCGGCGTGCGCAGCAGGATCTCCCGGCCAAATCGATCGTCGAAACCGGCACGCAGTTCGGGCAACTCCCGGCTTGCGGGGAGCGCATCGACGAGCGCTGCGGCTGCCCGGGAGAAATCCGTCTCCTCGATCAACAGGTCGATGTCACCAAAGACCCGTAGCGAGGGATCCGCGTAGACCGTGTGAGCGAGTGCTACCCCCTTGAGCACCCGAAACGGAATGTCCGCCGCGTCAAGGATGTCTGCAACCTGCAACAGCGTGCGCTCGACCGTCAGATCGTGCAGTAACCACGTGCGCAGGGTCGAGTTCAGCGCCTCAGCCTGGTACTCCTCCACCGTCACGGCGCCGTCGCGCACCGCCCCGGCGAGGAGTCCGAGCACCCGGTGGTCCTCGCAACGGCTGAGGAACTCGGTCCACGCGAACTTATGGATCGACAGTCCAGTGAGCTGACGTCGCGTCGCGAGCCCAGCCGAGGCAACATCGGCCACCCAAGCGTCGACCGGCCACCGGCGGCGAATGGCAGATCTGGAGGTGTCCACGAGCGAAGTACTGTACTGAGTAATGACCGACGACCCGGCCCCCGTCACCACAGAGGGTGACGCCTCGCCTGCCTTCAGCGAGAATTCGGAGCCGAGATCCGTTCGCCGCCATCCCGAAGTGCTGGTTCGTCGGGATCTGGGCGGCACTCTGCTGCTGACGCCTCAGCGCGACGAGCCGTTGCTGCTTGAGGGCATCGGGGCCCTGATCTGGGACCTTCTGAACGAGCCGACCACAGCGCAACAACTCGCGTGCGACCTCGCAGAGGGCTTCGGGCGGCCGGAGAACGACGTCGCCAGAGACATCAACGTACTCCTTGAGCATTTGATGATTGTCGGCGCACTCTGCGTGGACTAGAGTCGCTGTGAGTACTGAAGTCGCCTGTCGTAAAGGGATGGAAATGGCCGAGCAAGAAGAGATCACAACCGAAGGCAGTGGCACCAGCCGCCGCGCCCTGCTCGCCAAGGCAGCAGCCGCTGGCGCAGTGGTGTACACGGTTCCGATGGTGAAGTCCATCCCGGCCTACGCCGCCGCTGGCTTCGACAGCTACAGCAACCAGAGCGCAACCTGCTGCGTGTGGTTCTCACCGAACCAGAACAGCCAGGCCGGCAAGTGGCACGCAGACGTGGTGAACACCGTTGACGGCGTCGTAGCCAAGAAGGACTCGGGCGCCACGCAGACCATGGGTGTCGAAGTGAAGGTCGACGGACTCAACCGCGGCGTCACGTTCTCGGGCAACCCGAACAACATCCCGGGAACGGGCGGTCGTGCGACCTCCGAGGCGTTCAACTACGCCGGCGGCGGCGTGGCCATCACCTCGCTCGACTCGAACTGCGAGATCAAGATCGAAGCCGTTGTCTGCAACGATCAGGGCAAGGCGCCGTGCGACCCGACGAACGCCGACACGGCTCCCCAGACTTGGGCGCTCGGCTCGTCGGACAGCGCAATCAACACAGGCGCGGTGGATCCTGGTGGCTGCACCGGCGGCGATCACTTCACCGGCACCGCCTACTACCACACCGGCCGCACCGGCGGTGGCGGCAACAATCGTTGCAAGCTCGGCATCCTGTTCAAGGTCCGCTGCAAGTGACCCCGGGCGGCTCTCGCCGCTCGAACAACTGACTCTGTACTCGACTCACCGCCCGAATAGGGCGGTGAGTTCGTTTTCGAGTGACTCACGTCCGAACGCTACGTAGCGCGGCCGCAAGAGGGACACGAGCGTGCTGGCGGCGTCGAGCGTCTGCATCGGCGGGTGCATCGCGTGCCAGTCACCCCAGAGGTTGCCCAACACGCGCGCAACGTCCTCGCCAACCGTCGCAGGCAGGCCAGGTTCGCGGTGATTGAACAGCCAGGCCCGCAGGGGCAACGTCTCGACGGACACGTCGGTGCCGTGCGCGGCATCGAGGTGGACGGCCGCGTTCGATGCGTCGATCAGGACGCTCTGTCCCGGGTGGACGACGATTCCCTGACGCGCAAGCGCCCTGTACGAGAACGAGCGAAGATTTCCCTCTGGAACGACGTACCCCAATCCGTCTCGCTCAAGCACAGCGCCTGAGACGCGGATCATTCCCACCGGGGTCGGGTTGGTAGACGCTGTGATCATGCGCAGCAGGGCGGTGCGCAACAGGTCCACGTCGTCGCTGCGAGCAAGTACGTCGGACCCATGCTTCAGGGTGGGAAGGAGTCGAGGCGCCGCACGGTTCTCTGGCTGTGGAGGGTGCGCCTGCAGGCCAAAGTCGACGAGTGAAGACGGCTCAGGAACCACCCAGGGACGCAGATGCTCCATCAGTTCCTGGTCGTCGGTGCCGATGGTGAGCACGGTGCCGTTCACGGCAATCACGAACGAATGCGGCCACACGGACCGCAGGCC
>CANIBN010000112.1 GCA_947465505.1 Acidimicrobiales bacterium | reverse complement strand
GTGGACTCGTAGGGGACGAACAGCCCCTTGGTGTCGAGCGCTCGGGAGAGCAGTGTGTTGTCGAGACCCCACAGCACGTCGCCCTCGGGGTTGCCAGCAGTGAGGATTGCCTTGTTCACCAGCGTGCCGGTGTCGCCACCCTTGGCCACGCGCACGGTGATGTCGGTCTGCGTGGTGAACTCCTTCAGCACGTCGGGTTCCGCGAACGCGTCGTAGGCGAGCAGTGTGATGGTCTCGCCGGCGCCGTTTGACGACTTCGACCCGCCACAGGCAGCGAGCAGCAGTGGTGCGGCCGCCAGCAGTGCGACGAGTGTGCGATGCGTACGGTTCACAGTGCCTCCGGTTTGATGACGAGCAGCGCGCCGCGCTCCACGTGCAGGTTCAGTTCGCTGTCGACAAACACGTTGCTCACGCCGCGGCTGGCCGTGGCGCTGAGCGTCTCGCCGTGCAGTGCGTACTGCACGCCCGATGCGACGACACCCATGGCCGCTCCGTCGACGGGGAGCAGCGACACCGTCTCGCCCACGCGGCCGGCGATCAGACGCGTACCTGGGCCGCGCACGACGTCCACGTGCGCTCCACCCCACCAGGCCTCGACGGCGATACCGGCGAGTGACGGGTCGGCGAGGGAGGAGAGCGCTGCGAAGGAATGGTCGAGCCGGTCGCCCACGCAACTCACCACCACGAGGTGCGACACGTCGTGGCGCAGCGCTGCACGCAGGGCGAGTTCGGTATCGGTGAAGTCCTTGTCGGTGGGATGGCGCTCCACCGGCGTGCCGTCACGCTCCATGCGGGCAAGCCCCTCGGCAGATACCGAATCGAGGTCGCCCACCACGAGGTCCACGTGCACGCCGAGCGCAACCGCATGGTCGTACCCGGAATCTGCTGCCACCACCCAACGCTGCGCGGGCAGGTGCGCAACGACGCCCGGGTGTGGTGGATGACCTCCGATGAAGACCACGGCTGTGGACATCAATTCCTCCGCTGGCATTACCCAGATCAGGTTCTCGGGTCGGTGGCCGGCGGTCACCCTCTCAGCCCGGCGTTCCCCCGAGCTCCCCGTTGGTTGTTTCCCCGACCTTACCCCGTGTTCCGGGCTTATTTCTGGTCGAAATTCGACCAGAAATAAGCCCGGAACCGAGAGGGTGGAGCTAGTTGCGGCGCTGCTGCCAGGGGAACGCCGCTCGCTGCACGGTGAGCGTGTAACAGATGAGCGACACGATCACCATCGCCATGCCGATGAACTGCACCGGTCGCACGGTCTCGCCGAGCACGAGCCACGCGGCGCCGGCAGCGAGGCCGGGCTGGGCCGTCTGCATCGTGGAGATCGTGCCGAGCGGCAGGTGCTTCTGCGCTACCAGGATCATCGTGTGGGCAATCACGCCGTTCGCAAGGGCGAGCAGCACGATCCACGGCCAGCCGGAAGCGGGGATGGCGGTGACGAAGCCGTCACGCACGATGGACAGCGGCAGCAGCACCAGCGCAGCGGCCACCGAGGTGCAGGCCATGAACACACCGATGTCGACACCGGGCCGGAACTTCTTCGTGAGCATGAGGTAGGTGGCCCAGGTGAACACCGAGGCGACTGCCATGAAGATGCCGAAGCCATTGGCGTCGCCCTTGCTCTTCGCGCTGAGCAACGCAACGATCGCCACGCCGCTGATTGCGGGAATGCCCCAGATCAGTGCCTTCCACGGGATTCGCTCTCGATAGATGAGCGCTCCTGCGGGCACCACGACCAACGGACCGAGCGCACCGATGAACTCCGCCTTCGCCACCGGAATGTGGCTGACTGCGGTGAAGAAGCACGCGATGTTGACACCGAAGGTGATGCCCGGGAGCAGTGCTCGCCGAACGCTCTTCCAGTCGATGTGTCGCTTGCGCACCAGGATGATCGTCATCCACACCGAGCCGGCGATGATCGACCGCATGCATGCAAGGGTGAGACCCGGCGTGTGCGCCTTCTTCGCCACGGTGGATCCTGCGCAGAAGATCAGGATGGACACGACCAGTACGGGGATGCCCGGATCGAACTTCTGAAAGCGGGCTTTCACCGCAGTGGCGACGTTGGTCATGTACTTCAGTTGTTTCCGGGCCGGAAGATGTCCGGCTCGAGATAAATGGTGACTGCCGTTGGCTCGGCTTCGCGCACAATGGCCTCGACGGCATCGATGGCGTCGGCCAGTTGCGGCATCGTGAGCGAGTGGTCGAACTCCACCTTGAGGCCCACGATGAGGGCATCGGGTCCGATGTGCTGGGTCTTGAGGTGGATGATCCGCCGTACAAGCGGGTGAGCAGTTGTGGCGGTGCGGATGCGGTCCTCGGCCTCGTCGGTGGCGGTCTCGCCCATGAGCGACGACTTCATCTCCGTGGCGAGGATGAGGGCGATCACGGTGAGCAGAACACCGATGAGCACCGACGCGATGGAGTCCCAGCGCGGGTTGTGCGTGAAGTGCGAGAGCAGTACGCCGCCGAGCGCAAGGATGAGGCCGATCTCGGCGCCGATGTCCTCGAGCAGCACCACGGGCAGCTCGGGCGAGCGTGTGTGGCGGATGAAGCGCCACAGCGACATGCCCTTCGGCTTCACGTGCCGTACTTCTTTCAACGCGGTCAGCAAGGAGACTGTCTCAAGGGCCACGGCAACGCTGAGGATGACGATGGCCACCGCGAGGTTGTGCGTCTCGTGCGGGTGCGCGAGTTTCTGGATGCCCTCGTAGAGGGCGAAGAGGCCACCCATGCTGAACAGCACGAGCGCCACGATGAACGACCAGAAATAACGCTCGCGTCCATAACCGAAGGGGTTGTCGCGATCGGCCTTGCGCTTGGCCCGTCGGGAACCGAACAGCAGCAGTGCTTGGTTGCCGGTATCGGCGAACGAGTGGGCGGCTTCGGCGAGCATGCCGCTCGAGCGCGTGAAGGCAAAGCCGATGACTTTTGCGATGGCGATTCCCAGATTGGCCAGGAAGGCCGCAAAGATCGCTTTCTTCGAACCCTCTTGCACGACTGACTAGGTTGTCATATACAACCAACGCGGAGGTGATTGATGGGTCAGCTATCGGGTCGTGTGGCGCTTGTCACAGGTGGCGGGCGCGGGATCGGCCGTGCGATCTCCGAGTTGCTGGCCCGCGAGGGCGCAACGGTGGCCGTCAACTACCGCAAGGACGCCGATTCGGCTCGCGAGACCGTGGAAGCCATCCAACGCGCCGGGGGAGTGGCGAAGGCATACGCCGCATCGGTCGACAATGCGGACGAGGACGCCACGATGGTGCTCGAGGTGCTGGCCGACTTTGGCCACATCGACATCCTCGTGTGCAACGCCGGTATCGCCTCGCGCGGCCAGGCCGTTGCCGATTCCGATCCGGGCGAGGCCGCGCGACTGCTCGCCACGCATGCGGTCGGTCCGCACCACCTCAGCAGGCTCGTCATCCCGTCGATGCGCACGAGGCCGCGTGCCGACATCGTGATGATCTCGTCGGTTGCCACCAGCAACATGGGCCCGAACGGCGCGCCGTACAACATGGGCAAGGCAGCGATGGAAGCACTCGCGTTCACCCTGGCGAAGGAGGAGCGCCGTCACGGCATCCACGTGAACATCGTGTGCCCCGGCCTCGTGGAGACCGACATGGGCGTGCGACTCACCCGTGCTCGCTCTGGCAACAAGGACCTTGCCGACCTGCGCTCGCTCGATGCCACGATGCCGTTCGGTCATGTGTGCCAACCGGAGGACATCGCGAACGTGGTGCTGTTCCTCTGCAGCGACCTGTCTGGCTACGTCACCGGCCAGCGGATCGTGGTGGACGGCGGCGGCCCGCTCGTCTGAGGGCCGCAACGCCGAACGGCCGCGGAATTTCTCCGCCCAATCCCGGGTAAACCCGTCCGATTTGGGCCGTGCCGACACCCCCGGTCGCTAGCCTCACCTGCGTGAACACCCCCGGTTCCACCTCCCCGCTCGCCGCCAGCATCCAGTCGCCGCTGGCCACCTCCGTGCCCGCCTCGATGCCCGTTATCGAGATCACCGACGCCGCCCACGACAAGCTCGTGGCGCTGCGTGCCGACGAGGACGAGGCCGACCGCCTCGGCCTGCGTCTCGAGATCGCCGGCCAGAGCGGCGACACCTTCCAGTACGACCTGTCGTTCGACGAGTACACGAAGGCTGCGTTCACCGACGAGGTGCGCACGCACAACGGCCTGAAGGTCATCATCCCGGCCAAGGACGTCGACCGTCTGCAGGGCGCAATCCTCGACTACGCCGATTCCACCGGGCTCATCATCCGCAACCCGAACAAGCCTGCTGCCGTGCGCATCGAGGGGCTCACGCACGGCGACGAACTGTCGGCCGAGATCGAGGCCCTCGTGGCCACCGACATCAACCCGGCGCTTTCCGCCCACGGAGGCTTTGTTTCCTACGTCGGCCACGACGGCGAGGGTGCGGCCTACCTGAGCATGGGTGGTGGCTGTCACGGCTGCTCGATGAGCCGCACCACGATGATGGAGGGCGTCCAGCGCACGCTGGTGGACCACATCCCGGCCATCCACAAGGTGGTCGACGTGACCGACCACGCCACCGGCGAGAACCCGTACTATTCCTGACCGGGGTTCCTGACCGGGGTTCGGCTCTTCCTGACGGGTGTCAGGGCACTACGGTCGGGCTTTCCTGAGCACGTCGTAGAAGAGGTTTCAGATGCCCGGAATCGTGAGTTATGGCGCGTACATCCCGTACTGGCGCCTGCAGCGCAGCGCCATTACCTCGGCGCTCGGTAGCGGCGGCGGCCGTGGCACCCGATCGGTAGCCAGTTACGACGAGGACACCACGTCGATGGCCGTCGAGGCGGGTCGCATTGCGCTCGCCAACGCCCCGCAGGGTTACTCGCCGCAGAACGTGTGGTTCTCCACCGCAACGCCCGCATACATCGACAAGACCAACGCCACCGCCATCCACGCTGCGCTCGCACTGCCCGACGGTGCCGGTGCGTTCGACGTGAACGGTTCGGTGCGCTCGCAGGTTGCGGCCCTCATGGGTGCCAACGCCTGGGGCTCGCAGATGGCGTTCGTGTCCGATGTTCGCGTCGGCCTGCCCGGTGGCGGCGACGAGGCGAACGGCGGCGATGCTGCTGCAGCGATCTGCTTCGGCGAGGGCAACGTGGTCTGTCAGGACTTCGGTGGTGCCTCGGTCACCGCGGAGTTCCTCGACCGCTGGCGCGAGCCGGGCGACCAGGCCTCGAAGCAGTGGGAGGAGCGCTTCGGCGAGTACGCCTACGTGCCGCTCGCCCAGGAAGCGTTCAAGCGTGCGTGTGCCGGCGCCAACATGAGCCCCGACCAGTTCGACCACGTGATCGTGAGCGGTCTGCACGGCCGTGCGGCCAAGGCGGTTGCGAAGGCGATCGGCGTGAAGCCCGAGGCAGTGGCCGACGATCTCTCCACGGTCATCGGAAACTCTGGCACGGCCCAGGCCATGGTGAACCTGTGCGACGTGCTCGACCGTGCACAGCCCGGCCAAACCATCGCACTCGTGCTCCTTGCCGACGGCTGCAACGTGTGGCTGCTGCGGGCAACCGACGAACTGCTTGCCTTCCGTGCGCGCCAGACGAACACGGTGGCCCAGCAGATCGCCAACACCCGGGACGACCTCGCCTACGCCTCGTACCTCACCTGGCGCGGATTCCTCCACCGTGAGCCGCCGCGCCGCCCCGAGCCGGACCGTCCCGCCGCCCCGCCGAGCCTGCGCCGCAACCAGTGGAAGTTCGGCTTCTTCGGCAGCAAGGACGAGACCGGTTTCGTGCACCTGCCGCCCAGCCGCGTCAGCTTCGGCACCGGCGAGATCGACCACATGGAGCCCATCCGCATGGCCGACGTGAAGGCCACCATCGCCACCTACACGGTGGACCGTCTGGCGTTCAGCCTCAGCCCGCCGGTGGTTGCCGCCGTCATCGACTTCGACGGTGGCGGCCGATTCCAGTGCGAGCTCACCGATGTCGACCCGAACAAGGTGAAGATCGGCGACCGGGTGGAGATGTCCTTCCGCCGCCTCTTCACGCAGGACGGCGTACACAACTACTTCTGGAAGGCCCGACCCATCCGCGGTGGGGCATGATGAGTACCAACAACACCCGCACGAACACCGAGACCCAGGGCGCTGCCCCGGCCACCGACACCAGCAAGGAGATCTGACATGGCATCACATGGAATCCGCGACAAAGTGGCCATCATCGGGATGGGCTGCACCAACTTCGGCGAGCACTGGGACAAGTCCGCCGACGACATGCTCGTCGAGTCGTCGTCCGCAGCGCTGCAGAACGCGGGCCTGAAGCTCGACGACGTCGACGCCTTCTGGCTCGGCACGATGGGCTCGGGCCTGTCGGGCCTCACGCTCTCGCGTCCGCTGAAGATCCAGCACAAGCCGGTCACCCACGTGGAGAACTTCTGCGCAACGGGCAGCGAGGCGTTCCGCAACGCGTGCTACGCCGTTGCCTCCGGCGCCTACGACGTGGTCATGGCCATCGGCGTCGAGAAGTTGAAGGACTCGGGCTACTCCGGACTCGTCGTGGCATCGCCCGCCGACGACGGCTCGGCCCTCACCGTTACCGCTCCGGCGAGCTTCTCGTTCCTCGCACCGGCCTACGCCAACAAGTACGGCGTCGACCCGGCAGAACTGAAGGACGTCCTCACCCGCATCGCGTGGAAGAACCACCGCAACGGTGCGCTCAACCCGCGTGCGCAGTTCAAGAAGGAAGTCTCGAAGGAGACCATCGCCTGCAGCCCCATCATCGCCGGACAGCTCGGCATCTTCGACTGCTCGGGTGTGTCCGACGGTTCGGCCGCTGCGATCATCGTGCGCGCCGAGGATGCCCACAAGTACACGAAGAACCCGCTGTACGTGAAGGCGCTGTCGTTCGTTGCCGGCCCGGCCGACGGCCCCATCGACCCCTCGTACGACTACACGTCGTTCGACGAGGTCGTGCACAGCGCAGTCGATGCCTACAAGCAGGCGGGCATCACGAATCCGCGTGCAGAGCTCGCCATGGCCGAGGTGCACGACTGCTTCACGCCCACCGAGCTCGTGCTCATGGAGGACCTCGGGTTCTCCGAGCGTGGATACGGCTGGAAGGACGTGCTCGACGGCACGTTCGACCTCGACGGCGAACTGCCGGTCAACCCCGATGGTGGTCTGAAGTCGTTCGGCCACCCCATCGGCGCCAGCGGTCTGCGCATGCTCTTCGAGTGCTGGACACAGCTGCGTGGCGAGGCCGGCCCGCGCCAGATCGCATCGATCGGGCAGGGTAAGACCAAGGCGCTCACGCACAACCTCGGTGGAGCACCGGGCGCTTGCGTGTCCTTCGTCAGCGTCGTCGGCTCCGAACTCGACTGATACTGATTTGAGCGAAGACTTCGATCTCGCCGGGGCATACGCCTCGGCGAGATCACGCATTTGTGGCCTGGTGTCCACCGCAGGCATTGACACGGTTGCGAACCGCATCGTCCCCGCAACACCGGCGTGGACCGTGCACCAACTCCTCGCCCACCTGCGCGGCGAGGTGGTCGACATCATGGACAACAACCTCGAGGGCGCTCCGGGTGACGAGTGGACGGCCAGGCAGGTTGCTCGCTTCGCCAGCACCCCGATCGAGGTGCTGATCCACGAGTGGACCCACGACTCGACGTTCGTCGAGGCGCTACTGCGTGCAGGCACGGCGGGTGTGTTCGCGATTCCGTGCGTCATGGACATCCATGCACACGAGCAGGACCTGCGCGGACTGTTCGGCATGCCGGGGGAGCGGACGGGAGCGTTCTACGAGTGGGCCGTGCCGCTCCTCGGCGGTCGCATTGCCGAGCGTGTGGCGAAGAGCGGGCTTGCGCCGATGGCGCTCGTCACGCCGCTCGGGCGGTTCGGGGCAGACGACGCATCCGTCACGCTGCATGTCGATGGGTGGGAGTACACGCGCATCGCGTTCGGCCGCCGCAGCGTGGCGCAGATCTGCCGGCTCGACTGGCGCAGCGCGGACGGATCAACCGTTGATCCAGCGCTGTACGCGCGCCTGCTCATGCGCTTCAGCCCGGCAACCGTCGACCTCGTCGAATAACCCACTGTTCTCGGTCTCCAAACTGCACGTTTTGAGCGTCTTCGGGACCGAGAACGAAGAAGGTGTGTTGTTCTCGGTCTCCAAACTGCACGTTTTGAGCGTTTTCGGGACCGAGAACGAGGGGGGTTAGGGGTTGAGG
>CANIBN010000111.1 GCA_947465505.1 Acidimicrobiales bacterium | reverse complement strand
TCTGGATAGACCGCTGGAGACCTGCGAGCACGACGTCCCTCAGACGCTGAGTCCATACCTCGATCAGCAGTTCGTCGATGCTCTCGAACCTGCCGTACACCGCTCCGGTGCTCAGCCCCGCTTGCTCCGCCACCCTCCGCGCCGTGAGACCATCCATGCCGAACCGGTTGAGCACCACGACCGCAGCGTCGAGAATTCGCTCGCCGTTCTGGGCTACTCGTTCACGGCGCGGCGTGGGGGTACTCACGGACGCCAATTCTCTCAGATGGATCAGCACCACCGATCCCTCCGGTGACATGTTCACCTTCCCGAAACCAAGGGCCGCCGCTGTGTCCCCGGCGTACGATTCTCAGGTGACCATCCGGCGACCCGCCCTAGCCGTTTCCGGCACCCTGCTGCAGACCCCGACCCCGCAGTCGCTCGAGGTACGGGAGCACATCGTGGTCGCGGTCGACGATCGTGGTGAGGTCATCGAGGTTCATGCCGCCGACTCCGATGCAGGTCGGTCCGCCGTCAGTTCAGCGGCCGCGACACTGGCGCTCACGAACGCCCAGCGCCTCCTCCCCGGCCTCATCGACACCCACATCCACGCCCCCCAGTGGCCACAGTTGGGAACGGGCCTGGACATTCCTCTCGAGCGTTGGCTGTTCGAGTACACCTTCCCCCTTGAGTCCCGCTACGCGGATCCCGCCTTCGCGAGCGACGTATGGCAACAGATGGTTCCCACGCTTCTCGCACACGGCACCACCACGGCGGTTTATTTTGCCACTGTCCATGAAGCCGCCACCCTGCTCCTCGCGGAGACCTGTCTACAGCATGGTCAGCGGGCTTACGTCGGGCGAGTTGCAATGGATCACCCCGAGGGCACACCTGAGTGGTATCGCGATGCCGATGCCCGGGCAGGGTTGGAGTCGTCTGCCCGATCTATCGAGCAGATCCGTGCGCTGCACGATCCCCTCGGTCTCGTCGAGCCCATCATCACGCCCCGATTCATCCCTGCGTGCTCCGACGAGTTGCTGCGATCGCTGGGAAGTCTCGCCGAGCAGACCGGCGTGCTGGTACAGACACATTGTTCAGAGTCGGACTGGGAGCACCAGTACGTCATCGAACGACATGGCTGCACGGACACCGAGTCGCTCGCTCGCTTCGGTCTCCTCCGCCGGAGCACGGTGCTCGCACACGGCAACCACCTCAGCGAAGTCGATCTCGGCACCATCGCAGCGGTGGGGGCCGGTGTGGCGCACTGCCCGCTGTCGAACTCCTACTTCGCCGGCGCGGTGTTCCCGACGCGGCGAGCCCAGGGACTCGGCGTGCACGTTGGCATCGGCAGCGACGTCTCGGGCGGGGCACACCCCGGACTCCTGCCGCAATGCGCCATGGCGGTCACGGTGTCACGCATGTTCGACGACGGCGTGGACGCCGCCCTCGCTACCGAGCGCCGTGGGGTCCCTGGCTCGCGCATCGACACCGTTTCGGCATTCCATCTCGCCACCAAGGGCGGGGCGGATCTCCTCGGTGCCCCACTCGGACTCATCGAGAAGGGTCGCTCGTTCGACGCCATCGTGGTCGACCTCGATCGACCGCTGTCACCGCTGCGCGCGTGGACCGGGATCGACAACGAGGAACGCATCTTCGAGAAGATCGTGCGCCTCGCCGCGCCCGCTGACATCAGCCGAGTGTTCGTGGCAGGCCAAACCGTCAGTGGTTGAGCCCGTGTTAGTCGTTGAGCCCGTGTTAGTCGTTGAGCGTCGTGCCGTAGCGAATTCCACGGTCCGCTAGCCAGCGACGATACGCAAGGCTCATGCGGTCGGCGCGCTGGTGCATCTCGAGCCGTGGGTCGATGGGCAGCCGCTTGGGAAGTTGGGACTCGACGATGTCGACGTCCTGGCCGAAGATCAACGTATTGAAGTCGAGGAAGCTCTGTAGGTCCCCCTCGGGATCGTTGATCGTGGTGAGCATCCACACCCGGCAGTGCGTCTCGTCCTCCGGACTCGCAACGAGCATGAGCGAGAACCCGGCAAGCTCCCCACCATTGGCCTCCGTGGGTACCTTGGTCAGGATCGCCGCATAGGGGTGACTGACGCCATACACGTACGCGACATCGCCGCCCTCGACCGCGGTCGGTCCGGGCTTGGGCTGCCAGGCAACCACGTTGGTGGCGTGCAGTTCGCCATCAACATTCGCAACGTCGTAGTCCTTCACCTCGGTGTGGGGCACCTGGCCCAAGTAGTTGGCGTGCACGTAGGGAAAGTGCGCGACGTCGAGGAAGTTCTCGATGATGCGCGGGCCGCAAGCACCAAGTGGCTTCGGGCCGAGCACCACGGTGAGGCCAGGATGTTCACCGAAGGCCTCGTACGTCGGGAGATTGCGGGGTTCCGGCCCCACACACACCCAGTACAGGTCGTAGGCGCGCTGCACACGCACGGATGTCAGCCGACACGCCTCGGGAATCGGCATCGATGGATGTGCCGGGCGAAACTCGCAATCGCCCGATGTAGCAAACTCCCAACCGTGGTACGGGCACTGCACGCGTGCGCCGTCGAAGGTGCCGAGCGACAGTTGTGCACCGCGATGCGGGCAGATGTCCTCGAAGACCGACACCATGCCATCGGCGCCGTGGAGCAGCACATACCGGCGGTCGATAAGCCGGAAGGAATACATCGCGCCAGGCGCAACGTCGGCACAGGTGGCCACCGGGAACCACTCATTGATGATCTGGTCGGGACCGACCTGATGGACCGTGAGTTCTTCGGTGGCGGACATAATCAGCCCACTCCTGTTCTCTGGATTGGACTAGCGCTCTTCGCGGAAGTATGGCGTGGCGAGCGAAGCAGGCGCATCGGTGGCGCGTGTCTTGCGGCCGAACTTCGCGGCACCTGCGGGCGCCAGAATGGCGATGAGCGTGACCACATACGGGAGCATCGAGAGGAAGAAACTCAGGTTGACCGCGTTGAAGAAGGGCAACTTCCAACCACGAGCCTGAGTGGTGGTGTCGAGCGAGATCATGGCACCGAACAACAGTGCACCAGCCACCACCCGGAAAGGTTTCCACGCAGCAAAGATCACGACGGCAAGCGCCACCCACCCACGTCCGCGGGCGATGTCCGAGGACCACGTGGGAGTGATAGTGAGCACCATGTAGGCACCGGCGGCGCCGCTGATCGCCGTGCCGAGCACGGTGTACGCGAAGCGGATGCCCAACACGTTCGAGCCCACCGCATCGGCAGCGCCAGGGCTCTCGCCGACCGCCCGAACGAGCAGTCCGTGCTTCGTCCGAAAGAGGACGAACCAGATCGCGGCGGGCAGGATGATGTAGGCGATGTAGACGATCGGGTCCTGATGCAGGAACGCCTCGAGGAACTGATTCTTCGTGAAGGCACTACCGGGGTCGAGCTTGCCGAACAGCGTCGAGATGGGCGAACCCGTGCGCCCGTTGCCGAGCTGGTTCGACAGCCCTACACCACCTAATGCCAGTGCGAGCCCGATGAGCACCTGATTCGCTCTGATGACCACGGTTGCAAAGGCAAAGATCGTGCCAATGATCGCCGCGGCGAACATGCCGATGAGCATCGCCAGCCAGGGGCTGCGGACGTTCCATTGCAGCGACGCGATGACGGCAAACACGGCGCCGACACCGATGAGTCCCTCTTGTCCGAGGTTGAGCACTCCAACTCGCTCGTTGAGCATTGCTCCCGTTGCGGCAAGCACGATGACTGCCGAAGCAGGAATGGCCGCTGCGACGATACTCAGGAATGCGTTGTCGATGATTCCGAACATCACGCCGATGCCCCCGTGGTCGTTGCGGCCGAAGTTGGGTCGGTTCTGGTGAGCCGGAACCGTGCCATGGTCTCGCCCACGGCAATACCCACGAGCACCACGCCGTAGATGCCGAAGATGATGTACACCGACAGACCCTTGGTCTGGAGTGCGATTCCGGCATAGAACATCGCCGAGATGAACAGACCTGCGACGAGCACCCCGGCAAACGAGGCGCCGGCAAGTGCAGCCACGATGAAGCCCGACAGACCGAAGCGGTTGGAGAACCCGCCGCTCAGCGCCTGGGCACCGGGTGCGCCGGTGAGTTGCAGCATGCCGCCGAGGCCCGCGATGGCCCCGGTCAGCAGCATCACGGTCACGATGCGCCGCTTGACGTTGATGCCTGCAAACTCGGCCGCATTTGCGTTGCCGCCGATCATGTCGATCTCGTAGCCGACCCGTGTGCTTCGGAAGACGAACCAGAACAGCACGGCCAGAACAATCGGGACGATAAAACTGATGCTCACCGAGTCAAGGCCCGGGAAGCGCGGGAGTACTGCCTGTACTGCCTCAGTCGACTGGGTGACCTGGGACTTCTTGTCGCGCCAGAACCCGAGAGCGGACCAGAGCACGAGCTGTAGCGCAACGAAGTTCAGGAGCAACGTGGTGATGATCTCGTTGACGCCCCAGTACGCACGGGCGAGCGCCGGGATCAGGATCCACGCAGCGCCTGCTATCGATGCGATGAGCGCCATCAAGATGATGAGCAACCAGTGCGGGACATCGAGTTTGGTGCCGACACCAACCGCAGCAAACGCTCCCATCAGAAACTGGCCGTCTGAGCCGATGTTCCAGATCTTCATTCGCAGCGAGAGTGCCACGCCGATGGCGCACATGAGGATCGGGATCGACTGCACCATGACGCCCTCGATGCCGCGCTGTGAGCCGAAGATGGCATCAAGGCTCTGACCGAGGAGACGGATGGGGTTGCGGCTCGTGAGGAGCAGCAGTAGTCCACTGGCAACGAGACCGGCGATCGCCCCAGAGATTCGGTACGACGTCGATCGCTTGTTGTTGACTTCGAGTCGTCGGGCAAAGCGGAACGGCAGGCTCACGACGGGGCCCCTTCCACCTGACCGCCCATGAGCATGCCAATGCGCTCACGGTCGAACTGGGAACGGTCGAAGATCCCCATCACTCTTCCCTCGTACATGACGGCGATGCGATCGCTCATGAGCATGACCTCGTCGAGGTCGTCGGAGATCATGAGCACAGCACAGCCGTTGTCGCGGCGCTCCACGATCGCGGACTGGACCTCCTTGGTTGCCAGCACGTCAAGTCCCCGTGTGGGATGCGCAGCAACCAGCAGACGATCGGCAATCATCGACTCGCGCTTGGCAACGAGACGCTGTTGGTTTCCGCCCGACATCTGGCCGGCCGGCATGTTGATCGACCGTGTCTGCACACGTCCAGCGGCAACCAGGCGCTTGGCGAAGTCGATCACGCTGCCGCGCTTGAGTCGGGTACCTGATGACAGTTCGCTCGATCGGTAGTGGCGAAGGATGGCGTTGTCCTTCACGGAAGCGGAGCCAGCCATGCCAACCCCGATGCGATCCTCGGGTATATGCCCGACGCCGAGCTCGGCGATCGACCGCGTGGTGCCGCCCGTGACGTCGGTTCCGGCGATCGAGATCGAGCCGCTCTGGGTGCGGCGGAGGCCCGTCACCACTTCGGAGAGTTCGGTCTGTCCGTTGCCCGACACTCCGGCGATACCGAGAATCTCACCTGATCGAACCTGAAGGTTCACACCGTGCAGGGCCTCGATGCCGCGGTGGTTGCGGGCAAACACATCGATGAGGTCGAGCACCACGGACCCATCTACGGTCCGGTGCTCAACGCTGTTGTCGAGTTCCTCGCCGGTCATCAACCTCGCAAGTTCTCGCGGCGTCGCGCCGGCGGCATCACGTGTGACCACATGCTTGCCGCCGCGCAGCACCGTGATGCGATCGGAGATCTCGATGACCTCGTTGAGTTTGTGCGAGATGAACACGACGGTGCGGCCACCAGCAACGAGGCGTCGGATCACCACGAAGAGATCCTTGGCTTCCTGGGCCGTGAGCACCGCAGTGGGCTCGTCGAGGATGAGCACTTTGGCGCCACGGGCGAGCACTCGAAGAATCTCGACACGCTGCTGCTCGCCGACCGACAACTGCCAGACGCGAGCGGTGGGGTCGACCTCAAGGCCGATCTCATCCATCATCCGACGCGCACTGGCGACCAGCTTCTTCTGCGAGACGATGGCGGGCGTGTCGGGCGAGCCGAGATGCAGGTTCTCGGCAACCGTCATGGGCGGCACCAAGCGGAAGTGCTGGTGCACCATGCCGATACCGGCTTCGATGGCCTGTGACGGGCTGTGGAACTCGCGCTCTGCGCCATCCACAAGCACGGTTCCGCCATCAGCGCGATAGAGCCCCGCAAGGATGTTCGAGAGTGTCGTCTTGCCGGCGCCGTTTTCGCCGAGCAGGGCGTGCACCTCTCCCTTGCGGAGCTCCAGGTTCACGTTGTCGAGGGCGAGGACACCTCCAAATGACTTGGAGATGCCCTTCGCCTCGACAGCTAGGTTGATTGATTCCCCCACGGGACTGACCCTAGGTGATGACGGCTCAGAGGCCCGTAACGCCTTCCACGGCGAAGTTCACCGCGTAGCTGCCCTGACGGTCGATGGTCTTGCCTGCGGCAACAACCTCGGCGCCCTTGCTGTCCTTCAGCGGACCGGTGTACACCGCGAGGCTGCCGTCCTTCAGCTTGGCCGCAGCGGCCGCAACGGCGTCCTGGACGTTCTGGGGAACGTTGGGACCCCAGGTGCCGAGCGGGCAGTCGAGGAGGACGGTCTGCGCCTCTGCGGCCCAGGTGCCGGCGAGCAGCTTGGAGAACTGGTCCTCGTAGAACGGGGCGAAACCGGTGAGGTCGAAGTTGTTGACGTACTTGGTGGGTGCGGCCTCACGGAAGTCGAGGTTCCAGTAACCCGTCCACACGCCCTTGGCCTCGGCCTTCTGCAGGAACGTGGGCTCGTCCATGACGCCGAAGAGGAACTCGACGCCGTCGGAGAGCAGCGCGTCGGCAGCCTGAGCAGCCTTCTGCGGGTCGAAGAAGGTGTTGACGAGAACGACGTTGACGGTGGCGTTCGGGTTGACCGAACGGGCGCCGAGCAGGAGGCCGTTGACGTCGTTGTACAGCGTGGCGGTCGGGAATGCGCCGATGTAGCCGATCTTGCCGCTGGGGGCGAGCAGGCCAGCGGCGATGCCGAGCTGGTACGCGGTGTCTGCGTGGGCCATGTAGTAGCCGAACAGGTTGCTCGTGAACTTGTGGCCGTCGCACTCGAGGAACTTGACGTCCGGGTTCTTGTCGGTGACGGTGCCCATGAGCTCGCCGTACTCTGTGTTGGCGATGACCATGTTGTTGCCGTCTGCGACGAGCTGCTCGAACAGCTGCGTGGTGGATGCGTCGAAGCCAATGTTCGGCGTGAAAGCGGACTTGATCTTGCCGTTGAACTTGGCCTCAGCTGCCTGACGTGCGAGGTCGTGTGCCTCGCTCCAGCCGTTGTCGTCCGGCGGGCCTACGTACACGAAGTGCACCTTCGCGCTCTCGAGGCCACCCGCTGCTGCGGTCGTCTCGGTCGCTGCTGCGGTCGTCTCGGTCGCTGCCGCGGTGGTTTCCGCAGCGGCTGCTGTGGTCTCGGGGGCTGCGGCCTTCTTGTCGCCACAGGCGGCCAAGATGGTGCTCAGGCCTGCTACACCGAATGCACCCATGGTGAGGGCGCGGCGGCGGCTAACGGGCTGTGCCAGGCCGGCAACGAGGTCGTTCTGCTCTGATTCGTTCACGAGAATCGAGGTCCTTTCTGGGGGGCCGTGGTCTGCGGCCGAGGCGAGTGTAAACCCGGTTGAACTACCCACGTGTAAGGAGTGCGTTAACGATTTGTTTCGCTGGCGCCCAACAACGCGGATAGTGCTCATCTGGTCCCCCAGAGGGACGATCGGCTGACCGATCCCTATCCGGCGATGACCGGGACCTGGGCCATGGCGGCGGCCACTGCGTCGTCGCTCAGGTCGAAATCGACCATTTCGCCGGCAAGGAACTTCTCGTAGGCAGCGAGATCGAGGTGTCCGTGCCCGCACAGGGCCGTGAGGATCACCTTCTCCTCGCCGGTCTCTTTGCAGCGCAACGCCTCTCGAATTGCGGCAGCGATGGCGTGGGTAGGTTCGGGTGCCGGCACGATGCCCTCCGTGCGGGCGAACTGCAGCGCAGCGGTGAAGCACTCGACCTGCGGGATCGCGATGGCCTCGGCGAGGCCGAGTTCGTAGATGTGGCTCACGAGCGGCGCCATTCCGTGGTAGCGCAGGCCACCGGCATGAATGGGGTCCGGGATGAACGAGTGACCCAGCGTGTGCATCTTCATGAGCGGGGTCATGCCGGCGGTGTCTCCGAAGTCGTAGCGGTACTCACCCTTGGTGAGGCTCGGGCACGCGGCCGGCTCGACGCAACGAATGGTCGGGTTCATCCGGCCGGCCATCTTCTCGCGCAGGAACGGGAACGCAAGCCCGCCGAAGTTCGACCCGCCGCCCGTGCAGCC
>CANIBN010000110.1 GCA_947465505.1 Acidimicrobiales bacterium | reverse complement strand
TGCACGTTTTGAGCGTTTTCGGGACCGAGAACAACGGGGATTTCCGGACGGAGACGGTCGTGCACCCAGTAGGGGCATGGACCTACAACCACTTCGCGCCTGCGCGAACGCTCAACACGGTGTCATCGCCTTCTCCCAAGCCAAAGAACTCGGCCTGACCCGACCCAGTTGGCGCACCATGCTCCGCAATGGACACCTCGAGGAACTCTTTCCAGACGTCGCTCTGATCGGCGGCACCGCGCCGACCGACTTCGCACGCATCAAAGCGGCAACACTCGCCGCAGGGCCGCTTGCCGTCGCCTCGCACAAGTCTGCAGCCGCTGTCTGGGGCGTTCGCATTGTTGCCGCAGACCCGGTGCACCTCATCGCACCGGGACGTCAGCATCGGGTAACCGCCGACGGACTCGTCGTGCATCGCCCCACAGACGTGCGGGAGATCGAGCCGGTTCTCGAGCAGGGAATTCCGACGACGCACCCGCTGCGCACCCTGTGCGACCTTGGGGCCGTCGATGCCGCAGCCGTGCCCATTGCGCTCCGACACCTGATCGTGCGTGGAGCGGTCCGATACGACGACGTTCGATCGGCCTTACAGCGGCATCGGGGCAAAGGAAGGGCTGGCGCCACTGCGCTCGAGGCCGCTCTCGATGCATACGCCCTCGGGTCGAAATCCCCAGACTCGGAGCTGGAGATCCGGATGGCCGAACTGTTCCATCAGCACGCCCTGCCACCGTTCGAGTTCCATGCCGTCGTCGAGGGCTGGGAGGTTGACTTCCTGGTGATCGGCAGCAAGGTGATCGTCGAGACCGACGGTTGGACGACGCACGGCCTCGTCAAGGAACAGTTCGAGCGAGACCGGGCCAAGGACGCTGATCTCCGATCAGCCGGCTACATCGTGCAGCGCTTCAGTCGAGATCAAGTAGTGCACCGTCCCGAGTGGGTGGCGACTCGGATTCGCTCGACGCTGCATCAGTGGGCGCCGCACCTCTTCACCCCTCAGCCTTCTCGGTCCCCAAACTGCACGTTTTGAGCGTTTTCGGGACCGAGAACAACGGGGGTTTCAGTGGGGGGTCACTCCCACTCGATGGTGCCGGGCGGCTTCGAGGTGACGTCGTAGGCCACACGGTTCACGCCGCGCACCTCGTTGACAATGCGGCTCGACATGCGATCGAGCAGTTCATGAGGCAGACGCGCCCAGTCGGCCGTCATGGCGTCGTCACTCGTGACCGCACGGATGATGATCGGGTACGCATACGTGCGCTCGTCTCCCATCACGCCCACCGACCGGATGTCGGGCAGCACAGCGAACGCCTGCCAGATCTCTCGCTCGAGACCAGCCGCCGCGATCTCCTCACGCACGATGGCGTCCGCCTCCTGGAGGATGGCCACCTTGTCGGGCGTGACCTCACCGATGATGCGGACACCGAGACCCGGACCGGGGAACGGCTGGCGCCACACGATCTCATCGGGGAGACCGAGCTCGTGACCGACCTTGCGGACCTCGTCCTTGAACAGGTCGCGCAGCGGCTCCACCAGTTCGAGCGTCATGTCGTCGGGGAGACCACCGACGTTGTGGTGACTCTTGATGACTGCGGCCGTGCCGTGCGTGCCACCGCTCTCGATGATGTCGGGGTACAGCGTTCCCTGCACGAGGAACTTCGCATCGGACACACCGCCGGTGTAGTCCTCGAAGATCCGGATGAACAGTTCGCCGATTGCCTTGCGCTTGGTCTCCGGTTCGGTGATGCCCTTCAGCGCGGCGAAGAAACGATCGCCGGCACTCACGTGGATGAGCTCGATACCGAGGTTCCGCTTGAAGGTCTCGACCACCTGCTCGGACTCGCCCTTGCGCATGAGCCCGGTGTCGACGTACACACACGTGAGTTGGCTGCCGATGGCACGGTGCACGAGCGCCGCAGCAACCGACGAGTCGACGCCACCGGAAAGACCGCAGAGCACACGCTCGTTGCCTACCTGCTGGCGAACCTTGGCGATCTCGGTATCGATGATGGACCACATCGTCCACGACTGGCGGCACTCACAGATCTCGGTGAGGAAGCGCTGCAGCATCGCCTGACCCGACGGCGTGTGGACGACCTCGGGGTGATACTGCACGCCGTACACCTTGCGGGCATCGTTCTCGAGCACCGCAACCTTTGCCTCGGGTGTGCTGCCGATCACTCGGAAGCCCTCGGGCGCGCGCACGATGGAGTCGAAGTGACTCATCCACACGCGCTGGTCCTTCACGCCCAGCGAACCACCCGCATCGGACACCGTGAGATCGGTGCCGCCGTACTCGCCACGACCCGTTCGGGCCACCTCGCCGCCGAGCTGCTGGGCGATGAGCTGTGCTCCGTAGCAGATGCCCAGGATCGGGATGCCGAGGTCGTAGACACCCGGGTCGATGGCCGGCGCTCCCTCGACGTGCACGCTCTTCGGGCCTCCGGAGAAGATGATCCCCTTCGGGTTGCGGGCGCGAAGTTCGGCCGGGGTGATGCTGTAGGGCACGATCTCGGAGTAGACGTTCGCCTCACGCACCCGCCGGGCGATGAGCTGCGCGTATTGCGCACCGAAGTCGACGACGAGGACAGTGTCGAAGGAAGTGATCTCGGGCTGGACGGTCACATCCCGACCCTACCCGGCGCTTCGCCATCCGGTCCTGCCCGTACGATGAAGGCCGTGCGTCGATTCTGTGTTGCGATCCTCGTCGGCCTCTGTGTCTCGCTTCCGGCGGCGCCGGCATTCGCCCAGACCGATACCTCCACACCAGACAGCGCGCCGCTCGAGACCGCTGCGCCGGCGATGCCCGAGCCGATCGCTGCCACTGCCGAGCAGACAATGAGCACCGAGGTGCCCGCAGAGGAATCGCTCAGTTGCGCAAAGCCCGGTGTCGTGCGCCCCAACTGTGGTGTGAAGCCCCAGCAGGCCGGCGACCGCGGTGGTGCCCTGCAGTACACGGTGTGGGTGGTTCTCCTCGTCGGACTCGCAGTGATCTTCACCGTGGTGTTCCGGTCCGCAGCCCGGACAAACCGCCGCAAGACCGCCGAGGCGGCCGACCGCGACTGGAACTAGCGGGCGAGCAGGTCCGAGCAGAACGCCCGGGTGCCCGACACCAGAGCGTGCGGGGCCTCCCAGGGCACGAAGTGCCCACAGTCCCGGAGCAGGAACGGGCCGACGTGGTTGTCGAACGTCAGGGCGGCCATGCGATCAAAGTCGGGATAGATCACGTGATCGCTGCTGCCGTAGAGGATGAGCGTCTGCGTGTGCGGGTTGTGGCCGATCATCGAGGCACCGCTGCGCCGTGACGCATCGAAGCTCGACTCGTAGCCACCGAAACTCGCACGCAGTTTGGCGGCATCTGCAAATGGCTCGGTGTGGAAGTCGACCTCCGGCGAACCGCCCAACTTGCCGGGCGGTTGCGACTGGTCGAGAAATGCCCCGGGATGACCCCAGAAGCGTGAGGTGTAGAACGTGGCGATGTATCGCCGGCGCTGCTCGGGCGTTGCGAGTTCCGCAGCGAGCGTGTCGGGATCGGTGCCCTGCCGCATGAAGTAGTCGCTCGCCTCACGAGCGGGGCGACTGTTCCGCAGGTTCGCCATGCGGTCGCGCAGGTACGGGAGCGGTGAGTTGAACAGCACCATCCGGTTCACCCAGTTGGGGTGACGCAGCGCGAGGTCCTGGACGACCGGACCACCAAGGTCGCCGCCTGCGAGCACCACGCTGTCGTGGCCCAGCACGTCGTGAACCAACGCATAGAGATCGGCGCTGTGGGCGAACACGTCGTGCAGCCCGTCGGCGCTCACGTCGCTGTCGCCGAACCCGCGCAGGTCGGGGACGATCACCTCGAAGCCCGCTGCAGCAAGGGGTTCGATGACCTTCCAGAACACGCGCTTGGTCTCGGGCCAGCCGTGCACGCAGAGGAGCGGCACTCCGCCAACGCCTTCGCGGACGTAGGCGATGTTCACCCCACGCACGTTGGCGCGGTGGATCTCGAAGCGGTTCGGGTCGATGTCCCGGGGATCGGTCATGTACAGAACGTACCGACCCGAACGGCTCGGGTCAGCAGCCCGCTAGTAGCCAGTCGTTCTGGCATCGACGCCAACGGCCAGCGAGAGCAGTTGCACGAGCATCCGGCCCGTTGCCCCCCAGATCGTCTCGTCGTCGAGCTCGAAGAAGTGGATCGGCCACTCGACGGGCGGTCGCCACCAGATCTCCTGCCGATAGGTGTCCGACCGATAGAGCTCGCGTAGCGGCACGTGGAACACACGCTGCACCTCGCCGGTCATCGGCGAGACGTCCGGTCGACGGTCAAGGCGCGCCACGATCGGCACGATGAAACTCTTCGACACCACCGTGGAGATGTGGTCGAGCTCGCCGACGATCTCGACGTGCGAAGGGTCCAGGCCGACCTCCTCGTGCGCCTCGCGGACGGCAGCCTCCACGGGCGACTCACCGGGATCGAGGCGACCGCCGGGGAAACTGATCTCGCCCTTGTGGTTGCGCATCTCCCACGAACGTTTCGTCAGCAGCACCTCGGTGCCGTCGACGTCCTCCCAGAGCGCGATGAGCACGGCTGATGCCCGCGCATCGGTAGGGACGGGGTCGATCGATGAGCCAAGCCCACGGGCACGAACGGTCTCGAGCAGCGGGTGCAGCGAGACGGGGTGCGTGCCGTTGTGACGGTCGTGCCAGTGCGGCGGATCCCCGAGGCGCCACTGCTCGGGCCGCGGAATGATCTGGTCTCCGCCGCGACGCCAGGTGCGCTCCATGGGAAGTGCCGACGCTCAGCGCGTCGTCTGCCACCCGTTCTCGACGAGTTGGGCCAGGAGGTCGCGCATTCCCGAGGTCTTCAGATCGGCGAGCACGCGGCCCGGCGCTTCCTCGCCACGCTCCCACTTCTCCCAAGCCTGCTGCAGCTTCGCGACGTCCGGTGCGGGTGGTTCAAAGCTCATGCGCTCAGGTTAGGGCCGCTGGCTACGCCACGCGCTCCCCGCAACAGCGCCGTGCGCCATCAACGTGCAACGTCTACTTGCGGCGGCGATTGCGCAGGGCATTGATTGCGGTGGCCGACGCACGCCCGGCGGCATTGGCGCCCTCGGAGGTGGCATTGCTGGCTGCCTTGCCGACCACGTCTCCCACGGACCGGCCCTGCTTGCGCACCGCCTTGTAGGCATTGCCCGACACGTGGCCGGCAAGGCGACCGATCTCCTCCCGCGTCATCGGGGTCTTCGGTTCCCTCACACGCTTCACGTAACTCGTCCGCCAGCTCACGAAACCGAGGATGAACGCCAGAGCGAGCAACACTGCCCGACCCTGTGGATCGACGGCAGACCCACCGGCGGCTGCACCGAGCACCATCAACCCGATGAGCCCGAAGTCTGCGAAACGATGCAGCTTCAGCGGCACAAGCTTGAATGCTGCGAGCGGTCCCTCGGTGGACGCGCCATTCAGCACCATGAGTGCACCCGCTATGCACGGCAGCGCAGGCTTGGGCGAGTTGGCCCCCGTAGCAATGGCGGCAACACCCAGCAAGTACTCGACGAATTGGTGCGCCCAAAAGCCTCGCTTCACAGCCGACACCGTAGCGACCGCTTCGACCGATTCGAGGCCGGACGCGAAACGGCCCGGGCACGAGGCCCGGGCCGTTTGCTGATCGGTCTGAGGTGTCAGCGTTCGTTGGGAACGCAGATCACATCATGCCGGGCATGCCCATGCCGCCCATGCCGGGTCCGCCAGCAGGTGCTGCGCCACCCTTCACAGGCTTGTCGGCAACGAGGCACTCGGTGGTGAGCACGAGCGCAGCAATGGATGCGGCGTTCTGGATGGCTGCACGGGTCACCTTGGCGGGATCGATGATGCCGGCCTTGACCATGTCAACCATCTCGCCCGTTGCGGCGTTGAGACCGTTGGCGCCGGTGGCGTCCTCGATCCGCTGCACCATCACGCCACCCTCGAGACCTGCGTTGGCCGCGATGTTGCGGGCAGGAGCCGTGAGCGACTCGAACACGATGCGAGCACCAGCAGCCTCGTCACCGACGAGGGTTGCCTGCACGGCAGCAACGGCCTTGCGTGCACGAATAAGCGCCACGCCACCGCCGGGGACGATGCCCTCTTCGATGGCTGCACGGGTAGCCGAGATGGCGTCCTCGATGCGGTGCTTCTTCTCCTTCAGCTCCACCTCGGTGGCGGCGCCGACCTTGATGACTGCAACGCCACCGGCCAGCTTGGCGAGGCGCTCCTGCAGCTTCTCGCGGTCCCAGTCCGAGTCGGTGTTCTCGATCTCGGTCTTGATCTGGGAGATGCGGCCCTGCACGTCGGCAGAGTCGCCGGCACCGTCGACGATGGTGGTCTCGTCCTTGGTGATGATGACGCGCTTTGCACGGCCGAGCAGGTCGAGCGTGACGCTGTCGAGCTTCAGGCCGACTTCCTCGGCGATGACCTGGCCACCGGTGAGGACGGCCATGTCCTGCAGCATTGCCTTGCGGCGGTCCCCGAAGCCCGGAGCCTTGACGGCCACGGAGTTGAAGGTGCCACGGATCTTGTTGACGACGAGCGTGGCGAGTGCCTCGCCCTCGATGTCCTCGGCGATGATGACGAGCGACTTGCCGGTCTTCATGACCGCCTCGAGCACGGGCAGGACGACCTGCACGCTCGAGATCTTCTGTGCGGTGAACAGGATGTACGGGTCGTCGATGACCGCTTCCTGGCGCTCTGCGTCAGTGACGAAGTACGGCGACAGGTAGCCCTTGTCGAACATCATGCCTTCGGTGAACTCGAGTTCGGTGCCGAACGTGTTCGACTCCTCAACCGTCACCACGCCGTCCTTGCCGACCTTGTCGATGGCGTCGGCGATCACGGCACCCACGGAAGCGTCTGCCGCCGAGATGGTTGCCACGTTGGCGATGTCGGTCTTGTCGTCGACGTCCTTGGCGAGGTCCTTCACGGACTGCACCGCAGCGGCAACAGCCTTCTCGATGCCCTTCTTCAGGCCCATCGGGTTGGCGCCGGCCGCAACGGCCTTCATGCCCTCGTGAACCATCGCCTGTGCGAGCACGGTGGCGGTGGTGGTGCCGTCACCGGCGACGTCGTTGGTCTTGGACGCAACTTCCTTCACCAGCTGGGCGCCCATGTTCTCGAAGGGATCCTCGAGCTCGATCTCCTTGGCGATCGAGACACCGTCGTTGGTGATGGTGGGTGCGCCCCACTTCTTGTCGAGAACGACGTTGCGACCCTTCGGCCCGAGCGTGACCTTCACCGCATCGGCGAGCTTGTTCACACCGGCTTCGAGGGCGCGGCGCGCCTCTTCGTCAAACTTCAGCTGCTTTGACATGTGGGCTCCGTCCCTTACTTCTGGACGATTGCGAGCACGTCACGGCTCGACAGGATCAGGAGATCCTCGCCGCCGACGGTGATCTCGGTGCCGCCGTACTTCGAGTACACGACGGTGTCACCAGCCTTCACGTCGAGGGGGATGAGCTCGCCAGTGGCCTCGGCGCGACGGCCTGCGCCAACGGCAAGGACGGTGCCCTGCTGGGGCTTCTCCTTGGCCGTGTCGGGGATCACGAGACCAGAAGCGGTGCGCTCCTCGGCCTGGTTCGGCTTGACCACGATGCGGTCGTCAAGTGGCTTGAGATTCATGGTGCAGTTCCTCCATGGGCGGTTAGCACTCGGACTAGGTGAGTGCCAAAGATACGGCCGTTACCCCCGGATTAGCAACCGACCGGGACGAGTGCTAACGCCAAAATCCGGGTTCAGGCCACGAGATCGACGTCGAGGCGCCGGGCCAGGTCCACAAGCAGGGTGAGCGGAAGCCCGATCACGTTGCTGACACTGCCCGACACTCTGGCCACGAATACTGCACCGGCCCCCTGCAGGGCGTAGGCACCGGCCTTGTCGAACGGTTCGCCGGTGCCGAGGTACCAGTCGAGGGCGTGGTCCGTGAGGGGGGTCATCTGCACCCGGGTCTCGTCAACCCCGCTCTCCAAGCGGCCGGCACGAAGCACCGCCACACCCGTGTGGACGTAGTGGGCACGACCCGACAGCCGCTTGAGCATGCGCCGGGCATCATCGGGGTCCGTTGGCTTGCCGAGGATCTCGCCGTCGAGGTCCACCGTGGTGTCGGCAGCGATGATGAGGGTGTCGTCATCGTCAGCAACGGCAAGCGCCTTCTGCCGAGCGAGGCGCTCGACGTAGGCGGAGGGGTCCTCACCACGGATGGCGCGCTCATCGATCTCGGGAACGATCACCTCGAAGTCGATCCCGAGCCGTTCAAGCATCTCGTGTCGACGGGGCGAGCCAGATGCGAGCACGATGCGGGTCATGCGGACGAGGGTAACGGTGCCGTTGCGATGATCTATTCGATCTGGCCCGGACTTCCCATCGGGATCAACCAATCCGTACACCTCAGGACGCCAAGTCCCCAACAGAGCAAGCGGGCTTCAGTGTCACCGTCGTGCAACGTCTGGTTCTGGTGCG
>CANIBN010000109.1 GCA_947465505.1 Acidimicrobiales bacterium | reverse complement strand
GTGAGGTGTTCCTTGCCGGGGATGTGCACGATCCGCATCGGCGTTCCGTTGACGTCGATCGCGTCGGTGGCCGAGAGCGGTCCGACCACCATGGCCACGAGATAGGTGGACATGATCATCGTGTCCTCGAAGCGGACCACGCGCGTGCCGTCGCCGCGCAACACCGTTGTGGCCTCGGGGGCATTGGAGATGGCGAGGTGCTCGGCCTCCACGACGAGCGTGATCGCGAACACGGACTTGAAATCGGGTTCGTCCCAGCAGGGGAACGCCCGGCGGCAGTCGGTGGCCTGCATCTGTGTCGTGGCCACCACGTGCTCAACACCGGACTCGTCGGTGTAGGTCGAGCGGTACCAGCCACGAAGCTTGTCGTTGAGTATTCCGGTGTAGGTGATGGCGAGCGTTGCCTGCCCGGGAGCGAGGCCGGCAGGAGGAACGACGGTGAGTCGCTCCAGCGTGTCGTCGAGGGAGAAGGTGGCCGCCTGCCCGTTCACCGTGCAGGAGGAGATCTCGAGTTCGATGGCGTTGAGCACGATGTGGTCGACGTGCTCGAGCACCTCGAGGTCAACCGACATCTGTCCAGAGAACCGTGCGGCACCGAGGTCCGGGGTGAGTTCGAGGTCGTAGCGCCGTGGCGCAACGGTACGGGGCAGTCGGTAGGGGTCCGTCGTCACACCGCTCAGGCTAGACCTCACCGACAACCGCAGGGTTCTCGGATAGCGTCATCCGACGTGTCTGCACCGGCAACGTACGACGTCGTAGGCGTCGGCAACTCTCTCGTCGACGTGATCGCCCACGCCGAGGACCACTTCATCGAGTCCGAGGGCCTCGTGAAGGGTTCGATGACGCTCATCGAGTCCGATCGAGCGCTCAGCCTGTACCACGCAATGGGGTCCGCCGTGGAGATGAGCGGCGGTTCGGCGGCCAACACCATGTGCGGTGTTGCCTCGTTCGGCGGAAAGGCCGCCTACATCGGCAAGGTGGCTGACGACGACCTCGGTCTGGTGTTCGCACACGACCTCCGTGCCGTGGGTGTCACCTTCCGTCCGGGACGTCCCGAGGGGGAGATGCGCACCGGACGGTGCCTCATCCTGGTGAGCCCCGACGCGCAGCGCACCATGAACACCTATCTCGGCATGTCGTCGTGGTTGCACCCCGGCGACCTTGACACGGACGTGATCGCCGATGCCCACGTGACCTATCTCGAGGGATACCTGTTCGACCGTCCCGAGGCCAAAGAGGCGTTCCGCACCGCCGCTCGTGCCGCGCACGGAGCAGGCCGAATGGTGTCGCTCACGCTGTCCGACTCGTTCTGCGTGGATCGTCATCGTGACGACTTCCGGGGCCTCGTGCGCGACGACGTCGACGTGTTGTTCGGCAACGCCGACGAACTCCGCTCGCTCTACGAGGTGGACAGCCTCGACGAGGCCGTTGCCGCAGTGCGACGTGACTGCCGACTCGCCGCCATTACCGATGGCAAGGATGGCTCGCTCATCGTGTCGGGGGACGAGGTGCTGCGTGTGGCCGCCGAACCGGTTGCCAAGGTGGTCGACACCACGGGGGCCGGTGACCTCTATGCCGCGGGTTTCCTGCACGGCCTCACTCACGGCCGGCCACTGCCCGAGTGCGGCAGGCTCGGCTCGATTGCGGCTGCCGAGGTGATCTCCCACGTCGGGCCCCGCCCCCTCGTGGAGCTCCGCCGCCTCGTAACCTTCTGATCGAGGAGGCTCCTGCATGACCGTCGGCGAGGCGTTGCGTTCGAGGGTGGAAGCCTGGGTCGCACACGACCCCGATCCGGTCACGGCGCAGGAGGCGCGCGCACTGCTTGCAGCAGGTGACGCGGCAGCACTTGTCGATCGTTTCGACACCCGACTCCAGTTCGGCACGGCGGGTCTGCGCGGTGCGCTGGGTGCCGGTCCGAACCGGATGAACCGCCTCATCGTCCGACAGGCCGCAGCAGGCCTTGCCGACTATCTCGTGGCCCACGACGCCGCCGCTCGTGAGCGCGGTGTGGTGATCGGCTTCGACGCCCGCCACGGGAGCGAGGACTTCGCCTGGGACACGGCCCGCGTCCTGGCGGCACGAGGCGTTCCGTCGATGATGCTGCCTGCCCGGCAGCCAACGCCGCTGCTGGCGTGGTGCGTAACCAGCTTGGGCGCTTCGGCGGGCGTGATGGTGACCGCAAGCCACAACCCGCCGCAGGACAATGGCTACAAGGTGTATCTGGGCGACGGCGCGCAGATCGTTCCCCCCGCCGACACCGAGATCTCGCGCTGTATCGACGCCGTCGGACTCGACGTTGCCCTCTTGGGTATGGACAGTCCGCTCATCGCCCGACTCGATGCCGCGATCATCGATCGCTACCTCGACGACGCGGCACGGGTACGGCTCAGTCCACACACCCCGGGTGCGGTCGTGGTTGCCACGGCTCTGCACGGTGTCGGCGGGGAACTGCTCGGACGCGCCTTCGAACGGGCGGGGTTCGCACGCCCCGAGGTGGTGGCAGCACAACAGGACCCTGACGCAGACTTCCCTACGGTGGCGTTCCCCAATCCCGAGGAACCGGGGGCAATGGATGCGGTGATGCAACTCGCTGCGGATCGTGGAGCGGCGCTCGCGCTGGCAAACGATCCCGACGCGGACCGACTTGGCGCAGCGATCCCCACGAAGCGGGGCAGTTGGCGTCGTCTGAACGGAGACGAGATCGGTTGGTTGCTCGCGGAGCACATCCTGTCGCGTACCTCTGGCAGTGACCGTCTCGTGGTCACGACGCTCGTGTCGTCCTCACTGCTGGCACGCATGGCCAACGCTGCGGGCGTGCAGCACCGCGAGACCTTCACCGGTTTCAAGTGGATAGCCCGCACGGTGCTCGACCACCCGTCGCTTCGGTTCGTCTTCGGTTACGAGCAGGCACTGGGATACTTGGTGGCACCGCGTCCGCTCGACAAGGACGGCATCACGGCAGCGTTGATGCTCGCCGAGGTCGCAGCGTGTGCCGTGAGCGAGGGTGAGACCGTGGAGGATCGTCTTGACGCGATTCGCGCGAAGTACGGCAACCTCGTAACGGCAGAGCGGTCGATCCGGATGGCGCCGGCTGATGCTGCCGCCAGGGTGGCTGCGTTGGTTGCGTCGCCGCCGACACACCTCGACGGTCTCGCCGTCGTCAGCGTGGAGGAGTTCCGAGAGGCCGGGCTCGTGCGCCTGTGGTGTGACGGTGTTCGTCTGCAGGTTCGTCCCTCAGGGACCGAGCCAAAGGTGAAGCTGTACGGCGAGGCCGAGGACCGCGACCCTGCGCCGCTCCTCGACGCGCTCGCAGGGTTCCTGCGTACCTAGTCCTTCTTGCCGGGGTCGTAGGTGGTGCCGAACTGACGGTCACCTGCGTCGCCGAGACCGGGAACGATGAAGCGCCGATCGTTCAGGCAGTCGTCGACTGCTGCGGTGATGACGTGGAGATCGAGTCCGGATTCCTCAAGGCGTTGCAGACCTTCGGGTGCGGCGAGCACACAGACCACGAGGATTGTGGTGTTCACGCCGCGGCGAACCAACAGTTCGGCGGTGTGCGTGAGCGAACCGCCGGTTGCCAACATCGGGTCGAGAATGAGGCAGGTACGGCCACTGAGGTTTGCGGGCACCTTCACCACGTACTCGTTGGGCGTGAAGGTCGATTCGTCGCGCGCAACACCGATGAAGGCCACCTCGGCGTGCGGGAGCAATTGCAGCGCCGGGTGCAGGAGACCGATGCCTGCGCGAAGCACCGGCACGAGCAGTGGCGGGTGGGCGAGACGACGTGCCGGTGCCGGTCCGAGTGGAGTCTGCACGGTGACGTCGGTGGTGGGGTAGTGCTTGCAGGCCTCGTAGACGAGCATCGAGCCGAGTTCCTCGAGGGCTGCGCGGAACGTCGGGCGGGGTGACTCGGCATCGCGGATGTCTGCAAGACGCTCCGCTGCCAACGGGTGATCGACGAGAGTGAGTTTCATGCCGACCCGATGGTACGTCGGCGGGGCGCTCAGCGCCGTGTTCGACAGACGTCGTCGATGTTGTTCGCGGCACCCGAGACCGGTGCCTCACCGATCTTCAGCGTGGTGGTAGGGCCGGTTCCCTCTGGGCCAGTAGCGGCAGACCGCTTGGGGGCGTACTTCCCGGTGTTGGTGATGGTGTCGGCGACGATCTGGCGAATGGTGCGAGCGTTCCACTTTCCGCTGGGCACGAGCGGCGGCGTGAGCGCAACGCTGCGCGCCTTGTGCACACCGGAACCGGCGAGTTTCAGGATGCGCTGGAGCAGCGAACTGGTGAGGTTCGTGCGTACGCGTTTGGCGATCACTCGGCTAACGGCCGGCCAGTTCTTTGCGACGGCCGTAGCGCCCTTCTGGTCGGCGATGCTCGCCAACAAGCAGCGCTGCCGTGCCATGCGGAAATAATCGGAGTCGGCATGACGGGTGCGGGCGAAGGCCAGCGCATCGGTGCCGTCCATCTTGTGCCAGCCCTTGGTGTAGTACTTCGGCAGGCCGTGCTTACCGGCCGGTACGTTGCCCGGCGCCGGAACCTTCTTGGGGACGAACACATCGAGACCGTCGAAAGCGTCGATGAGGTCGATGAAACCCGCCATGTCGACGAGCACCCAGGCGTCGATACGAACTCCGAGCAGTTCGGCGAGGCTCGCCGTGACGAGTGTTGCACCCGGGACATCGGTGTCGCCGAGGGCATTCTTGACTGCCTTCGTGTGCTTGGTTCCCCAGACGAACAGGGCATTCATCAGATCGTCGAAGCCGTTCGGGAAGATCTTCTTGAGTGGCCCGGGCGGCAATGGGGCGTGGAGCAGGTTTCTCGGTACGCCGATGATGGCGGAGTCACCCGTCTCGGTGTCGATCGAGACGAGGTTCATCGAGTCGGTGCGCAGGTTCCACCGACCGGGGCCGGCGTCGCCTCCGAGCAGCAGCACGTTGATCCGTGTGCTCGAGCCAGTGTCGGTGACCTGTGCCGCCGGGGTGGTGTCCTCGACAAGGGGAACGGTGTCGGCGATCGAGGTGGTGGAGGGGTTCGGTGTGGTGTCGTCGGGGTTGTCCGACGGGACGATCGAGTCGACAACCGCACCCGGGGTCGTGTCCGGGGCGGTGTCGGGAACGCTGTCGAGTTCGTGCGGCACGGCCTTCGGTGCGCTAACGAAACTGTGTCGAGCCACCTGTATCTGCGGTTCGATGACGTAGGTGGCTGCTGCTGCAGGCGCGGCTACCACCAAGATGGCTACGGCGGTAGTGAGGCGCGCACCCCACGGCAGCGCACCACGCATCCGCCAGCGCTCGCAGTCCCGCCACTGTGCGACGGCAGCCCACGCCGCAACACCACAGACGAGGAACACCGCGGCGAGCGCAACGATGAGGTACCCCTCGGTGATGGCGATGGTGACCCAGTAGTGGTTGTACCAAACGGTCAGTGCTGCAATGCCGAAGGCGACGGACACGCCGAGTTGTGTGTAGCCGAGGCGTCGTCGGCCGTTGCGCAGCGCAACAAAACCAAAGCTCAGCGCTGCAAGTAGGGGAGAGAGCGCTTGCCACCACGCGCTCGGCGGAGGACCGGTTGGCGGTTCGTGGCCCGTGGCAGGTGGATAGGTGTCGGAGGTCGACGAGTGCCGGCCTCTCGGCGTAAGCATTTCGTTGTCATCTGCGACGCCGTCGTCCCACCAGTTGGACACGCACCTACGGTAGCGGTCGGCTGGGGCCGGATTGTTTCACCCCGTCATGTGCCGCCGTGGGCGGGCGACCGAAACGTCGAGGCATCGGGAAAGGCTGAAGGCAACAGGACAGCGAGGCGGGTTGGCGCCCCGTCCACGTCTACGAGGCAGTCGGGTCCCCCGAACTCCCAGAGCAGTTGGCGGCAGCGACCGCACGGGGTCACCGGGGCACCGTTGCCCACCGCCGTGATGGCAACGAGGCGTCCGCCACCACCCATCTGGTGGGCGGCTACCAGACCGTTCTCGGCACACATCGTGAGCCCGTAGGAGGCGTTCTCGATGTTGGCGCCAACGATGAGGCGGCCGTCCTCGGTGAAGGCCGCAGCGCCCACGGCGAAGCCGGAATAGGGCGAGTACGAATGTGCTGCCGCAGCCCGTGCTGCGGCGCGCAGAGCGGGCCAGTCGACGGTGGGGCTGGCGGGCTCGCTCATCGTGATTACTGCGTGCGCCCGCGGTTCATGATGGCGTCGCGCCGTGCGGCCACCTTCTCCTTGCTGAACATCTCACGCTGCCACGCCTTGCCGTCACGTGCCTCGAGGTCCCAGCCCGCATCCTCACGGTGGATCTCGTTGTAGGTACGACGGATCTGGCGCACGCCGGGCTGGTCGTTGCCGATGATGTCGGTGGCGAGCTTGCGGCAGAACGGCAGCAGTTCCTCGTGGGCCACGACGTGGTTGGCGAGGCCGAGTTCGAACGCTTCCTGGCCCAGGACGAAGTTTCCGGTGAAGGACATCTCGCGCGCCCTGCGGACACCGATGGCCTGCGGCAGCAGCACGGTGAGGCCCCAACCGGGCATGACGCCGACGCGAGAGTGCGTGTCACCGAACTTCGCACGCTCAGAGGCGATGATGAAGTCGCAGTTGAGGGCGAGTTCGAATGCACCCGTGATGCAGGCGCCGTTGACGGCTGCGATGAGGGGCTTGTCCACGAAGAAGAAGGGGTTGTGCTGACCGCCGGACAGTGGCTTGCTGTCGGGCGTGGCAGCCCCGAGGTTCCCGGCGTTGTCGCCGAGTTCCTTGAGGTCGAGTCCGGCGCTGAAGGCGGGGTCTGCGCCGGTGAGGATGATGACGTCCACGTCGTCGCGGTCGTTCGCCTCGTGCATCACCTTGGTGAGGTCACGCAGCAGTGCACTGCTCAGCGCGTTGCGGGCGTCGGGGCGGTTCAGGGTGACGGTGGCGATGCGCTCGCTCACCTCGAGCAGGACGATGTCGGACATGACCCCATGCTGTCATGCCTGCAGGGGAAGCACTCAGTCCGTGCTGCCATCCTCGTCGTCATCGCTCGGGAGATACGCGAGTCCGAGGTCGCCGAGGCGTACGAGGGTTGCAGCGATCCAGCCACCGAGCGCCCCGAAGTGCTCGTCGAGGAGGTGCGATGCGCCATCGGCCAGCGACGATTCCGCGAGTTCGTACAGCCCTTCGTAGGTGATCTCGACGGCGAACTCCGGCGTGGCGTCGGGTTCGGAGAGGTAGCCGATCTCGACAGTGACCCCGGCCTGCTCGAGGCGACCGTCGCCGATGAGTGGACTGGTGGCGTCCATCACCCTCGTCACGATCCCGGGTTCGGGTTGGTTGGCGAGACGCTGTGCACGAAACACGATCTCGATCTCGATCGCCGGTGCGTCCTCGAACACCTCGTCGACGTACCACTTGCGATAGGCCGTCTGGCTCCAGGAGGGCCAGTCGAAGGTGATGTGTGAGATCACCCGTGGCGGCTGACCCTCGCCGGGCAGGCCATAACTCGTCTCCCACGTCACGTCACCGAGGAGCACATCGACCTGGAAGTGTTCCTCGAACGCCTGCCGCTCGAGGAACGCGCCCTCGAAGGCGTCGCGCAAGGCCCCGATGGCGTCGGTGAACACGTGGTCGAGCATGGCCGTTTAGTTCGTCCGTTCGTAGCGGTACGGGCCACCAGCGGGATACCACAGGCGGTTGCGCGGGCCGGGCAGCTCGGCATCGAGCGTGTCGTAGCCGGCATCGTCGTGCCACAGCAACACCGGGACGTCGTCCCTGGACTTCGTGGGCCGGGTGACCCAACGGGGGTACTCAGTGCGACGGGTTGCCGAGAACGAACCTGCCTCGGCGAGTTCGTGCAGCGTCACGATCGTGGGCGGTGCCATGGGAAGTTGCGCGTCGATTGCGTCGAGCGGCCGCATCCAGCGGTGATCCACGATCTCGTGACCATCGATGCGCACGTCGTCGCCGCCCCAATGGGCAACGAAGAACCAGGTCGCAAAGCGACGTGGCTGAATTGCCGGTGGTGTCCAGTGCGAGTACGGGTGGGTGTGGGCCGGGTCCACCACGAGGCCAACTTCCTCCTGCGCCTCACGTACCGCTGCGGCCCGGGCACGCTCGATCTCGTCGGCACCATGGTCGGTGTCGTCGATGCGGCCGCCGGGGAACACCCAGAAGTTGGCGAACGCCCCGACGTCGCTGCGCTTGAGCATCAGCACCTCGAGTCCGGGGCTGGTGTCTCGCACGACGATGACGGTGGCGGCCGGTACGGCCGGGGGAAGTTCCTCGCTCACAGACTCTTGTGTACTACGTCTGGGGTGCGCCGGGCACCTCGGGGCCGAGATCTGTTACAGGTACGGGAGTTCGGCAGCGAGTTGATCGAGCCCCGTGGATCCCATCGAGAGTGCCGCCATGTGCCAGGCCTTCTGGTCGAACACCCGCCCCGCGTTCGCCGCGCGTTGCCGGGCGGCGTCGCGACCGGCCAACCAGACCCGCTCGCCGAGCTTGTAGCAGATCGCCTGCCCGGGCCACCCGAGGTAGCGCTCCCACTCGCTGTCGAGAAAGCCGATGTCCTTGCCTGCGTGACTACCCATGAACT
>CANIBN010000108.1 GCA_947465505.1 Acidimicrobiales bacterium | reverse complement strand
GGCCTGTCGATCCCCGAGGAGTACGGCGGCTTCTCCACCGGCGGTGACGGCGAGTACACCGCCATGGTCATCGCTACCGAGGAGCTCAGCCGCGCAAGCCTCGGCATCGGTGGCTCACTCATCACGCGCCCCGAGATCCTCACGCGTGCACTCGTGAAGGGCGGCACCGAGGAGCAGAAGCAGGAGTGGCTGCCCAAGCTCGCCACCGCCGAAGTGATGTGCGCCGTCGCCGTTACCGAGCCCGACTATGGCTCCGACGTTGCCGGTATCAAGGTCACGGGCACCCCGGCCGCAGGCCCGAACGGTGAGGCCGGCTACGTGATCAACGGCGTGAAGACCTGGTGCACCTTTGCTGCACGGGCCAACGTTCTCATGCTGCTCGCCCGCACCGATCCGGACCGCAGCAAGACCCACCGTGGTCTCTCGGTGTTCATCGTGCCCAAGCCCCTCGGTGACGCACACGGCTTCCAGTTCACCCAGCCCGGCGGCGGGAAGATGGAGGGTCGCCCCATCGACACCATCGGTTACCGCGGCATGCACTCGTACGAGATCGCGCTCGACAGCTGGTGGGTGCCGGCCGAGAACCTCATCGGTCTCGAGGGCGGCATGGGCAAGGGCTTCTACTACCAGATGGAAGGCTTCGAGAACGGCCGTCTGCAGACCGCCGCTCGCGCTGTCGGTGTGATGCAGGCTGCGTATGAGGCTGCCCTCACCTACTCGCAGGACCGCAAGGTGTTCGGCAGTGCGGTGGGCGACTACGAGCTCACCAAGGTGAAGCTCGGCCGCATGGCGTTCGTCATCCAGGCTGCCCGCCAGTTCTCGTACTCCGTCGCCACGTTGATGGCCAAGGGCCAGGGCCAGATGGAAGCCTCGATGGTGAAGGCCTACGTGTGCAAGGCCGCCGAGTGGGTTACCCGTGAGGCCATGCAGATCCACGGCGGCTACGGCTATGCCGAGGAGTACAGCGTGAGCCGACTGTTCGTCGATGCCCGCGTGCTCAGTATCTTCGAGGGCGCCGACGAGACCCTGTGCCTGAAGGTGGTTGCCCGCCGCCTGGTCGACTCGCTCGGCAAGTAGCCCTGCCCCTCGAGGTTTCTCGGTCGATTTCTTGTGACCTGTCCACAAGAAATCGACCCACATCACTGAGGTTTCGCGCTATTTGCTCGGCGCCTCGATGCCGTCGCAGGAGAAGTGCAGGTTCGGCTTCGCTGCCTTCAGCTCACCCGACGAGTCGAAGGCGACCGCCAGCACCAGGCCTTCGTCGTAACAGCGCGCCGGCCGGACCGCTGCGGTCTTCACCTGTGCAACGCCCTCGAGCCGGACAGAGCCATCCTGACGGGTCACCGTGACGTGCACGGTGTGCGGCTTCCACTGGTCCTTCGCGTCCGTCGGTTCGGGCGGCAACGAGTACGCATAGAAGTCGGGAGCATCTGCACGACCCGGGAGTGCGGGCGCACTGCTGCAGGGGAGGGAGTCGAAGCAGACGGTCAGGGTTGCATCAGTAGGTTCCGGTGCGAACCCGACGATCTGCAGGCCACCGTCGAAACCCACACCTTTGACGCTGCTGTCCGAGCACGAAACGAGTAACGCACTGGCGACGGTCAGCACCGCCGCAAGACCTGCACGTCTCGATCGAGTCATGGTTGTCACCTCCGGCTACGAGGAGTTCCGCCGACAAGCAGGAAGCGTACAACCTCATTTCCCGCTGCAAGTCGCAGACTTTCGGGCTTATTTCTGGTCGATTTTCGACCAGAAATAAGCCCGAAACCGTGGTGGGGTTAGGGCTTGCGGTGGACGCTGACGGCGTAGTCGCCGCCGGCACCGTCCCCGCCGACACCGTTCCCGCCGACACCGTTCCCGCCGACATCGTTCCCGCCAGCACTGTCGCCGCCAGCGAACGGCGCTCGCTCCCAGGTGGCGTAGCGCGCCTCCAGCACCAGACCTGCTGCAGCACACAGTTCGTCGTAACGCTCCACGGGATACCCCTGTGCGTCGAGGCTGAAGCCGGCGACCAGTCGACCACCGGGCTCGAGGTGCTCCGCCAGATTGGCGACGATGGCGCCACGGTCTTCCGGCTTGCAGAACAGCATGATGTTGCCCGCCATCACGACGATGGGGAACGTGCGACCGAGCCGAACCGTCGCAAGATCTGCAACGTGCCACTCGATCTGCGGTGCCTTGCGGCGTGCACGGTCCACCATGTCAACATCGAGGTCCACGCCGACAACCTCGCGACCGCGGCGCGCCAGTTCGATCGCGAGACGACCGGTGCCGCATCCCGCGTCGAGCACCGCACCTGTACCGAGCATGTCGATGAAGTCGGCCTCGCCGTGCGCCGCCTCACCGGCGTCGATCATTCGCTGCCAGCGAGCGTCGTACTCGTCGAGGTCGATGGCGCGACGCCACTTCACCCAGCGCGCCGATACCTCGCTACCCGGCACACGATCGGATCCGTCGTTGCCGGTCATCGTCACACCCAGTCGAGAAGGTCGTGCAGCGACTGGATCCGCTCGTGGCCGAGGTCGTCGTACAGCCCGTACGGATCGAGGTGCAGCGGCACCAGACCGGCTGCCGCAGCGCCGGCAACGTCGTTAATGAACGAGTCACCGATGTAGCCGATGCGCGAACTGTCGGTGATCCCCTGCCCCGCCAGCACGGCGAGCGCCGGCTCGAACACCCGCGGATCGGGCTTCGCATAGCCGACCACGTGAGAGTCGCTCACCACACTCACCGGAACACCCGCTCCGGCACCGACCTGACAGATTCCCTGTGTGGCGAGGATGCCCTCGATCTGCCCGCTCGCGTTGGAGACAACGCCGATGGGCACCTTGCGGTTGAACAACTTCCACAGCGCTGCGACCGACTCCTCGATGCGTGCTCGCCACAGCAGCGCCGTCCACACGCGACGGAGACGGTCCTCCACGGTGTGCGGTGCGGTGTCACCGATGGCCTCGGCCCATGCACCGCGGTACACCGACCAGTCGAGGTGTTCGATGCCGTCGGCATCCTTCGCCTTGTTCGACAGCGCATCGCGCTCGAGCGCGCTGAGCGCGTAGTAGTGCGCACGATGCCCGTCAAGCGAGTTCGGCCGGTGGCCCAGCGCGTCGCCGAGCGCTACGTGATCGGGGACGACGAAGACGCCACCGGCATCAAACAGCAGTGCGTCGAAGCGCTTCTGGCTCACAGTGTGTCGATCAGGAGGCGGTGCGTACGAGGCCCGCACGCTCGCCGCGGGAGATGAACTTGAGCGCCATCTTGCGGCTTGCCTCGTCGATCATCTCCTCGCCGAACATCACCGCACCCTTGCCCTCGTCCTCGGTGGCGAAGTTGTAGGCATCGAGGATTGCATGCGCACGGTCGAACTGTTCCTGCGTGGGCGAGAACACTTCGTTGAGGATGGTGACCTGGTCGGGGTGCAGTGCCCACTTGCCGTCGTAGCCGAGCGTGCGGGTGCGGTTGCAGTAATCGCGGAAGCCCTCGCCGTCACGGATGTACAGGTAGGGCCCGTCGATGACCTGCAGGCCGTTGGCGCGGCCGGCCATGAGGATCTTGGAGAACACGTAGTGGAAGTGGTCGCCGGGGTACTGCGGGATCTGCACGCCACCGGTGAGCACCGGCATCTCCATGCTGGCAGCGAAGTCGGCGGGCCCGAAGATGATGGTCTCGAGGCGGGGCGACGCTGCGCAGATCTCCTCGACGTTGATGAGGCCGCGGGCGGTCTCGATCTGGGCCTCGATACCGATGTGGCCGATGGGCAGGCCGGCGGCGATTTCCACCTGGCGCAGCAGCATGTCGGTAGCGACGATCTGCGCTGCGGACTCAACCTTCGGGAGCATGATCTCGTCGAGACGCGGGCCGGCGTTGCCGACGACCTCGATGATGTCGTACGCCGTCCACTTGGTGGACCAATCGTTGACACGAACGCACATCACCTTGTCGCCCCAGTCGAGGGTGCGCAGCGCGTGCGCGATCTTGCCGCGGGCTGCTTCCTTCTCCTTGGGGGCAACGGCGTCCTCGAGGTCGAGGAAGATCATGTCGGCGGGGATGCCGGGGCCCTTTCCGACCATCTTCTCCGAGGAGCCGGGGATGGAGAGGCAGGAACGGCGCGGCAGGTCACGGGAACGGGGAGACATGGTCGGGAACGCTATCCCCGTGGGGCGACACCCGACCAAGCCACCAGCGCAAAAACCCCATGGTGATCGCTCGGATGGGTGCCGGTGAGCGACTGAGGGCCAACGAGTTCGCAGTGCAGCACCTTTCCCGTGCCATCACCGGGTGCCGCCCCGGGAGCGGAGGGGGCGTTGAACGGGAAGTGGTCGCCCACCAAGACGTAGTCCACCCGCTTCGGGTGCAGATGGAGCGGCGCCGCAAAGGGATTCTGCGGGTCCCAGGTGTATCCGGGTCCGCCGTCGCCAGCCGCGGCCCACGCGTCCTGGTAGTAGGTGCTGCGCCCCTCAAGGCTCTGCAGGCCGGTGAGGAAGCGGATCTCGCTCGACTCCGGCGCGGCGTTCAGGTCACCGCAGAGGATGACCGGCAGCGGCGACTCGCCCTGATGCATGCGCACAAACGCATCCACCTCGAGCACCTGCCGCTCACGCCACACGCCGTCGTGAGCGGCGGGCGTGAGGTGGGTGGAGAACACGTCGATCTGGTTCGTGCGCGCGTGCAGCACCATCCACATGCTCGGGTAGCCGTCCGCAAGCAGTTGCGAGTGCTCGGCCTCGATCGGCCAGCGACTCAGCACCGCAACACCCCACAGCGCTCCCTCGGGCACACCGAGCACCTCCTCGGGATACGGCGTACCCGCATAGGCCACGTGCCACGGGTGCGTTCCACCGGCAACGAGTGCGTCGGCGAGGATATGAGCGCTCGACCGCCCGTCAGGGCCCGACACGACCTCCTGGAGGCTCACGACGTCGGGCCGCAAACGATCGATCTGCGCAACGATCTCTTGGAGTCGCTGCGGCCACGGCCCCTCGACGTTCCAGGTGTTCAGCTGGAGGACACGGAGTGCTGTGGTGTCGGCCATCGCACCCCCGTCTCAGCGGCTGACGAGCTTGAGCAGTTCGGGCGCTGCCGGGCACTCGGGACGGTCGAGGTCGGCCGTGCCGAGTGCGTACCCGTTCGGGCCGATGACGTGACTGATGGTGCCGGCGGGAACCACCTCATCGTCGAGTTCCCACGGATCGGTGCCGCTGCTGAGTCGGTTGAGCAGCGCGCCCCACAGCGGTGCAGGGAGCCGACGGCCATGCCCGACCACTGCCCACACGGGCAGTTCAGTGCAGTAGGAAACGGCGGCAGCAGCCCGGGACCCGGCGACCGCCAGCACTCCCTCGGCAGAGGCGGCCGATGCCTCAATCAGCACAAGGTCTGCCGACCCCACGGCAGCGCCGAGACCGGCGGGCGGCACACACTCGGCGTCCACGTCAGCCCGACGCAGGCGCTGCGCGAACCCTGAGCCCTCGCCCAGCACGTCGACGGCGAGCACGCTCACGTCACCCCTGCGCACCAGCGCCTCGGCTGCCAGATCGGGCCATCCGAGTACGCATACCGTGGCGTCCTCCGGCAGGGAGTTGTAGACGATCTCCGGGGTGGGGTCCTCGTCCACCAGACGGCCGAACAGCCCCAGTTCCATAGCCGGATCGGTAGCCGTGAGGGTGCGGGCCGCAAGGGCCCATAGTGCCCCTGACGTGGGATGACGCTCAAGGATGCGGCGGCAGGACACCAGCAATCCGGTCGGGTCGCCCCGCAGTCCCCGCAGGGCCATAGCGGTCTCCCGGACGAGGCTGCGCTGGTCGACCCCGGACGAGCGAGCCACATATCTCAGCCGCTCAATGGGGTGCACTTGGGGGACGCTATCGTCGCCGCGCTACCGTCATAGCCCGATGGCGACCGATCCCTCTGGCGACCTCGTGCTGACCCCGCTGCACGGAGACCCCCGCTCCCTCCAGGAGTGGCTCACCACCTTTCATCTTGCTTCGGTGGTGCTCGACCCCTACACCAACCAGTCGTCGTGGATCCTCCCCACGGCCAAGCGCATCCTGCACGGGTTCCGCGGTGCAGCAGTGCGCGTCAACTTCCTCATTACCTGCAGTGCCGACGAGGCACGCGAGTTCCTCGGACCGCTTGCGGACGAGTTCCTCGTGTTCTGCGATCCCGATCGCACCGCGGTGAAGGCACTCGGCCTCTCGTCGCTGCCGGCATTCGTGTTCGTGCGCGGTGACGGAAAGCTTGCCGCTTCTGCGGAGGGCTGGGACCCTGCTGCGTGGCGCACTGTTGCGCGCGAGATCGCGTCCACCACATCGTGGTCGTCGCCGACGATCCCCGATGCTGGCGACCCGTCGCCCTTCGAGGGCTCGCCCGCTGCTGGCTGATTCATTCACCGCCGCGCTGAAGCGCTGTGCGTGATCACCCGGGGCTGAATACCGACCCGGACACCCCGATACGGTTGCCACCATGGCCGAGCCCGAGTTCATCGAGGTACTCGATCTCGGCAACTACTACGCACATACTCCGGAGGTTGGAGACATGCCCGAGTTCGAGTTCACCGAACTGCTGCCGCTCGCACACGACGACACGCCGTACCGACTCGTCACCGCAGAGGGCGTGTCGACGTTCGAGACGCCGGCAGGAACGTTCCTGCGTGTCGAGCGAGAGGCACTCACTCGCATCACACAGGAAGGTATGCGCGACATTGCGCACCTCCTCCGCCCGGGTCACCTGCAGCAACTGCGCAACATCCTCGACGACCCCGAGGCGAGCGACAACGACCGTTTCGTAGCGATGGACCTGCTGAAGAACGCGTGCATCTCCGCTGGTGGCGTGCTGCCGATGTGTCAGGACACCGGCACGGCGATCGTGAAGGCGAAGAAGGGCCAGTTCGTGTTTACCGGCGGCGGCGACGAGATGGCGATCGCACGCGGTGTGTTCAACACGTATCAGACGAGCAACCTGCGGTACAGCCAGATGGCGCCGCTCGACATGTACGAGGAGAAGAACACGGGCAACAACCTGCCCGCTGAGATCAAGATCTCTGCGGTCGACGGCGATGCCTACAAGTTCCTGTTCATGGCCAAGGGCGGGGGCAGCGCCAACAAGAGCTACCTGTACCAGGAGACTAAGGCGCTGCTGAACCCGAAGGCACTCGGCCCGTGGATCTTCGACAAGATCAAGACGCTCGGCACCGCAGCCTGCCCGCCGTACCACCTCGCGATTGCCATCGGCGGTACGTCGGCAGAGTCTGCGCTCGAAACCGCGAAGCTGGCGAGCGCCCGCTACCTCGACTCGCTGCCCACGCACGGTTCTGCACTCGGCAATGGCTTCCGCGATGTCGAGCTCGAGGCACAGGTGCTGAAGCTCGCTCAGCAGACCGGCATCGGCGCACAGTTCGGCGGCAAGTACTTCTGCCACGACGTGCGCATTATCCGCCTCCCGCGTCACGGCGCATCGTGCCCGGTTGCCATCGCCGTGTCGTGTTCTGCCGACCGTCAGGCGCTCGGCAAGATCACCGCCGACGGCATCTTCCTCGAGCAACTCGAGACCGATCCCGCTCGCTTCCTCCCCGAGACCACGCACGACGACCTCGCCGACGAGGCGGTCGTACACATCGACATCAACAAGCCGATGAGCGAGATCCGCGCCGAACTGACGAAGTACCCGGTGAAGACGCGCGTGATGCTCACGGGCTCGCTCGTGGTTGCACGTGACATCGCTCACGCCAAGATCAAGGAGCGCCTCGACGCAGGTCTCGGCATGCCCGACTACCTCGCAAACATGTGCGTCTACTACGCCGGCCCCGCCAAGACGCCGACGGGCATGGCGTCCGGTGCGTTCGGCCCCACCACGGCGGGCCGCATGGACAGCTACGTCGACGAGTTCCAGGCCGCTGGCGGCTCGTTCGTGATGCTCGCCAAGGGCAACCGCTCCAAGCAGGTCACCGATGCGTGCAAGAAGTACGGCGGGTTCTACCTCGGTTCCATCGGCGGCCCCGCCGCGCGACTTGCGCAGGACTGCATCACCAAGGTCGAGGTGCTGGAGTACCCCGAGCTCGGCATGGAGGCCGTGTGGAAGATCGAGGTGAAGGATTTCCCGGCGTTCATCGTGGTGGACGACAAGGGCAACGACTTCTTCGACCTCGTGAACAAGCCCCAGTCCGGCACCCCCATCACACTGAAGTAACCGAGAACGAGAGGCCGCCCGCTGCCCTGCACGCACGCGAAGCCACAGCGGACCGGAAGGACGGCGAGGCGGGCAACCGGCAAAGCCGCTAGGCGAGCGAACGTACGAGCGAGCCTGCGAGTCTCGGGTGAGCGAGGCGCGGACTTTGCGGTAGGGAGCCCGGCGAGCCCCGCACCGAGCGCTATGCGAAGCGGTGGGCGAGGGCGGCTCGGGTGGGCTCGAGGTCCTCGGTATAGGTGATCCCCATCCACGACCCCGTGGTGCGCACGACGTCCACGGCGGCCCGTCCGGTGGCGACGAGATCGTTGAGTACCTCCGGAAGACGGCACTCGTCCTCCTCGTCGTGCACCTTGCCGGGAATCCACGCCTCCCACTCGGCGCGCACGAGATCGAGCACGCTCGGATCGAAGCCGAACAAGTTCATCGAAGC
>CANIBN010000107.1 GCA_947465505.1 Acidimicrobiales bacterium | reverse complement strand
GGGGATCGGCGGCTCGTTGTCGGAGGGCGCCTTCACGCGGCGGGAGCGTGATCCATCAGCCTCAATGACACAGAGATCGGGCCGGTGCTCTTCGCAATACCGGTCAACTGCGTCGGGCTCGACGCCCTCGACCTTGTCGCCCACAGTTCGGTCAGCGAGGAAGCGGGGAAATGCCTCGGCCTGTTTCGCGTAGACCTTGGTGGTGGTACCTGCAATACACGACCAGCCGCGCGCCGTGCCCTCAACGCAGAGGTGGCGCATCAGCGTGCTCTTGCCGCCACCTCCGACCAAGGCGATGCGGTCACCGGGCCCGATGTCGAGCGCATCGATCAGGATCGTGCCGAGAGCCATGACATGACCGCTTCGAGAACCCCTCCACCGATGGCCAACGCCTTGTCGGAGATCTCGTCACAACGAGTGTCGAGCCGTGGATCGATATCACCGATCTTCATGCCGATCCACACTGGCGTGCCTCCAGCGATCAGGCCCCGAACGACTCCATCGAACGGGGCCGAGATAACCGCTCCGCCAACGCGACCGATCTCTTCTCCCTTGCGGACGACATCCCCGATCTGCACCCTCCAGCGAGTGAGCCCGCCAATGGGGGTTCGGAGCACCCGTTCTGACCCCTTTCCACCAATCTCGCCGGGTATGCCGGTATTCGGGAGCGCACTTCCGCTTCGCAGAACTCTGCCGAGGTGCTGGCCACGCGCGGTTTCCACGACTGCATGGCAGTCGACTCCCACCGTGAAGCCCGGACCGAGCGCTACGACGAGCGGTGCATCGTCGATCTTGGTGTCGAGGTTGTACTTCGCCAGACGGGCGTCGACAACGACAGATCGGTCGATCGTTGGCAGCATCTCCGAGACGAGCACTGCCACTGTGCCCTCGCGGGCCAGGCGGACGGCATACTCCGCAGTTTCGACATGACGTGCGTGCATGCCCTCCACGGTGATCTCGCCATCGTGTACTGCTGACGACACGGCCACCGTGCGGCGCACGGTAAGTGGTCGTTCCAATTCGGTGACCACAATGGGAAACCCGCTGCGGTGAAGGCGGGCCACAACGCCGGTGCCGAGGTCTCCGCCCCCTCGCACGATGACGAGATGGTCATTGAAGAACACGGGCTAGAGCGCCCCGCGTCGCAGGGCGACGACCTCGGCAAGGATGGAGACGGCGATCTCCTCGGGTGTCTCCGCCTTGAGTTCAACCCCGATGGGGGAGCGAACTCGACCAAGCAGGGCTTCGGGTACGCCGCGCTCCACAAGCGCCTGCCTGGTGGTCTGCCAGCGGCGTGCGCTTCCCATGACCCCGATGGAGCGTGCCTTGCTGTCGAGGATCAGCGGCAGGAGTTCGAGATCGAGGGCGACGTTACGGGTAACCAGCACGACGTGAGACTCCTCGCTGGGAGGGTCCTGTGCGAGGGCGTCGGAGAGGCTTCCGGAGTACACGGCGTCGGCATGCGGAAGCGATGTTGCGTCAGCCTGATCGGGACGATCGTCGAACGCGACAACCCGAAAGCCCATCCAATGGGCGAGGTCGATCACGGCTCGACCGACGTGGCCGCAACCGAGTACGTACATGGTGGGCGTTGGCATGTGCGGCTCCAGATAGATACGAACCTCGCCCCCGCAGACTCCCGGGTCTCCCTGAGTCGGGTCGATGAGCTGATAGTCGATGAGTCGGGGACGGCTGTCGGTGAGCGCCGCGAGGGATTCCTCGACGACGCGGGCCTCCATCTCGCCGCCTCCGATACTCCCCTTGGTGGAGCGGTCGGCGAACACGAGCATCTTCGAGCCCGCATGACGCGGGACAGAGCGGCTCGTGCTGACGACCGTCGCCAGCACCACCGGACGGCCGCTCTCGACAGCCCGTAGCAGCTCGCGGATCAGGACTTGGTCCACAGCCTGATGGCCTGTTCCCCGACGTGAGCCCGCGAAGCGTCACGATCGAATGCCGCCACCTCGCCGTTCCGTACTCGCCACGACCCGTTCACCATGACGTCGCGCACGTCGGTCCCGCTCCGCCAGAGCACCAACTGGTCATAGAGGTTGTGCGCCGACGCAGGGGTGGGGAACGCAGCGTCGATGAGCTGGAGGTCTGCGAAATAGCCCGGTGCGAGTCGCCCGATCCGATCCCCGAGACCGAGAGCAGCAGCGCCGCCCGACGTTGCCAGACGGAAAACGAGGTTCGCCGGCATGACCTGAGGACTGAGCAGACGTGCCTTGTGCAGCATCAGTGCGCCACGCATCACGGAGAACATGTCGTTCAGATAGCCATCGCTGCCGAGCCCAACCACGGTGCCAGCGTCGATGAGCTCGGGGATCGGGGCGATTCCGCCACCGACCTCGCAGTTCGAGAGGGGCATATGGGTGACCCGAACTCCGCGCTCAGCGATGATCGCCCGCTCGCGGTCGGACAGTTGGACGCACTGCGAGGCCAGCAATCTGCTCCCCGCAACCCCGAGTTCGTCGTACAGTTCGAGGGTTCGCTTGCCGTATCGTTCGGCGCAGAGGAGTCCCTCGTGAGTGCCCTCGTTGACGTGGGCGTGGAGGGGTACGTCGTGCTCAACTGCCAGCGCGTACGCCTGCTCGATGAACGCCGGAGGACACGTGAACGTCGTGTGGATGCACATCAAGCCGCTGACGAGGCTGTCGGCGCCACGTTGGCGGCCGGCGTGGATCATCGCAAGGTTCTCGTCGAGGCCCGCCTGTCCGTTACCGGTGCTCACCCGCTGGGTTGCCTCGAACGACAGGATGCCGCGGAGTCCGAGACGCTCTGCAACCTCTGCCTGGCGAACCAGGATGCCGGACAGTGCATTCGGTGCCTCGAGAATGTCGTAAAAGCACGTGGTCCCGGTGCGGAGCATCTCGGCTCCGACCCATTCGGTCGCCGTGAGGATCATGTCGTGATCCAGGGCATCTTCGACGCGGGGCCACCAGAAGTCCTCGAGGAAGGGCCAGAACCCACTCGGCACGTCGTCGAGCGGAATTCCGTGTGCCAACACGCCGTAGAGATGGACGTGGGTGTTCACGAAGCCAGGTGCAAGTACGCAGCCCGCCCCATCGACCACCTCGTCGTCGGGATACCGCTGACGAAGAGATGCTGAGTCGCCGATTTCGGTGATGCGAGAACCCTGTACCCTCACGCCAGCGCGCTGCAGAGGCGTCTCGCCGGGTTCGGCGATCACCCAATCGGCAACGATGAGCGTCACGAGCGAGCGCTCCGAAGTGCGCGCCACACGCGCTCTGGTGTGAACGGAATCTCGTCGATCGCGACACCGGTCGCGTTGAGAATTGCGCTGCGCAGCGCAGGTGCAACCCCGTCCTTCGGGATCTCTGCAACGGCCTTGGCCCCGAACGGACCGGAGTCCTCCATGGTCTGGACGAGGAAGACCTCCATCTCGGGCATCTCGTCGGCTCGATAGATGCGGTAGGTGTCGAACTCAGTGTTGACCATTCGGCCGCTCTCGTCGAATGCGAACTCCTCGCAGTGGCCGTAGCCGAGAGCCTGCAGCATGCCGCCCTCGATCTGGCCGGAGGCCGTGACCGGGTTGATTGCAACACCGCAGTCGACCGCCATGACGAGGCGCGTCACCGTGACCTGTCCAGTGTCGACATCGAGCTCGATCTCGGCGAACTGGGCGCCGAACGGCGGAGGGCAGTCAGGCGACACGAAGCTCGCCGTGCCCATGATCTGCTCGTGGTCCTCGGTGTGCAGCGAATTGAGCGCAATGTCCTCCAGGGATACCGACCTGCCGTCGGCCGCCCATGCCCTGCGGTCGCGCAGTTCGATCGAGCACGCCTCTTCCTCGGGGATACCGAGGAGACGGGCAGCACGCAACTTGATGCGCCAGCGGACGGCATCCGCCGCACGCTTCACCGCTGTTCCAGAGATGTAGGTGGTTGACGAGGCGTATGCCCCAACGTCGAAGGGGGTCATATCGGTATCGCCCGAGTACATCTTCACGTCCTCGAGCGGAACGCCGAGCACCTCTGCAGCGATCTGGGACAGCACGGTGTCTGCTCCGGTGCCGAGGTCGGCCGCGCCGGCCAGGACGTTGAACGATCCGTCGTCGTTCATCTTGATGGAACATCCACCCATATCGAGGAAGGGAATAGCCGTTCCGTGCATGCAGAAGGCAAAGCCGATGCCGCGTCGAATGTTCGGGCGATCCGGTGGGCTTACCCAGTCGGGGTCGTTCCTGCGGTGCCACCCAGCAGCTCGCATACCCTGGGCAACGCATTCCTCGGTGCCAGAGGTCATTACCGGCGGGTACGAGGCCGGATCGACCTCGCCGGCGGCGGTGCCGCGCTCGCCGAGGTACATGACGATGTCGAGCTTGTCGCCGACCTTCACCCAGTTCTGGCGCTTGAAGGCCAGCATGTCCATTCCGAGGTCGCGAGCGATGTCCTCCATGTGGCACTCGAGCGCAAACTCTGCTTGCGGTGCTCCGTAGCCGCGGTAGGCACCCGGAACCGGGATGTTGGTGTACACAACGTGGCAGTCGAACTTCTTTGCCGGGCAGTTGTAGCTCGTCAGTCCGCGGATGCCCGCGACATTCTGCACGGTGAAACCGTGCGTGCCGTACGGGCCCGTGTTGCCGATCATGCGCATCTCCTGCGCAACGAGGAACCCCTTGTCGTCAACTCCGGTGCGGTAGGTGATGGTTTGCGGGTGACGACTGCGCGATGAAGCGAACTCCTCCTCCCGCGAGAGGACGAGGCGAACCGGCTTGCGGGTCTTCAGCACGAGGTGCCCAACGATGTCCTCGAGGAGCATCTCCTGCTTTGCGCCGAATCCTCCGCCGATGCGGGGCTTGATCACGCGGATGTCCTTGACCGTCAGTCCGAGGAGCGGGGCAACCATGCGGCGAGCATGGAACGGAACCTGCGTTGCGGTACGGAACACGAGACGTTCGTCCTCGTCGAGCCAACCAACGCACACATGTGGTTCGATGGGCGTCTGCTGCACCTGATGGACGCGGAAGGTGTGTTCGTACACCTTGTGGGCGCTGTCGAAGGCCTCCTCGAGAGCTGCGTCGGGAACAGTCGCTGCGAGGATGTGGTGCACCACGTTGCGACTTGCGTCGTGGATGCCGACCGCATCGGATTCCTCGTGGATGACCGGTGCCCCGGGCTTCATGGCGTCGCGTTCATCGAGGATGAACGGGAGCACCTCGTAGGTCACCTTGATGAGCCTCAAGGCTTCCTCGGCGATATCTGCGCTATCGGCTGCCACGGCAGCAACGCGATCACCGACATGGCGCACCTTGTTGTCGAACGACACCTGATCCCACGGCAGCGGGTTCGGCCAACTCTGTCCGCCCGACGCGTAGACCACTCGGCGTGTGTTCTTGAAGTGGATGACTGCATGGACGCCGGGAAGGGCGACCGCAGCCGAGTCGTCGATGTCGAGGATGCGGGCGTGTGCATGCGGACTGCGCAGCACCCGTGCTGTGAGCATTCCGCGCAATTCGATGTCGTCGGAGAACGCCGGGTTTCCCTTGACCAGTTTGAGCGCGTCGACCTTGATCTCGGGCTTGCCGACCACCGACATCTCGGGAACGTCCGGGGACGGGATCACACGGGGTACGGCAGGGGAGACACCCGGAGCCGGACGCTTTGGCTCGTATGGCGCAGGATCTCGCCCATTGGTAAGCGGGGTCAGGATGTGCGGTCGGAATGGCTCGACAGCGTCGCCCCGCAGAACCGCGGCGGCTCGCTGTACCGCCTCGACAACCTTGACGTAAGCAGTCTCGCGGTCGAGCACGCCAGAGAGCGCGTCGCGGATCTCCTCCTCGCTCGGATTGGGGGTGCGCGCAAGCAGTGCCTTGGTGACCATCATCATGGCCCCGGCTGAGTACCCCGACTGGAGTGCGCCGGTGACCATGAACGCCTGTTGGATCGGATGGAGTTCACCACCTGGCCCCTCAAGGCCCTCGAGGGTGTCCACAGCGTGCCCCTCCGCCTGTTCGGCGAGGACGACGTCGGCGGATACGGGTACACCGTCGACCAAGACGGTGGCTGCGCCGGTTGACCCGTCATCAGAGCCGAAGCGCACGCTGAAGCATCCCTCGGCACGCAGGAGATCACGCAGTGAGGTTCCTGGAGCGACCAGAGCGGAGCACGGCTTGCCGTTCAGGGTGATGGAGATGGCCTTCATGCGCCGACCGCCTTGCGAACACGGGCGACGAGGACCGTCGCGAGATGGGATCGATACTCGCTCGTTCCACGGAAATCCGACGGAGGTACGAGCGTGGTGGTGTCGGTGAGTAGAAGCGGCGTTGCCGCCACACCGCTGGCTGCGACGGACACGATTCCGGCGCCGGATCGCCTTGCGATCGCGGAGACAATCGCCTGATCGCCAGGAGTGCGTCCGGTGCGCTCGGCTGCAAAGGCGCCGTCGACGGAAAGCGTTACGGAGACAATGAGGGTGCCCCGGAGCAGTTCGCAGTCGCCAAGGAGTTCAGGCAGGGTGACGGTGCGGCTACCCGTCGCGGTTCGGAGTTCAACCTGCGCATCGCAGACCAGGAAGCCGGTGAGCAGTTCGCTCTCCCAACCGCCTGCGGCGATGGTTCCACCAACGGTCGCGAGGGTGCGCATCGTGCTGGGTGCCTCGCGCCGGGCGAGGGTGCGCATCAGGTCGGGAAGGCGAGGATCGTCGGCGAGCGCCTGAAGCGTGGTGGTGGCGCCAAGACGGAGCCGACCCCCTCCGACATCCTCGATGCCGCTCAGCCCCAGGCTCTGGAGGTCCACCGCGACCACGCGTCCAGCGAACGGTGTGGCGTTCACGCGTGTCCCGCCAGCCAGCACAGCCGTGTTGGGCTGGGCAAGCAGACCGACGGCCTCCTCGACCGACGCCGGCCGGTGATAGTCGACCACCTTGGGCATGAGTTCCTCCTCGTCAAGACGTATTCCCGGCCCGCCGCAGCGGTTCGAGAGCGTTGCTCAATCTAGTCCGAGAGGTTGGCCCAGCCCTGCCCGCGCAAAGAGTTCACGACAACGGGTGAGCGCCTGTCGGAGCTCTTGGCGTTCGTCGGCCGTGACGAGACGCCGATCCTGGATCACCGGTCGACCCGCCACGATGACGTGACGCACCTCTCGGGGAGTGACGTTGAAGACGAGCGCCGAGACGACACGGTGGACGGGTGCGACAAACACACTGTCGAGGTCGACGACGACGAGATCGGCGAGCCGACCGGGGGCAATGACCCCGATCTGGTCGGAAAGCCCTGCAGCCGCAGCCCCGCCCCGGGTTGCCATCCGGAGCGCCTGCTCAGGCTGGAGGATGACGGGGTCGAGGTGGTGCACCTTCTGGAGCAGGACGGCGACCTTCATCGCTTCGAACATGTCCTGGCGGTTGTTGCTCCCAGGTCCATCGGACGCAAGCGCAACGGTGACACCCCGGCGCAGCATCTCGGGCACCCGAGCAACTCCTGAGGCGAGGTACATGTTGCTCACCGGGCAGTGCACCACCGTCGCTCCGCAGCGTGCGATGGTGTCGAGTTCGTCGTCGTCGAGCCACACGCCGTGCGCCAGTTGAGTGTCTGGACCGAGCACTCCCAGCGAATCGAGCCACGGGATGTGCCGCATGCCTCGCTCGCCAAGGTTCATCTCGACCTCGATAGCGGTCTCGGCGCAGTGCACGTGCATTCCTCCACCCCAGGCTCGAGAGGCTGCAGTGGTTTCCTGCACTGCTCCGTCGGAACAGCCCCACGGGATAAGCGGACCGGTCTCCAGTCGTAAACGGCCGTTTGACGCGTTCTGCCACTTGCTGGCGATACCCGACGTGCGCTCGACCACTTGGCCGGAGGTCTCGGTCAACCTCGGTTCGTAGTTCCGATCCGCCCACCCGCTTGCGAGCAGAAACCGCACGCCCAGTCGATCGGCAGCCGCGAGAACCGCCTCATCGTGGCCGCCGCTGGGGTGAAGATATTGGTGATCGATGATCGTGGTGGCGCCGGTACGGAGGTTTTCGATGATCCCGATCGCGCTCGCTGCGGCGATCTCCTCCGGGGTCATCACGGACGCTGCCGGCCAGATGTACTCGCGGAGCCAGTCGAGCAACGACTTGTCGTCGCCGAGACCGCGGAAGAAGGTCTGGAACAGGTGAGTGTGCGCGTTCACCATCCCGGGCATTACCGCGCAACCTCTCGCCTGGAACACGGTGTCTGCCTGACGTGCCGAGGCGGGGGCCTCTCCCTGACCGACGCCGACGATCTCGTCGTCAACGATGTGTACCCACCCGCGGGGATGCACCGTTCCCTGATCGTCGGACGTGACGATCGCTGCATCCTCGATGGTGAGTGTGGTGGTCACGGTGTCCAGCCTCCGAATGCGTCCACCACTGCGTGAATGTCGTCCATCATGGGGAAAAGAATGGGGCAGGTAACACCCGCATCGATGTATTCGGCAACCTTCTCCCGGCACTCGTGGCTCGTACCGACCGCCATCAGGCTGCGAACGAGCGAGTCGGGGATGATGTCTGCAGCCTTGCGATAGTCGGCCTCGGTGGCCGGCCATCCCACGATCTCTTGGACACGCTTGACAAGGTCAGGATCGGCCCCGCTCGCCTCCATGATGTGCGGCTCGGTGCCGAGGTAATAGGCGACGAGCGCCTTTCCGGTGCGGATGGCTTCCTTCGGGTCGTCGTCCGACAGCGAGCACACGAGTAGCTCCGGTCGGTCGATCTGTTCGATGGTCTTGCCAGCCTTCGCGCCGCCCACAGCAAGCTTGTCGACCGCAGACCGGATGTACTCGACGGGCACGACGTAGTTGAGCACGCACCCGTCGCAGATCTCGCCGGTCATCTCCATCATCTTGTCGCCGGTGGCGCCGATGTACAGGGGGATGTCGCG
>CANIBN010000106.1 GCA_947465505.1 Acidimicrobiales bacterium | reverse complement strand
TGGGCGAACGCGGCCCCACGGCTCACGACCACGCAGGTTCAGCCGGACGGCTCCGTAGAGATCGTTGTTGGGCATCTCGAACCACGGGGCGGTGCCATCGATGTTGCGTACCTGGCGTGGATGGGCACGCTTGGGATGGAGCGCTCGCTCTATGCGTCGCCGCACGCCGCGCAGCGGCACCAACACCCGCTCGCGCACCGTCGTGAGCGCGCCGGCGGGCCGGTGTTTCGCGGCGATCCGACGGAGGATCTCGGCAAGCAGTGGATTGCCGTCGAAGTGAAGACCAAAGCCGTGGCTGAAGAGCACCATCGCCGAGGCATCGTCGGGCAACGCATCCAGAGCACGTCCAACTGCTGCGTCGATGTCCTGGTAGATCAGAAGCATCGGGTCGTCCCCGAGTGCCTGACGCATGTCGGCGTCGTACCGGGGATGTGCTGGGTCGTGCAGGTGATACAGCTGATGGCCGACGCAGTGTGTCTCGGAGAACACGGTTGCCACGAAGTCGAAGTTGTTGCCGAGGAGGAAGGACAACGCGTCGCTGCGCATACCGATGCCCTGATGCAGATCGTGGAAGAGACGCTCCCTTCCGTGCTCGGCCACCGTGATGTCGCATCGCTTCTGTGGGTACCTGCCGAGTGTCTCGAGGCGTTCTGCTACCCACGAATCGGTAACAGCAGTGTCCAACTGGCTGTCGTGAGAACCCCAGTCCACGATGTGCACGCCGTTGTGCAGCGGGATCGGACGCACAAGGGGCATGTCGAAGATCGCGCAACGAACACCCGCTTCATCCAGACGCACCCAGAAGGGTTCGGTGTCGAAGTCGGTGGGCGTCATGATGGCGGTGGTGTAGGTGCCCGGCACTAATTGGCGCCAGCAGTAGGAACCGTGATGGGCCGGACCACCACCGGACCAGAAGGCAGGCCACAGACCGCCCACGAGGAGCCCCTCGGGATTCTTCGTGGGGAGCGACGACCACGACTCGAAGAGGCGGGCGAAGTGCGGAAGCCGGCCTTCGGCAGCCCAACGTCGCGTCAGTTCGACATCCATCGAGTCGAGTCCGAGGAACAGTGCGCTTGTCACGCTGGTGAGCCTAGGTCGGCGGCCACACCGGGGTCAGTCGGAAGGGTGGCCGAGCGCCGCAAACGCAATTGCCGCGGCGTGTCCGACGTTCAGCGAGTCGACGCTCGTGCGTATCGGGATTCGCACGCGCACGTCAGACAGCGAGAGCGCCGTGGACGTGAGGCCAGGACCTTCCGCGCCGAGCAAGAGCGCCACGCGTTCGGGGCTCGTCGCAGCGAACGACGCAAGGCTCACTGCATCGGGCGCGGGAGTGAGCGCAGCCACCACGTAGCCGTTCGCACGGAGCACATCGAGATCCTCGGGCCAGTTGGTGGAGCGCGCCATCGGTAGATAGATCATTTCCCCCATCGAGACCCGCACTGCCCGTCGGTACCACGGGTCTGCAGTAGTGGGGTCGAGCAGCAGGGCATCGATGCCGAGTGCACGCGCACTCCTGGCGATCGCGCCGAGATTTTCGTGATCGTTGAGACCCTCCAGAACGGCAATCGTTCGACTGGTCTGCGCAAGTTGGACGAGTGGGATCGCCAGTGGGCGGTCTGCACAGGCCAGCACGCCGCGGTGCAGGTCGAATCCCACCAACGAGTTCATCACCTCCTTGGACACGACATAGAAGGGCACGGCATCAGCAACGAGGTCCGCCACGCGCTCCTCTCGTCCCTCGAGCACGAGCACCGATCGGACGCGCAATGATGATTCGAGCAGTCGGCGCACCACGGTGACTCCCTCGGCGACAAAGTGTCCGCCATCGGCCTCCAGGGCAGCTCGACGCGCCGGTTCGCGCAGATCGCGGTAGTCGCTCAGCCTCGAGTCGTCGGCGTGAGGAATGGTCTGTGCAGTGGGCACGTGGGCTAGATCGCGCCGGCGCTACGGAACGCCTCGATCTGCTCCCACTCGTATCCGAGCTCCATGAGGACCAACTCGGTGTCCTGACCGAGTTCTGCAAGGAAGTCACCGGGCTTCAGCGGAGTATCACTCATGCGGATCGGCACGCCCGCCATGCGCACGTCTCCCCATTCGGGATGCTGCAGCACCGAGAGATAGCCGTTCTCCCACATCTGCGGGTCGTCCATCACCTCGGCGTAGCCACGCACTGGCGCATAGCGCTGTCCGGCCTTGCGCAGGATCTCGCACCATTCGGCGGTGGTGCGCTCCGGGAACACCTTGCTGAATTCTGCGTGCAGCGCTGCTTTCACCTCTGGCGAATAGAGCACGCCAGCAAAGCGCTCGTCGGTAGCGAGATCCGGGCGATTGATGCACTGGTAGAACGCCGGCCGCAGCGGCATCGGCACGCCGATGAGCGCCAGCCAACCGTCCTTGGTGGGAACGATGAAGTACGCCGCGTGGATGAGCGGATGTCCGTGGTTCGATCGACCTGGCTGCGCACCCGAGAGCCCGTACGACGCGTACTCGCTGGCCTGAGCCCAGATCTGCGAGCCGACCAGCGACACGTCCACTCGCTGTCCCTTGCCGGAGTTACCGCGCGCGAAGAGCGCCGCAAGGATGCCGTTCGCCATGCTCTGGCTGGCGATGAAGTCGGCGATGGTGACGCCCACCGGGGTGGGTGCACCACCGTTCACGCCGGTGGTGGAGATGAGGCCACCTGCGGCCTGACCAGCGAGGTCTGCACCTTCTCTACTCGCGTCGGGGCCGATGGGTCCGAACACCGTTCCGGTTGCGTAGATGATGCGCGGGTTGCGGGCTGCGACGGCTTCGTAGGACAGGCCCCAGTCGTCCATGGTGCCGCCCTTGAAGTTCGAGATCACCACGTCTGCAGTTTCTGCAAGCTTGAGGAAGATCTCCCGCCCCTCGGGCTTGCGCAGGTCGATGCTCACACTCCGCTTGCCGCGGTTCGTGGCAACGAAGTACGGCGCACGCCGATCGGTCTCGCTCACCGGTATCCAACGGGCCTGATCGCCAAAGCCCGGAAGCTCTACCTTGATGACGTCGGCGCCCATGTCAGACAGAAGCGCCGCTGCCTGTGGTCCCTGAACCAACAGCCCGGCGTCCAGTACGCGGATTCCGTCCAATGCCCCCATCGTTACCTCCTGAGCAATTCACGGTATACCGTCCAGCGCTATGGAGAACGTAGTGGTCGTCGGTTCGTCGCTTGCCGGTCTGCGGGCAGCGGAGAACCTTCGCACACTCGGATTCGGCGGAGTGATTACCGTGGTGGGTGCCGAACGACATCTGCCCTACGACCGGCCGCCGTTGTCGAAGAAGTTTCTTGCTGGAGAGTGGCAACTCGAGCAGATAGCGCTCCGCAAACCGGAGATGCTGGGTGAACTCAACCTCACCCTCCGGCTTGGCTCGCCAGCGATGTCACTCGACACCGTCACGCGAAGCGTCACGCTGGGCGATGGCGAGGTGCTGCACTACGACGGCCTCATCATCGCTACGGGGGCATCCTGTCGGCCGCTGCCCAATGCACCGGCGCTCGCGGGGATGCACGAACTGCGCACGCTCGACGACTCCCTTTCCCTGCGTGCAGATCTGGAAAGCCGCAACACGCCGGGCCGACTGGTGGTCATCGGGGCCGGATTCATCGGCCTCGAGGCAGCGGCCACTGCACGCCGGGCCTACGGGTGCGAGGTGACGGTGCTCGAAGGGTTGGCGGCTCCGTTGGTACGCGCACTCGGCCCGGAACTGGGTAACGCCATCGCTGCGGTACACGCCGACAACGGTGTCGAGGTGCGCTGTGGCGTACAGGTGGCCGGTATCGAAGGGAACGGGACAAGCGTGTCCGGGGTGCGGCTTGGCGACGGTTCGCTGATCACGGCCGACGTGGTGCTCGTAGGAATTGGCGTCGTACCAAACACGGGATGGCTCGAGGGCAGCGGTCTCGAACTGCGCGACGGCGTGGTGTGCGATGCCACGCTGAACACCGGGGTAGCGGGCGTGTACGCGGCTGGCGATCTCGTGCGGTGGCCCAACGCGTTGTTCGGTGAGGAGATGCGGGTGGAGCACTGGACCACCGCCTCGGAACAGGGTGCTGCCGCTGCGGCCAACCTCCTCGCGACGTCGAGGGGTGAGCCCGCCACGCCGTTCACCACGGTGCCGTTCTTCTGGAGCGATCAATTCGATGCGCGCATCCAATACCTCGGTCGCGGAAGTGGAGACGACGAGGTGCGCATCGTCGCCGGTTCGGTGGACGAGCGTCGCTTCGTAGCGCTCTATGGGAGCAAGGGAAAACTGCGGGCCGCGCTCGGGGTCTCGATGCCCAAGGTGGTGATGCCGTTCCGCAAGTTGCTCGCCGAGCAGGCGTCGTGGGATGAGGCACTCGCCTTTGCTGCTGAACGCGCGGGCTGATCGCTCTACGATTCATCCGTGCCCCGCGCTGAAGGAGAGCAACTCGCTGCCTGGGAGGCGACGCGCCTCGCCGTGGTTCGGATGGAGGCAGAGATCGAGCGTCTGCTCGACAAGCAGCGCGACCAGGCTCTGTCGCACTATCGCGTGCTTGCCTTGTTGCAGGCACGCGGTGGGCAGATGCGCATGCACGAACTCGCCGAGGAACTGGTGGTTGGGCGACCTACGGCGTCACGCATCTGTGATCGCCTGGTGCGCCTCGGACTCGTGCAGCGCGAGCGATCCAAGGCAGACGGTCGCGCCGTGCACGTTCAGCTAACGCGCATCGGCCGTGAGGAATACCGCCGGTGCCAACCCGCGTATGAGCGATTCGTGAACGACGTATTCGTTCGCTACCTCGACGAGACCGACCTGTGGTCGCTCAGTCGAATCGCCGAGAAACTGCACCACGAGTGAGGCAGCACGCCAGTGCTGCGCCCACCCGCGAGGGCAGGCTCAGGGGCGTGTGGTGGTAGTGGCCGATGCCACGGTGGTGGAGGTGACCACCGTGGTGGTAGGAGCCGACGGGTCGTAGCCAGGCAGTGCGATTTCGGCTCGGCGGGCGAGTTCCTTGTCGCCCGAGCGGGGCAGGTCGGTGACGGTGACGATCTTGTAGGTGACGTTGGTGGCGCCGGCCTTCTTCAGGGCCTTGATCACCGTGTTGGCCCGAAGCTTTGCGAGGTACTTGCGATGGCCTGCGGTACCGCTCTTCATGGTGTAGCCGGTGATGGTGACCACCGAATCTGCGGGCAGTGCCTTGATGGCCTCGGCTGCGCTCTCGACCTCGGCCTTCGCCGTGTCGTCGAGGTTTCGAGTGGTCGTACCGAAGTAGACGGTGTAGAGCAACTTCGCCGGCAGTGTGGTGGTGGGGATGATCGACGCCGGGTCGAGGTCGGGCGGCAGCAGCACCGTGTCGATGGTGTGCAGAACGCCGTTCGATGCCGGGATGTCGGTATCTACCGGTCGGGCGTTCTTGTCGAACGTGATGTCGGTGGTGGTAGCCACGAGGATCGTGGTGCCGTCGCGTGCGGCGATGTTGCCCTCGGTGAGGTTCTCTGCGTTGATTGATCCGTCGACGATGTGGTGGCGAAGGATGCGTGCGAGCAACTCCTTGTTCGCGAGCAGCGCCGTGAGTACCTCGGGGTCGAGTTTCTTGAACGCCTCGTCGGTGGGTGCGAACACCGTGACGGGAACGGTGCCCGTGAGGTCTGCCTCGAGGCCAGCAGCCTTGATGGCGGCAAGGAACGTGGTGAGGCTGGTGGACTTCTCGACCGTGACGAGCAATGAGTCGGTGGCCACGGGAACGGTGACTACCTCGGTGGTGTCGGGCGTGGTGTCGACGACGGAGGTGTCGACCGCATCGGGATCCTCGAACAGCGTGTCGGGCGTGGTGTCGAGCACTTCGGTGATGGCGGACTCTTCACCCGAGTCGTTGTTGGAGATGGTCTTCACCACCAGCGCGCCTGCAGCAACGACCACGAGCGCGATGAGTACGGCCCACCACCAGCGCTTGGCCGGCGGACGCGGCTCTTGCCAGGCTTCGTCCCACACACGGCTGTCGTCGGCTTCGTCGCCAACGGGGAGCACTTCGTCGGTGAACTGCATGCCGCCCCCGCCGCTTGCGGCAGATGCAGGCTGAGGGCGACGCGCGCTGGGGTCCTTCGGGGCGAGCGGACGCTCGGGACGGAGCACCGCCGACCAACTGGGTGTGGGGTCGACGAGGCCGCCCTCCGCACCCGAGGCGGCGGGCGGGAAGCTGCCGACAGGCGGCGCCTTCGGGGGTGCCGGGCGCGGCGGCACGGTGTGCTGCTCGGTGACGAACGGCGGGATGGTGGGGTCGTTGACGGGCTCGTCGTACGACGACTCCTCGTCGTTGAAGAACGGGTCGCCGTCGGGCAGCTCGTCTGCTTCTGAGTAGAACTGCGCAACCGGCGCAGCGGTCGGCGCCGGCGCGTTGGTGGCCGGGGCAACGAACGGGTCGCCGTCGAACATGGCGTCAAGATCGGCGGCGTAGCGCTCTGCGATCGCTGCGCGCTGGGGCTTGGAGTCGAAGGTCAGCAGGGCCGAACCGCGCACCCATTCCTCGCCGACGATCGTGAAGGCCCGGACGCGCTGTTCGCGCTGCAGGTCTCGGTTCGCGTAAGCAAGGCTCAGAGCGACGGTCTGGATGAGCTCGTCGTCGTGGGCGAGTTGGGCGAGGCTCTCGCCGCTGCGCCCCTGCTCTGCAGCCCAGTCCCGCACCACGGCAGGGTCGAGGGCGAGCAGCGCCGTGAGATAGGTGTGGCCAGTCCCGAAGACAGCGGCATGAGCGACCATCGGGTCGGCGCGCAGCGCAGACTCAACAACGGCCGGATCGATGCGGGTGCCGTCCTGGGTGACGATGAGGTTGGTGTCGTTCTCGATACCACGAAGGTAACCGGCCGCAGCGGGCCGATTGCGTCACTCTCCCGGGTTTGGGCAGGTCGGGGGCGACACAGCAGACTTGTGACAACTAAGCGGTCGTGCCCGACCGTCGATTTCGGAGAAATGAGGAGAACACATGACCACCGCAGTGATCGTTGATGCCATCCGTACCCCGCTCGGCAAGCGCAATGGACGTCTGAAGGATTGGCACCCCGTCGACCTCGCGGCCGAGACGCTGCGTGCACTCGTGGATCGCACGGGCGTCGACCCCGGACTCATCGACGACGTCGTGATGGGTTGCGTGATGCAGGTGGGCGAGCAGGCGGTCAACATCGCCCGCAACGCCGTGCTCGCTGCCGGGTTCCCCGAGACCGTTCCGGCTACCACGGTCGACCGGCAGTGCGGTTCGTCGCAGCAGGCTGCGCACTTCGCAGCACAGGGCGTCATCTCCGGTGCGTACGACATCGTCATCGCCGCTGGTGTCGAGGTGATGACCCGTGTTCCCATGGGTTCGTCGATGGTTGACGGCAAGTACGGGTTCCCGTTCGGCCCCCGCCTCGCTGCTCGGTATGAGGCAGTTGGCGGTCTGGTTCCCCAGGGCATCTCGGCAGAACTCATTGCCGAGAAGTGGGGCATCAGCCGTGAGGAGATGGACCGTTTCGGTCTGCAGTCCCAGGAGCGTGCTGCACGTGCCACGGCTGAGGGCCGGTTCCAGGCCGAGATCCTCCCAGTACTCGATGCAGAGGGCAACCTCATGACCGTCGACGAGGGCATTCGCGATTCGTCCTACGAGAAGATCGCCAGCCTCAAGCCCTCCTTCATCGAGACGGAGAAGGGTGGGAAAGTCACGGCCGGTAACTCGTCGCAGATCACTGATGGCTCGTCGGCAATCCTCATCATGAGCGAGGAGAAGGCCAAGCAGCTCGGCCTGCGCCCGCGTGCTCGTTTCGTCAACTTCTCGCTTGCTGGCGCCGATCCGCGCCTCATGCTCACGGCACCGATTCCGGCAACGGCCAAGGTGCTCGAGCGCGCGGGCCTGCGTATCGAGGACATGGATCTCGTCGAGATCAACGAGGCGTTCGCATCGGTCGTGCTGGCGTGGGAGAAGGAGTTCCACCCCGACATGAACAAGGTGAACCCGAACGGCGGCGCAATCGCTCTCGGTCACCCGCTCGGTTGCTCAGGTGCACGGCTCATGACCACGCTCCTCAACGAACTCGAGCGCACGGGTGGCCGCTACGGCTTGCAGACGATGTGTGAGGGCGGCGGACTGGCCAACGCCACCATCATCGAACGCCTCGGCTGAACCCTTCCTCCCCCCGACTTCCGGGCTTATTTCTGGTTGATTTTCGACCAAAAACAAGCCCGGAACTCGCTCTAGGCTGAAGACATGCCGGCCTTCTCGACCGTGATGTGGGTGTTGGGCGCTGTGGTGCTCTTCTTCTTCCTCTGGTTTGTGGGCACGGGCATGCTGCGATCCACCACCACGCCGCTTCCGGCCCCGCCGCCCCCAGGCGAACTGCGCAAGGTGAACCTGCGGTACCGCTGTTCGATCTGTGGCGTGGAAATGCGACTCACCATGGCCACCGAGGAAGACCCTGCGCCCCCTCGTCACTGCGGGGACGACATGGACCTCGTGGCACCGATCTACGAGTAGGTCGTCGGACCCATTTCGCTGGGTTACCGGCGACACCGAGCCTCGGCCTGGTTACGCTGGACATTGGTGAGATATCAAGAGATATCAGCCGCTCAGGAAGCACCGTGGAGGCGGCCCATGACCGACATCTTGATTCGTGATGTGCCCGAGGACGTGGTCGCAGCGCTCGACGCGCAGGCCAAGCGGGCCGGGCTCTCGCGTACGGAATATTTGCGACGCACACTGCTGCGGGAGAGCGCTCGGGAGGGCAATCAGCACGAGGTACGCCTCGAGGATCTGCGCCGCCTCGATGAGTTGTGTGCCGATGCGGGCGATCCCGACGTGATGCGAGCGGCGTGGTCGTGACCGGATGGTTGATCGACAAATCGGCTGCCGTACGACTCAGTTCGAGTCC
>CANIBN010000105.1 GCA_947465505.1 Acidimicrobiales bacterium | reverse complement strand
GGAAGCCTGACGGTGTGGCGATCTGGGGCCCTGAGCGACTCCCCATCTCGTTCACGCCTGCTTCATGACGACCGTTCCCCACGAGAGCGACGCGCTCCCGCACCCGTACTCCCCCGGCACCATCCGGGCTGCATGGTCCTATCGGGCATTTCGCACCGTGTGGACCGGTCAGGCACTCTCGCAGACCGGCACCTGGATGCAGAACGTCGCGCTGCCTGCCTACGTGCAGGCTCGCTGGGATTCCGGGACGCTCGTGGGCGCCATGGTGTTCGCCCAACTGGGGCCGATGTTGCTGCTGTCTATCCCGGGCAGCGTGCTCGCCAACAAGGCCCCGCGCAAGCCGTGGCTGCTCACCATGCCCACGGTGCAGATGGCCGCAGCGCTGGTACTCGCATGGTTCGTGCACGCCGACGCGAGCTATGGCCTGCTGTTCACCGCTACGGCAGTCATGGGAGTGGCGAACGCGCTCAACGCTCCCGCCTTTCAGTCCTCTATACCGATGCTCGTGCACCGACGCGATCTCGCAGGTGCCATCTCGCTGAATACCGCCCAGCTCAACGGCACCCGGGTGCTCGGACCACTCATCGTTGGTCTCATGACGCTCCTGCACGTCACCGTGAGCCAAATGCTGCTCATCAACGGCGTCACGTTCCTCTTCGTGGTCGGGGCCATTGCCCGCATCGAGATCCCCGTCGTGCGCGCCCAGATGGATCAGGGATGGCGACAGCTCACACAGGGAATCCGAATCGCCGGGTCGAGACCCACCCTGCTCCGGCTGCTGCTCTCGATGACGTTGTTCTCGCTGCTTGCGCTGCCCTTCGTGGGTCTGTTCCCCACCGTCGCCGAGAAGGCGATGAACATCCACCCGCGATCGGCTGCGTACTCGTGGCTCTATGCATCCTTCGGATTCGGGGCCCTGCTCGGCGGCCTCTCGGTGGGCAGCGTGTTCGCACGGGTGGACAAGCGCAGGCTCATTCCTCCTGCCTTCCTCGGCTTCGCCGTGTTCCTCTTCCTGTTCGGCCAGTTGCGCTCGGCCGGGCTCTCGTACCCGGTCGGATTCGCGCTCGGCATCTGCTACTTCCTGCTCGCAACCGCGATGAACACCGAGTACCAGTTGCACATGGACCACTCGGAGCGCGTGCTGCTGATGGCGCTCTGGTTCATGGCGTTCGGCGGCATGGTTCCCGTAGGAAACATCGTCTTCGGACCGGTGATGGACCACATCGGGCCCCGCTGGGTGCTCGCCATGGGTGCCGTGGCGTCGCTCTCGCTTGCGTGGTGGTGCGACCTCATCCGTCTCGAACGCCGCCGCGCCGCACGGGGCACCGCCCTCGAAGTTTGAACGGAGAAAGCAGATTTCTGCTTTCTCCGTTCAAACTTCGCCAAGCACCTTGCGCCGCTATTGCGCGAGGAGTTGCGCAGCGACGCGCTCGAGGCCGGCGACGCGGCTGGCCTTCACCAGGACCGCAGTGCCCTCGCCGAGTTCGCCCACGGCCGTAACCGGGTCGCTGACGGGTGCCTGGCCATACAGATCGGTGCCCACGGCGATCAACTCGACGCCACGCGATCGCACCTCGTCGGCAAGGGCACGGTGCTCGCGCTCGGGGTCCTCGATCTCTGCCATCACGCCGAGCACGGCTACCCGTCGCGCTGCAGGCAACGAGACCAGCGTGTCGAGTGCCGCGCGCATCGATGCAGGGTTCGCGTTGTACGCGTCGTTCAGGATCACCGCACCGCTGACAGCGCGACCCATCTCCATGCGCCACGGCGACAGCGTGACTCCTGCAAGTGCATCGACTCCAGAGTCGAGCGGCACGCCCACTGCAAGTGCAGCGGCCACAGCAGCGGCTGCGTTGAGCGCCATGTGCACACCGCTGACCGGAAGCACCACTGAAGCGTGACCCCAAGGGGTGGAGAGCCGAAAGCGCGGCCGGGCCAGTTCGTCGAGTACGAGGTCCTCGACGCGCACGTCGCCACCGTGCAGACCGAACGTGAGCACTCGTGCTTGGGTAAGTGCGGACATTGCCGCCACTCGCGAGTCGTCTGCGTTCAGAACGGCCCAACCGTTGGAAGGAAGCGACTGCACCAGTTCGGCTTTCGCCCGTGCAACGCCGTCGATGCCACCGAGTCGCTCCGTGTGTGCGGCAGCCACCCTCGTCACCACACCCACGGTGGGCTTGGCCACCTCGCAGAGGCGGGTGATCTCGCCGAGACCGCGCATGCCCATCTCGAGCACCAGTGCTTCGCTGTCGTCGGGTGCGTTCACGATGGTGGCAGGAAGGCCCCAGTCGTTGTTCAGGCTCTTCTCGCTCGCGGCGGTACGCCAGTGCGAGCCCACAACCACCCGGGCGAGATCTTTCACGCTCGTCTTGCCCACCGACCCCGTGATGCCGATCACCCGGTCGGGGAACCCGGTGCGCGCCCAGGCGCCGAGTGCAAGCAGCGCAGCCGTGGTGTCGGCAACCTCGATGGCTGTTGCGTCGCCAGCCGCGCGCACGCCCGTGGTGAAGTACGCAGGTGCCCCCGCCGCAACGGCGTCACCGATGAAGTCGTGACCGTCCCGGTCCGCAACGATCGGGACGAACAACTGGCCGGCACGGAGTGCACGCGAGTCGTACGACACACCATCAAGGTCGACGCTGGGCCCGTCGAGGGTTCCCTGCGACGCCGCTGCTGCCTGGGCCGCCGTGAACCTCACCTCGTCGAAGTTACTCAGGTCATCGGCTGCCCCGGGGTCACCGCCGAACTCCCCCTCAGCCACTACCGTCGAAGTGATGTCAACGGCGCGCCTGCATCTCGTCGTGCTCTTCGGGGGCCAGTCAGCCGAGCACGACGTGTCCTGCACCACCGCAGCGCACGTGCTTCGTGCCGCCGACCCGGCGAAGTACCGCATCACCGCCATCGGCATTGGCCGCGACGGCAGTTGGTTCCTCGCCGAGGAAGCGATGCAGGCCCTGGAGGCGGGTGCCCACACACTGCCCGGGCGCCTCACGCCGGCGGGCACCCCCATCGCTGCGGGCACCGGTGTGAACCCCGTCGAGCACGAGGTCACCGTGGTGCTCCCGCTCCTGCACGGTCCACTGGGCGAGGACGGCACGGTGCAGGGCCTGCTCGAACTGCTCGACGTGCCCTATGTCGGGTCCGGCGTACTCGGGTCCGCTGTCAGCATGGACAAGGCCATCGCGAAGGAGGTGCTGGCCGGCCACGGCATAGCGCAGGCCCGTTGGCGCTCACTGCGCGAGGACCAGATCTCGCCCGGTACCGCAGCATCACTCGTCGCCGAACTCGGACTGCCGCTGTTCGTGAAGCCCGCCAACATGGGCAGCTCGGTCGGCGTGTCGAAGGCGAAGAGCGTCGAGGAGGTCTCGGCTGCGCTCGAGGTCGCCTTCACGTACGACGAGTGGGCCGTGGTGGAAGAGGCCATTACCGGCCGCGAGATCGAGGTGGCCGTGTTGGGCAACCGGTCACCGCGCGCCTCGGTGCCCGGCGAGATCATCCCCGGCCGCGAGTTCTACGACTACGAGGACAAGTACGTCGACGACGGCGCTCGACTGCTCATCCCGGCACCGCTCCCCGAGGGCAAGGCCGACGAGGTCCGTGCTCTTGCCATCGAGTGCTTCGAGGCCCTTCGCTGCGAGGGCCTCGCCCGGGTGGACTTCTTCTACGAGACCGCAACGGGCCGGTTCCTCTGCAACGAGATCAACACCATCCCCGGGTTCACACCGATCTCGATGTACCCGAAGATGTGGATTGCGAGTGGTGTGAGTTACTCCGACCTCATCGACGAACTCGTGGCACTCGCTGTGGAGCGCCATAGCCGTCGCCGGCGCAACACCCAGCGCTGAGCGAGTTCGGATCGGCTAACCGGCGCAGCGCTCGGCGATTGCCTCACCCTGGGCGCGCAGTGATGCAGTAGCAGCAAGTTCCTCGCCCATAGCGTGCTCACAACGTGCGAGATGCGCAAGATTCCACAGCGCCGCACCCCAGGCAGCACGCTGCTCGTGCGGGGCGAACCAGTAGTCACGGACGCGCTGGTGGAGCCAGAGGAAATGCTCGATACCCGCAACGTCGAGTTGGTGCGAGGTGGGTTGCGACGCTTCTTCGGGGCCGAGCAGCCACGACGCAGCAGCGTGACCGGCCGCCCGCGCCTCGGTGGTCTGCACGAGGCTGTCGAAGTCGAACACCGCACTCACACCGAAGTGATCGCCGCGCACGTTGCGCGGAGTCCAGTCCCCGTGGCTCACCACGAGCGGCGAGTCGTGGTCCGTGCACGCGTCGAGAGCCAGGAGCGCATATCGATCGATCCACGCTGCAGTTCCGTCGTTGTTGAACGAGAACGCCGGGCTGTAGGGCTCGGGATACAGCGATCCCTCGGCGAGCGCGCCGAGCGGGTGCGGCGCCAGTCGGTCGACGCGCACGTTCCCCTCGTCGTACCCGCAGTGGGCCATACCGTCTACGTAGGTAGTGAGCCGAACGAGGGCGGAGACGGCCGATGTGAGATCGGGCACCGCATCGGTGCCGTCGTCGTCGAGCAACGTGGTGGCAGTTGCGTAACCGGTCCCCATCGGTGCTGGTCCCGTGAGCGGGCGCGCGCACGGAAAGAACGAGGCGGCGAGGTGTGCCTGTACCGCTGTTGCTGCGGCGAGATACTCGAACGAGAAGCGCGGCTGGTGTGCCTTCACCGCTGCGGTGGTGCCGTCGGCAAGGTGCAATGCCGCAGTGCAGCCCACCGACGCGTGGTACCAGCGCACCGAGACGACCGACGTACCCAGGTACTCGCGCACCCACTCCCCGAGGAGCACCGCGATTGCGCCCGGGTCTCGGGTGCCGAATACCGCCTCCTCGACCACGGGACCGTCCCACGACCCCCAGGCCGATTCGATGCGTCGGGCGAGATCGACGAGCGCGGCGTCAGGCATAGCCCAATGCTGCCCGAAGATACGCGAGTAGTTCGGTACGCAGTCTTCGCAGCCCCACCACGCCGGGCTTCCACCCGACGGCACGCAGGGCCTCTGGTTCGGTGGCGACACCCACGACGGTGGCATAGACGAGTGCGATGGTGAGCCGTGGATCGGCCCGCCGGATTCGGCCGGCATCCATCTCGGCGTCGAGGAACTCCACCGCCCGGTCGACCAAGGGGGCGAGCAGGGCGGTCAACTGGTCTGCCGCTGGTGGGCCGAGCCGGTTCAACTCTCGCACCAGCCCGAGGAGCGCCGGACGGCGCACGGCGGTGCGGAACACTGCCTTTACGGTCGCCTCCACCCGGATGAACCCCATGCCGACCCCGTGGATAGCCGACGCAATCTCGGCCACGAGTTGCCCAGCGATGTGGTCGATGGCTGCGGCGAGCAGTTCGTCCTTGCTGGGGAACCAGTAGAGGACCGTCTGTTTGCGAACCCCCACGTCAGCGGCGATTTCGTCGAGCGAGGTTCCCGGAAAGCCCTTGCTCCCGAAGCGGTCCATTGCCGCTTCGAGGATGCGGTCACGGGTAGGGCGGAGGGCGACGGGAGCGGTCATACGGCGAACCAGACGAGTTCTCTACCAAATGGTAGACGAACCGTGGTAGACAGTACACCCGTGATCGCAGAATCGCTTGCGGGCAAACGCATCGCCATCACCGGGGCCACCGGTTTCGTGGGTACGGCACTCGTCGAGCGCCTCCTGCGCAGCGTCCCGGAGTGCGAACTCGTGCTCCTCATCCGTGCCGGCAAGCGCACCTCGGCAGCCGACCGCCTGCGGCGCGAGATCCTGAAGAACGATGCCTTCGACCGCCTCCGAGAGGAACTGGGCGGCGTGAAGGAGTTCGAGGCGATGGCTGCCCGCCGTCTGCAAGTAGTGGACGGCGACGTATCCAACGACGGACTCGGCCTCTCCGACGCCGACAAGGCGATCCTCGCCACCTGCGACATCGTCATCCACTCTGCTGCGGCCGTTGCCTTCGACTCACCGCTCGACCGCGCCGTGGAGATCAACCTCATGGGCCCGACCCGGGTGGCCCAGACACTGCAGTCGCTCGGCAGCACCGCACACCTCGTCGCAGTGTCCACGTGCTACGTGGCAGGCAACCGTCGCGGTCGTGCCCCCGAGGAACTGGTGAGCGAGGGCCCATTTGACCTCGGCATTTCCTGGAAGGCCGAAGTAGCCGCCTCGCGGCGACTGCGCAGCGACATCGAGGCCCAGAGCCGCGAGCCCGAGCGCCTGCTCGGATTCCGTCACGATGCCCGCCGCGAACTCGGGGCAGCCGGCGGGCCCGCACTTGGCGGCAAGACCGAACAGTTGCGCATCAAATGGGTCGACGATCAACTCGTGCAAGCGGGCCGTGCTCGGGCCGCAGCAGTCGGCTGGCCCGATGCGTATGCCTTCACCAAGGCACTCGGCGAGCAGGCACTCGTGGAGTCCAAGGGCAACGTCCCGGTCTCCATCGTTCGGCCCTCGATCATCGAGTCTGCGCTCGCCGAACCACGCCCGGGCTGGATCCGCGGTTTCCGCATGGCCGAGCCGGTGATCATCTCCTACGCGCGAGCACTGCTCAAGGAGTTCCCCGGCATTCCCGAAGGAACCATCGACGTCGTGCCGGTGGACATGGTGGTCGCCGCCATCATCAACGTTGCCGCACTCGGTCCGGAACGTGCACCGCGCATCACCCAGGTCGCGTCAGGGTCCACCAATCCGCTGAAGTACGGCACGCTGCAGGACAACGTGCGCGACTTCTTCACGCAGAACCCGCTGTACGACAACGAGGGCCAGCCGATCATCGTTCCCGAGTGGAGTTTCCCCGGGCGCGGTCGTGTGCAGGCGCAGTTGGTGCGGGCCAAGAACGTGGTCACCCGCACCGAGAAGGTGCTGCAGGCACTCCCCCTCCGCGGCCAACAGGCGCTGTGGAGTGCAAAGCTCGAGGAACGTCGCGTCGAGATCGAACGAGCACTCGAGTACGTCGAGCTCTACGGCCTATACACGGAGTGCGAGGCGATCTACGACGTGTCGAACCTCCTGCGCATGTGGGATGACCTCGATGCTCACGACCAGGCAACGTTCTGCTTCGACCCACGGGTAATGGACTGGGAGTACTACGTCCACAACATTCACCTTCCGTCGGTGGTCAACCACGCTCGCGTGAAGACGACACCCGGCAAGAACCGGATCGACCGCTCTGGCCGCCTCCGCAAGGGTGTTCTGGCTCCGGAGCGTCACGTTGCTGCGTTCGACCTCGAGAACACGCTCATTGCATCGAATGTCGTCGAGAGCTTCTCCTGGCTCGCGACTCGACGCCTGCCCACGGCGGACCGCGCACGGTTCGTGATGCGCACACTGGCCGAGGCACCGACGCTGCTCAAGCTCGACCGTGCAGACCGCAGTGATTTCCTGCGCTACTTCTACCGACGCTACGAGGACGCACCGCTCGACGTGCTGAGCAAGGATGCGGAGGAGTTGCTCAGCAGGCTCATCCTCACCAAGAGCTTCCCTGCCGGTATTCGCCGGGTGCGCGAGCACCGCGCTGCTGGCCACAAGACCATCCTCATCACCGGAGCACTGTCGTTCGTGGTGGAACCGCTCCGTCCGCTGTTCGACGAGATCGTTGCATCGGACATGACAGTGCGTCCCGATGGAACGTTGAGTGGCGAGTTGATGAGTGTGCCGCCCACCGGCGAGACCCGTGCTCAGGTGCTGGCGGACTACTGCGCAGCGAACGGCTTCTCCATGGAGGAAGCCGTCGCCTATGCGGATTCAAGTTCTGATCTGCCGCTGCTCGAGGCGGTCGGATTCCCCGTGGCCGTGAACCCCGAGACGAGACTCGCCGCCATCGCTCGAAAGCGTGGCTGGCTGGTGGAGGACTGGAAGAAGGCCTCGGGCGCACCCAAGTCTTTGCTGCCAATCGGTCCGCTCCTTTCTGAGCGTGAGCGCCGTGCAGGAGCGTCGCGATGAGGGCGCTTCGCATCGACCGCAAGGTTGCACGCTTCGCCTCGGCCCGCGTCGCCGGAATGCTGGCACCCGGCGCCGGCGCCAAATGGGGGCCGCTCGAACTCGACGACGCTTCATCACTCCCGCTCCCCGGCAAGGACTGGGTGCACATTCGCCCTCGGCTCTCGGGCATCTGCGGCAGCGACCTCTCTACGGTGGACGGTGTGGCCTCGCGCTACTTCGAGCCCATCGTCAGTTTCCCGTTCACGCCCGGGCACGAAGTGGTCGCTGACACGGCTGAGGGCCGACGTGTCGTCCTCGAACCGGTACTCGGCTGCGTGACGCGTGGTATCGACCCGGCATGTCCCGCGTGCGCTCGGGGCGAACTCGGCAATTGCGAACGGCTCGCGTTCGGCATCCTCGACGCCGGGCTGCAGTCGGGGTTCTGCTGCGACACCGGTGGCGGATGGGGTACCGAGATGGTGGCCCACCCCTCACAGTTGCACGACGTTCCCGACGACCTCAGCGACGAGGCCGCCGTGATGGTGGAGCCTGCTGCCTGCGCCATCCACGCTGCGCTTCGAGTGCCGATCGCGCCGGGCGCCACAGTTGCGGTCATCGGTGCCGGAACGCTCGGCCTGCTCACCGTCGCTGCGCTCCGTGCGTTCACGCCTGCTGGCCAGATCATCACGGCCGCCAGGTACCCGCACCAGATCCGTCTCGCCAAGGAGTTCGGGGCGAGCATCGTGTGCGAGTCCGGCGAGCTGTCCCGCGTGGTGCGTCGCCAGACCGCCTCGATGGCGTACGGCGATCAGCTCACCGGGGGTGCCGATGTGGTGCTCGACTGTGTCGGCGACAGTTCCACACTCACGACCGCCCTGCAGATCGTGCGCCCGCGCGGCTCGGTGGTCGTGGTGGGCATGCCTGCCTCGGTAAAGCTCGAACTCACCACGCTGTGGCACCGCGAGACTTCTCTCGTGGGGGCATACGCCTACGGCACCGAACATTTTGCCGACGGCCGCACCGCCCGCACCTTCGACCTCG
>CANIBN010000104.1 GCA_947465505.1 Acidimicrobiales bacterium | reverse complement strand
GTCGACGCGCACCGACAGGCGTCGGCGGAGCGGTTCGACGAGATAGTCGGCGTCGAGCGCGCCGGTACCGGACACGAGTAGTGACCCCTCGGGATCCTTCTTGCCCACGATCCTCGGGGCGTTCGCCGTTCCGTAGAGCGCGTCGCGCAGGTGTGTCTCGATGAACGGCCGCTTTTCCTCGACAACAACGATCTCTTCGAGACCCTGGGCGAACTGGCGCACGACGTGTCGCTCGAGCGGGTAGATCATGCCGAGTTGCAGCAGGCGGATTCCGAGCTTCGACAAGTCGGCCCGCGTGAGGCCGAGGAGGTGGAGTGCTTCGAGCACCTCGTAGTAACAACGCCCGGAGGCGACGATTCCGATCCACGCCTGCGGAGTGTCGACCGTGATGCGGTTGAGGTTGTTGGCCGACGCGTACATCTCGGCGAGCGGGAGTCGCGCCTCGAAGATCTCCTTCTCGACCGGGCCCGACGTCCACGGGCCGACGTTGGCGGTGAGCGTCGGCTCGTAGAGCTTTCCATTCCAGAGGAACTCGGGAAGGACCGGGGTGAAGCGGTTCGGACCTACCTCGATGGTTGCCGTGCCATCGGCAACCGCCGAGACAATCTTCAAGCCTGTCCAAAGTCCCGCGAGCCGTGACAGTGCGATCCCGTGGAGGCCGAGATCGAGACACTCCTGCACGTTGCCCGGCTGCAGCGTGGGAATGTGGAGGTCGGCCATCGACCACTCCGACGACGACGGCAGGGTGGAGGACTTGCATGCTGGATCGTCGCCGACGAGCGTGAGTACGCCGCCGTGACGAGACGTGCCGCCGTACTGGGCGTGGCGAATCGCGTCACCCGAGCGGTCGAGTCCCGGCGCCTTGCCGTACCAGATGCCGAGCACGCCGTCGTAACGCTGCCCAGGGAACGTGCTGGAGACCTGGCTTCCGACAACTGCGGTTGCACCGAGTTCCTCGTTCAGCCCGGGGACGTGGACGAGATTCCACGGGTCAAGCACGTTCTTGTGGGCAACGATCTCACGGTCGTACCCACCGAGCGGCGAGCCTTGGTAACCGGAGATGAACGTGGCGGTGTTGAGACCGGCTTCCCGGTCTGTGCGCATCTGTTCGATGGGCACTCGCACGAGTGCCTGCACGCCGGTGAAGTAGAAACTGCCGTCCCGTTCCCGGTACTTCGCGTCGAGGTCTGAAACGGGCTGCCTTCTGCTGTTCTGGACTACGTCGGTCATCTTGTCCCTTGCCCGTCCCTTGGCCGTCGCGGGCTCTTGCGAGGCCCGGCACGGCTTGGACACTAGTTTCCCCTGCAACACCGAGCGCGTCGACCGGAGAATCAGTGAGAGGAATCAGTATCTCGTCCGCAGGAGGACCCGAAGTGCTCGAGTGGATGACGCTCGATGACCCGGCGCCCGGACCGAACGACCTCGTCGTGGAGCTGCACGCAGCGGGGCTCAACTACATCGACACCTACCATCGCAGCGGCTTGTACCCGATGACACTCCCGCTCACCCCCGGCATGGAGGGGGCGGGCATCGTGGTTGCAGCGGGAGCGTCGTGCAGACGTTTTTCTGTCGGCGACCGTGTTGCCTGGAGCACAGCACTCGGCTCGTATGCCGAACTCGTCCGGGTTCCGGAAGACTCTGCGGTATCCGTTCCACCCAGCGTGAGCCTCGAACTCGCAGCAGCAGTGATGCTCCAAGGGATGACGGCCCACTATCTGGTCACCGACACGTTCGCCCTCGGCGCAGGGCATCGCTGCCTCATTCACGCCGGCGCCGGCGGCACCGGTCTGCTGCTCATCCAGATGGCCAAACACCTTGGCGCAGAGGTGTTCACCACCGTCGGCACCGTCGACAAGGCCGCCCTCGTCCGGGACGCAGGAGCCGACCACGTCGTCCTCTACCGGGAGGAGGATTTCGGCATTTCCGTGGAGCGCATTGCAGGGTCACGGGCTCTCGACGTGGTGTACGACGGCGTCGGCAAGTCTGTCTTCGACCGCAGTCTCGACCTGCTCCGACCGCGCGGGATGATGGTCACCTTTGGTAACGCTTCCGGGCCAGCCGAGCCTGTCTCCCCGTTGCGCCTCATGCAGGGCGGTTCGCTGTTCCTCACCCGACCGAACCTCTCGCACTACATCGCCACACGCGCTGACCTAGAGCGCCGCGCGACGGATCTCTTCACCTGGATCTCAGACGGCTGGCTCAACGTCCGGATAGGCGCTCGTGTGCCGCTTTCCGATGCGGCAGGCGCACACCGTCTCCTCGAGGGTCGTACCACGACCGGCAAACTGCTGCTCATCCCGCGGGCTTCCTGAGCCCTGAGCGGACGTCGCCGCGCAGCGGGAGCGCAGTCCCGCTCACCGCTACAGTCGGCCATCATGGACGGCAACCAGGAGACGGTTCTGAGACGGGAAGACCCGCACTTTCTCAGAGGTCAAGGAACGTTCATCTCAGGGCTCAAGCATCCGGCACTCGAGGGGGCCGCGCATTGCGCGTTCGTGCGCTCCACGGAGCCTCACGGTCGCATCCTCTCGCTCGACACCGGTGATGCTGAGTCGATGCCCGGTGTGATCGCGGTGTTCACCGGTGAGCACACCAAAGACGAACTTTGGCCGCTTATGCCTCGCCTGCAGTTCATGAACCAAAAGATGTACCGGCCGATGCTCGCCACCGACAGGGTCCGCTTCGTCGGCGAGCCAATTGCCATCGTGATTGCGGAGACCGCCTACGAGGCCGCCGACGCCGCAGAGGCTGTGTACGCGGAGTACGAATCTCTCCCGGCCATCGTCGATCTCGACAACTCGCTCGCTGGGCCGACCTTCGTTCACGAGGAAGCCGGGACGAACGTCTCGTGGAAATGGTCGACGCCGGCGTTCGAGGAGGACCCCTTTGCGGAATGCGACGTCATCGTCGAGTTCTCGCTCCGCCACCCGCGACTCAACCCCGGGCCGATGGAGCCCCGTGCCGGTGCGGTGTGCTGGGACGAGAACGGGCAGTGCATCTCGTGGGTGACCTCGCAGCGTCCCGCCGGGGCAAAGCACCTCATCGAGACCTCGCTCGGCGTTCCGCCGGGAACCGTTCGTGCAATCGCCCCCGACGTCGGCGGCGGCTTCGGGTCCAAGAGTGGCTTCGGGTGTTACCCCGAGGACGTGGTGCTCGCTTGGGCGTCCCGACGTCTCGGGCGTGCGCTGCGCTGGACCGAGCCGCGCACGGAAGCGATGCTCGCCATGGGCCACGGTCGCGCCTCCACACACAGGGTCAGGCTCGGCGGGACCACGGACGGCAAGGTGTTGGCGTACAACGTCGATGCCCTGCAGGACAGCGGTGCCTACCCGGCCATGGGCACGTTCATCGTGTCGAACCTCCGCAACTCGGGAACGGGCGTGTACGACATCCCTGCTGCTCGTGTCGCAGGAACCTCGCTCATCACCAACACCACGCCGACCGTCGCGTTCCGAGGTGCCGGACGTCCCGAGGCGGCATGCGATATCGAGCGCGCCATGGATCGATACGCACTCGCCATTGGCATGGACCCTGTTGAGGTACGCCTGAGGAACGTGGTGTCCCCCGAGAAGTTCCCGTACAAGTCTGCAGTCGGTGCTACCTACGACAGCGGCGAGTACGAGCGGGCAATCAACAAGGTTGTCGAGACCTCCCGCTATCAGTCGCTCCGCGACGAGCAGGCACAGCGTCGCTCGCGTGGTGACCAGATCCAGATCGGTATCGGCGTGGTGTGCACCACGGAGATCACCGGTGGCGGCGACGAGTCCGCTGAATGCACCGTGAACGCAGACGGGACTGCAGACGTGATCGTGGGTACGTCGCCACACGGCCAAGGGCACGAGACCACGTTTGCCGAGATCGTGATGAAAGAGCTCGGCATCCACCGGGACAGGATCCGCATCCTGCACAGCGACACCGATCTCTCACCCTTCGGCGGAGGCACCATCGGTTCCCGCTCGGCACAGCTCGGCGGCTCGTCTGCCTACGGCGCAGCACTCGCAGCGGTTGAGGCCGCCAAGAAAAGGGCCGCCGAAGTCCTGGAGGCCAGCGAGGCAGACATCGTGTTCGACAAAGCAGCCGGCAGGTTCAGCGTGGCTGGCACGCCTGCCAAGTCGCTCGCATGGACCGATCTCGGCACGGTCGCGGCCTCTCACAAGTTTGAGTCTCCCGGCACGTTCGCCTTCGGTGCGTGTGTGGCCGTGATCGAACTCGATACCGAGACCGGAGACGTGCGGGTCCGCGAGATGCACACTGTCGACGACGCGGGCACGATCCTCAACCATCAGTTGGCCGAGGGCCAGGTACACGGCGGGCTCGGCCTTGCGATCGGCGCTGCGCTCTACGAGGAAATGCACTACGGCGAGGACGGCGTGCCGAAGACGACAAACTTCGCCGACTACGCGCTCGCTTCGTCCGACGTGATGCCGTCCTTCGACACAAACGACACCCAGACGCCGTCGCCGTTCAACCCCCTCGGCGTGAAGGGCATCGGCGAGTCCGGCACCGTGGTCGGCACGCCTGCACTGCAGAGCGCCGTGATGGACGCTCTCTCAGCACTCGGCGTCGAGCACCTCGACATGCCCTACACGCCGGTACGAGTTTGGGAGTCGCTGCAGGGGGTGCGGTAGACCGGCGGGCTCCGCGCCTAGCGCGAGAGCTCGACGGTGAGGCCCTCGCTCGCAGCAAACACCTCGACACCCTCGCGCCGACCAGACTCCTGGGCAGCGCAGAGCAGCGCGTCCACGTCGTCGTCGTGGCGGGTGGGGTCGTGGTGGAACAGCGCAAGACGCTTGGCGCCCGCGGCTCCAGCAAGCCACACCGCGTAGTCCACCGTGCAGTGTCCCCACGTGCTCTTCATCTCGAACTCGTCCGGCGTGTACTGCGCGTCGTGAATCACGAGATCGGCGTTGCGCACGAGGTCCATCGCGCCCTCGGTTGCGCCGAACGAACCGTCGTAGGGCTGCTGGTGATCCGAGAGGTAAGCGATCGACAGACCGTTCCACTCCACCCGGAATCCGAGCGTGTTGCCCACATGCGGGATGAGCCGGGAACGAACGGCAAAGCCGCCGACGAAGAAGTCCTGATCCCCGACATCGTGGAAGTTGATGTTGCCCGGGAGCTTGTCGAGCTCGACCGGGAAGTGGGGCGGTGCCATGAAGCGGCTCATCGCCGTACGCACGGTGGCGCCGTCCTCCTGTGTGGGCCCGTAGATGTCGAGCACTGCACCGTTGCGCAGGATCGGCACGAAGAACGGAAGGCCCTGGGTGTGGTCCCAGTGGAGATGGGTGAGCAGGCAAGTCCCCTTGAAGGAGCCGTCGTGGGGCTGGTGGCGGCCGAAGTAGCGAAGGCCGGTACCGAGGTCGAACACGAGCGGATCCTCACCGGGCGCGTCAACGGACACGCATGACGTGTTTCCCCCATAACGACGGACCTCGTCACCGTGACACGGCGTCGACCCCCGGACGCCATGGAACGTGATTCGAACGGTGTTCCCCACAGCAGAGCAAACGCTACGGGTGCCCTCCGGCCGTGTCTAGGGGCGGGACTGTGGCACATGTCGCACCGGGGAACTACCGTCCGGGGCAATGTCCGCTGAGCCGAACACCCCCAGCCCGACCGTCGCACCCGTTCTGCCCGATGGCCTCGTGGTCGTGGTGAAGCAGGACTGCGCCACCTGCCGCATGGTGGTACCGGTGCTCGAACAACTCTCGACGTCGGGGCAGCCAGTCACGATCTACGTACAGGACGATGCGTCGTTCCTTGGTTCGCTGCCGTCACGGGCGGATGGCGATCTTGCGGTCAGCTGGCACCACGAGATCGAGACGGTGCCCACGCTCATCCGAGTGGTCGACGGCAAGGAGACCAACCGTACGGTGGGTTGGCTACGGCCCGAGTGGGAACAGGTCAGCGGGGTTGCTGCACTTGCACCCGAGCTTCCGGCGATGCGACCGGGCTGCGGGTCAAAGTCGGTTGATCCCGATCTTGCCGACGAACTGCGCGTGCGCTTCACCGGGTCGAAACTGCGCGCCCGACGTATCGAACTCGCCACGCTCGAGGACGAGATCGAGACGCTGTATGAGCGCGGCTGGACCGACGGCCTCCCGGTGGTCCCGCCCACCGAGGCGCGTGTGCTGCGCATGCTCGAGGGCACCTCGCACGCTCCCGACGAAGTCGTCGCCATCGTTCCGCCGGACCTTGTGGAGATCACGGTGGAGAAGGTGGCCATCAACGCCGTCATGGCCGGCTGCAAACCCGAGTATCTCCCGTGGGTGCTCACTGCTGTGCAGGCCGCATGTACCGACGAGTTCAACATCCACGGCGTGCTGGCCACCACCATGCCGGTGGGCCCGGTCATCATCTGCAATGGTCCCGGCACTCAAGCCATCGGTATGAACAGCGGTGTGAACGTGCTCGGACAGGGCAACCGCGCCAACCTCACCATCGGCCGGGCGCTGCAGCTCGTCATCCGCAATGTGGGTGGCGGCCGGCCCGGTGGAGTGGACCGTGCAGCGCACGGCAACCCCGGCAAGATCTCGTTCTGCTTCCCCGAGGACGAGGCGGGCTCGCCATGGACCTCGCTCGCGAGCGAGCGGGGCGTGGCGCCCGGACGTGATGCCATCACGCTGTTCGCCGGCGAGGGCCCGAAGGTGATCGTCGATCAGTTGTCACGAACACCCGAGTCGCTCGCGAACTCGCTTGCCGCTGCACTGCGGGGGATGACTCATCCCAAACTCGTCATCGCATTCGATGTCATCCTCATCCTCGGACCAGAACACGCCCGGGTGTTTGCCGAGGCCGGCTGGGACCGCGCCCGCATCCTTGCCGAACTGCACGAGCGCACCCAGATGCCGGGCTCCGACCTGATCCGGGGCGCTGCAGGCATCGCCGAGGGTGTTCCCGAGTCGCTCCGAGACCAGACTCTCCCCAAGTTCCGGCAGGGTGGCATCCTCTTGGTGCATGCTGGTGGGGGTGCCGGACTGTTCTCCACCATGATCGGTGGATGGCTGAACGGTGCTGCGGGTAGCCACCCGGTTACCCGAGAAGTCAGTTGGAGATAACGAGGGAGATGCGCCAGTGACCACCACGATCCTTGATCCCACGGGCGAGCGTGCCGTAGCCCACCGCACGATGGTCGAGCGCCCCGCAACCCTGTCGGGCCTCACTGTCGGCCTGCTCGATATCTCCAAAGCACGCGGCGACGTGTTCCTCGACCGTCTGGAGCAACGTCTCACCGAGGTGGGTGCGAAGGTCAAGCGCTTCAAGAAGCCCACCTTCACCAAGCCGGCCCCCGTCGACCTTCGACACGAGATCGCCAGTCAGTGCCAGGTGGTTATCGAAGCGCTCGCCGATTGAGGCAGTTGCACGTCGTGCAGTGTGCACGACATCAGTGATCTTGAGTCCCGCGGTGTGGTGGGGATGTTCATCGCCTCGACCGAGTTCGTGCAGGCCGCCGCTGCACAGTCGACGGCGCTCGGCTTTGCGCCGGCGAGTGTGTTCGTGCCGCACCCCATCCAGGACCGCACCGACGACGAGATGCGCACCAAGGCCGACGAGGCCTTCGACGAGATCCTCCGCGCCGTCACCCGCTAACCACTCCCGTTCTCGGTCCCCAAACTGCACGTTTTGACCGTTTTCGGGACCGAGAAGCAACTAACCCCCACGTTCTCGGTCCCCAAAGTGCACGTTTTGAGCGTTTTCGGGACCGAGAACGCAGGTGGTGGGACGGGCGGTTAGGGGAGTTGGAGCGTGTCCCCGGCTGCGTGGACGACGAGACGCTCGGCGACCAGTGCCTCCACGAGTCGCTCAGCACGGGTCCCATCCACCTGCATCACGGCGGCAGCGTCCTGTGACGGAAGTGATCCCTCCGCGAGACGGGCCATCAGGCGACCGCGGGCCTGTCGATCCGATCCCTCGAATCTCGCCTGCTTGCCGCTGACACCCGCCGTGCCGATCGCCGGGTCGGGGTCCGGACGGCCAGCAACTGCCCACACACACTGCTGCTGGATTGGGCACTCGTTGCATCGCGGAGTCGGCCTGCACAGCAGAGCGCCGAGGTCCATGATGACCTGGTTCCATACCCACGACTCCTCGGGCGGACAGAGTTCGTCGGCGAGAGCCTGCGCACGACGCGCCGTCAGCCGCTCCCCCGTCGTGCGCGCCAGCACCCGAGCGATGTTCGTGTCCACCACTGCAGCCGGCGACTCGAAGGCGAACGCCAGCACGGCGCGTGCCGTGTACTGACCGACGCCGGGCAGGCTCAGCAGCCCGTCGAGCGTGCTCGGGAACGCTCCGAGCTCCACCACACGGGTTGCGGTGTCGTGCAGATGTCGCGCCCGCCGCGGGTACCCGAGTCCCTGCCACTCACGCAGCACGTCACCGAGTGGTGCCGCCGCGCACGAGGCCGGCGTGGGGAATCGCTCGAGGAAGGCTGCCCATCGCTGGACCACCCGATCCACCTGGGTCTGCTGGGCCATCACCTCTGCGACGAGGATGCCCCACGGGTCCCGGGACTGCCGCCACGGCAGGTCCCGCATGCGGGGAACGCCCCACGCCAGCACACGGCCGACCAGGTCGGCCGTGCTCAACGCGGGATCAGCCTGCCCAGACGTCCTGGCCGTCATACGGGCGCTCGCGGGTGGGGGCGAACTCGCGCTTCCACACCATCACGCGACGACGGAAGTAACACACTTCCTTGCCGTCCTGGTTGAACGCCTTGGTCTCGACGGTGACCACGCCACGGTCGTTGCGCGACTTGCTCTCCTGCACGTCGAGAACCCGAGTCTCGGCGTGGATGGTGTCGCCGTGGAACGTGGGGAACTTGTGCTGCAGTGTCTCGACCTCGAGGTTCGCGATAGCTGCACCACTCACGTCGGGAACGCTCATGCCCAGCACGAGCGAGCAGACGAGGTTGCCGACCACCACGTTGCGGCCCTGCACGCTCTTGGAGGCGAACCAGTCGTTGGTGTGCAACGGGTGATGGTTCATGGTGATCATGCAGAAGAGGTGGTCGTCGTACTCGGTGATGGTCTTGCCGGGCCAGTGCCGGTAGATGTCACCAACAACGAAGTCTTCGAGGCAGCGGCCGAAGGGGCGATCGTG
>CANIBN010000103.1 GCA_947465505.1 Acidimicrobiales bacterium | reverse complement strand
TCAAGGGTTTCCAGAACCGTGTCCTTGCTGAGCTCGATCATCGCTGCCTCCTGGCCACTCGTCGAGTATCGGAATGTCGTGCGGTTATTGCTCCACGATGAGTGCAGTCACCATGCCGAACATGCCCTGCTCGCCTTCGGCGTGCGTGAGGATGTGGCAGTGCCATGCCCACACACCGGGCTCGATGGCCTTGTAGAGCACCGTGTAGCGCTCGCCCGGGGCCACCCAGAGTGTGTCGGTGGGCATCGGGGTGAGGAGCGGCACCCCGTCCTTTGCGATGACCCATCCCATGGGCTGGTGCATGTGCATGGGGTGACCCATGAGGCCCTCGTTGTAGTAGTTGACGAGCATGACCTCGTCCTTCTTCAACGTGTATGGCTCGGTCGCCGGGAACGACTTGCCGTTCAGGCTCAGGCCGATGGTGCCGGAATCGTTGAGCACCATGTTCACCGACTTGGCGATGCTCGTGTATCCCATGGGCTTGAGCACATCGGGAATGCCGGGCTCACCGATGGTGATTGCGCCGAACATGCCATTCGGGATCTGCTTCTGTGCGTCGTGATGCGAGTGGTAGATGCCGGTAGCGAACGTGCTGGCCACGCCGGCCTTCGCGACGAACTCGTAGGTGAACGTGTCGCCCGGGATCGTTGGTGGCTGCGTATAGGGGTCGACGCCGTCCATGTTGTTCGGAACCTGAATGCCGTGCAGGTGCAATGAGGTGGATTCGGGCAACTCGTTCTTCAGCACGATGCGCACCTTGTCGCCAACGTTGACGTGGATCTCCGGTCCGGGGACGACGCCGTTGTAGGTCCACGCCTCGACGAACTTGCCCGGCTCAACCTCCCATTGGACGATCTTTGCAACGAGGTCGAACTGCTTGGTGCCATCGGCCTGCACCGTCGGCTCGAGGCGGTCACCGCCATGCCCAGCGGTCTTGGCCGGGAAGGCCTGTGCCCGCTTGAGCATCTGGGCGTCCATCTCCTGCCAGGTCATTGTGGCGCCGGTGGAACCGGTGTGGTCCATCGAGGAACCACCGGTACCCACGATGACGGTGCCCTTCATGCCCGCGTCCTTGTGGCCGGCCACGCTGCACCACATCTCAAAGGTGCCCTCGGCGTGCTTGGCGATCTTCACGGTCACCGAGGCACCCGGCTGCAGTTCGGGAATGTTCACGCCGAGGTCAGGGATCACGAGGGCGTGGACCTGTGCGTCCACATTGACCACCTTGAGGTTTGCTCCAGCGGGTGGGATCGTCAACTCGGCCGGCTCCAGTTTCATCGACGCCAGATTGAGGGTGACGGTCTCGACGGAACTCTCGGCTGGGGTTGCTGCTGTGCCCTTGTCGTTGTTCCGCGTGATGAGCAGCATCGCCGCGAAAAACATGGCAACAACCGCAACGGCAAAGGATCCAATGCTCAGTGCGCGCGTGTCGTTTTTACTCATGTACCTAGGTTGTCCAACGGTCGTGGACCTCGGTACAGGGAGTTGGGCCCGACGTTAGGGACCTTTGGCCCCCGGGGGGGGAGGGATGCCGCGCTCAGCCGAGAGGGACCGACCAGGTGGCCACCGAGCCACCGGCCGCACCCGCAAGTAGCGAGAAGGAGCCACCGTGCCCAGTGGCGCGGTCTGCGAGGTTCGGCAATCCAAGGCCGCCGCCGGATCCACCGGAGGGGCCCACCCCGTTGTCGGTGACGGTGATGGCGAGGCGATTGTCCTCGACCAAAAGGTTCACGCTGGAGTGTGTGGCTCGTGCGTGTTTGGCGACGTTCGTGAGCAACTCACGGATGACGTCGATGGCCTCGCTCGCCAGACGGTCGGGCACGAGCGCCAGCACGCCATGCTGGATGAGGCTTGGGTGGTGCCCGAGCACGCGGGACGATTCGGCAAGTACGAGTCGCACGGCCGGCTCAAACCCTGCATCGAGACCACGCAGGCTGTGCATCGTGAAGATGATCGTGCGGATCTGCTTGATGGCCTCGTCGATCTCGTCGATCACTCCGACGAGCCGCTGATCCTGATCGGGTCGACCGAGCGATGCCTGGAGGTGCAGGCCGGCGGCGAAGAGGCGCTGGATGATGTTGTCGTGCAGGTCTCGGGCGATGCGGTCACGCTCGTCGACGACGGCCAACTTCGCTGCAGTCTCGCCGAGTTGGTGGACGATGCGCAGGCGATCGGAGATGTCCCGCACCGACACAATGACGAGGCGTCCTTCCTCGGTGACGAGCGGACTGAGCGCAATCTCCACGGGGATCTCGTGGCCCTCGCGATGCACCGCAAGGAGTTCGATCCCGGCTCCCATCATGCGGGGCCGCGGTGATTGGCCAAACGACTGGCGGAACGAGACGTGCATGTGACGCGACGCAGGCGGCACGAGTACCTCGACCGGCTGGCCAACAAGTTCAGCGGGTTGCCAACCGAGCACTTCGAGGGTCCGGCGGTTCGCGTGACGAATCCGGCCGTCCCAGTCCACGACCAGCGTTGCGTCGGCCGCGCCCTCCAGGAGGAGCCACTGTTGGTCGCCGGTCAGCACAGGGCGAGTCTCGCAGCACCGTTCCCCGTTGGCTACGCAGATGGGCAGGCTACGGGCGGTATTTGGAGTGCGACTGGCAGGAAATTCGCCGGATGGGCCCACCAGCGAGACCCGCCCACCCAGACGGGGATGTGACAAAAGTCCCTCCAACGCGTGCCGCATGGCAACTTCGCCGGGGAGGGTCGCCCACGCACACTGGTCCAGATCCACCGAGAGGTTGTCATGTTGGTCCGAGATTTTGTCGAGGTGAGCGTGCCTCTGGAGACAGCGATTGCTGGTGTCTCCAACCCTGAATTTTGGGGACGCGCCCTCGAGGCCGAACTCGAACCCGACGAACAGGTGGTTCTCGCCCGTTTTGGCATCCAAGGCCTGTTCGGTGGACCTGATCAGCCGGTCGAGATTCGGGTTGGCAATCCGACCCGCCAACAGCGGGGTGTCATCATCGAGGTGCAGTGGCAGGCGGCCGGTCGGCGTGAGTGGCTCCCCGTGATGCAGGCCGATCTCACCCTGTCGGCACTGAGTTCCCAACTTGTCCACGTCGAATTCAACGGCTGCTACTGCCGGCCCTCGGCGATGTCGGCTGCCCCCGCGGACCGCATGGTGCAGCACCGTGTGGTGGAATACGCCGTGCGATTGATTCTGATGCGTGTTGCCCGCGGCCTCGCCCGGAGCACCACCGGCGTGCTGGGATAGCCAGATGACCCGACCTGTACTCGTTGGATGGAGTGGCTCCGAGGTATCGAACCGCGCTGTCGAGGTGGCTGCCGGCTTCGCCGAGCGGCGGGGTGCACCGCTGCGTGTGGTGCTCGGCTGGGACTTCCTCGATCAACCGGGGTACGCCTTCGATCCGGAGATTACCCCCGAGAAGGTGCAACGCACGCTTGAGGACGCCGTCGCCGGTGTGCGCGAACGGCATCCCTCGCTGCTCATCACCTGCGATGCCCTCATGGGTTGGGCGCCGTCGGTGGTCACCGAGGCCGCCGAGTTCGCCGACCTTCTGGTCGTTGGCCGATCCGCAAAGTCGAAGGGCCACTTCGGGGACTGGTCACCCGACGTACTTGTCCGACGCGTTCGCATCCCGGTGGTCTACGTGCCCTGACCGGCCCCGTCGTCCGGTTGATGGGGACACGCGTCCCGGTCTACACCCGGACAAAGGTCCTCGGGCGAGTGTCGGTCGGCACTGTCGACTGGCGTTCTGTTCCGTGATGCTGTTCGGATGAGCAGCAACCGCACCGAACGCACCACTGACGGCCCGCCTCCTGTGGTTGTCGGCGTGGACGGCTCCGCTGCTGCGCTGCACGCGGTGGAGTGGGCGGCTCATGAGGCGGCCCGCCGGCACCGACCGCTGCTTCTTGTCTCGTGCTACTCCGTGCCGTTCTACGGTGAGCCGGGATTGTTCGGAAGCTATGCCATCGAGAACCAGGTCGAGGCGATCAAGGTTGAGCACGAGGGGTTCGTTCATCTCGCAGCCAAACGTGCTGCGGAACTTGAGCCGTACCTCAGCGTCAGGAGCGTGGTGGTGCTCGGTTCGCCCGCCATCACGCTTGCGCAGTACATCACGCCGGGCAGCGAACTGGTCGTGGGGTCTACCGGGCATTCCGGAAAGCTCGCCGACGTTGTCGGCTCCACGGCTACTGCGGTGTGCCACCACGTATCGAATCCGGTTGTTGTGGTGCCGGCCGCATCATCGAAAAGAGGAAGGTCCATGAAGAAGATCGTTGTGGGGACTGACGGATCACCGGCAGCGCTCGACGCCGTCAGTTGGGCGTACGACGAGGCACGGATGGCGCACGCAGAACTCGTCGTGCTGCACAGCTGGGAGTATCCGTACACGGACGGAACGGACGGAGCCAGTGACTTCCGCAAGAAGATGCGTCACGACGCGGCGGCTCAACTCGATGCAGACGCTGCAGCGCTGGCCACACGTGCATCCGCGGATGGCGTCAAGGTGGTCACCCGACTGATCGAGAAGCTTCCGGCTCAGGCACTCATCGACGAGGCGGCAGACGCCGACCTCGTTGTCGTTGGCTCTCGAGGCCGTGGTGGTCTGTCGTCGATGCTCCTCGGTTCGGTGAGTCGAGCGGTGGTGCAACACGCACCGTGCCCGGTCGCCGTCATCCGTCACCCCAACCACTGACACATCGCACACTGCAGCATCGAGCCCGACCTGCAGCATGCGCCCGTTTGGGCCCCCGAGCAGCGAGGATGATGCACATGGCAACGAGGCAACCAGCAACTCTCACGGTCTACGGCGGTGCGCGCACCGTTACCGGTAGCCGGTACCTGCTTGAGGCACACGGTCGACGTGTGTTGGTTGACTGCGGGATCTTCCAGGGCCTCAAGGAACTGCGCGAGCGGAACTGGGCACCGTTCCCCGTCGATCCCGCCAGTCTTGACGCGGTAGTGGTGACGCACGCCCACCTCGATCACGGTGGTTACCTGCCACGGCTGGTGAGTCTCGGCTTCGACGGTCCCGTGTACTGCACCAAGGACACCGCTGCGCTGATGGGAGTGGTGCTCCCCGACAGCGGTCGTCTGCACGAGGAGGAGGCCGAGTTCGCCAACCGCATCGGCTCCGCCAAGCACCGCCCCGCACTGCCGCTCTACACCGAGCACGAGGCGTACTCGTCGCTCGAGTACCTCGAGCCCGTGGAGTTCGGCGAGAGTTTCGACATCGCCGAGGCATTCACCTTCCGTCTCGATGTTGCCGGGCACATCTTGGGCAGTGCCACTGCGCACTGCGAACTGCCGAATGGCATCAAGGTGCGCTTCAGCGGCGATCTCGGACGGCCGAACCACCCGGTCCTGCGAGAGGCAGACTCGGTAGGCGATGCCGACTTCATCCTGTGTGAATCCACGTACGGCGACCGCACACACAACCCCGACGATCCGGTGGAGCGTCTTGCTGCGCTCATCACCCGCACGGCGGACAGGGGTGGCGTCCTCGTCATCCCCGCATTCGCAGTCGACCGCACCGAGGTGTTGCTCTACAACCTCGCTCGCCTCGCCCAGGAAGGCCGTCTTCCGGCAATTCCCGTGTTTGTGGACAGTCCCATGGCACTGGCCGCACTGCGCGTGTACCGCACGGCGATCAAGGAGGGCCGCGCCGACATCCGGCCGGAACTGCGCGGTGACGGTTCGCTGTTCGAGGTGCCGCTGCTGGAGGAGAACGAGACACCCGAAGGCTCGAAGAAGATCTCGCACCGTTCGCAGTCAGCCATCATCATCGCCGGTGCTGGCATGGCTACAGGGGGTCGAGTCACTCATCACCTCGAGCAGTACCTCCCCGACAGCAAGAACTCGGTTGCACTCGTGGGCTTCCAGGCTGCGGGCACACGCGGACGCGCACTGCTCGATGGCGTCGACGTGCTGAAGATGCACGGCAAGTACATCCCAGTTCGTGCAGAGGTGTGCGACCTGCCGGGATTCTCCGTACACGCAGACCGCAATGAACTGGTGTCGTGGCTGCGCACGGCGGATCGTGAACCAGAGACCGTGCTGGTGGTGCATGGCGAGGAGAGCGCAGCCGAATCGCTTCGGCGCACTATCACGAAGGAACTCGGCTGGACCGCCGTTGCCCCGTCTACCGGGGAACGATTCAGTCTCCGTCGCAGTCAGTAGCGCAGCACCGCTACGGCGACCGCGCCGACAGGCAGCGAGCAGTCGTCCACCACATGGGCGGCTGCACCGTGAGCCATTGCTTCCGTCAACGCTGCCGACAGCCTCGCCCGGTCGTCATCCAGCCGTCCGCGTCGCTCGCCCCTATTGGTGAGCGAGTGCGCAACAAGGAACTGATCGACCGATCCCGCCCGCGATGCCTGAACGATCTCATCGATGCCGGTGACTGCTCGCCCAGTGCCTGCGAGCTGACGGGCACGCGCAGCGGCCGCATCGGCCGGCCCGGACTGAGCGCTCACGACGGCCCACGAGCGTTCATGAATGCTTGCCAAGTCGAGCGAGTCGGGATTGCCTGACACCGGTGTGTGCACGACGTGCCGATAGTGCGACTCGTTGATGTACATCGACGCCTCGTACCCAACACCCATCACGACGAGAGGTGCGTGCGAGCCAGCAAGGGCGGCGCAGAGCGCGCGATCAACGAGGTGGAGGTACTGGTGGATGTCGTCCTTGTGGTACTGCTGGCCACCGCCCGATGCGTGCATTGCCCCCGAGCCGTGGCGCTCGAAGGTCGGTTCACGCTGGATGTACCACAGAGCGTCGTCGAGGCTCTTCGGGAGGTCCTTCACCTCGAGCGGCTCGATAGCGAAGCGGTTCGCACGGAAGGCACGGACGTGCTTCTGCGAGACAGCGAGCACCACGTAGTCCGGCCCGGTGGACAAGTGGGACAGCAGGCGCAGCGTGTCGGGCGCGTCCCCGATCTCCACTGCTGCATCCGTGATGCCCGGAAGGATGAGCCGCAACGAGTGCTCGGGTGACGCAAACCATGCAGTTCCGTGGCCGGGCTCGGCGCTGCTCGCAGCCGCACTCGCAATCGGCGCAAGGAGCGCGGTCGCCTGAGCCACTGATTGACCGTGTTCGTTCACCAAGGACTCCTGCGCCCACTGCACAGCGTTCTTCAGTTGGGTCTGGTCCTTGTCCGGACGTGTCGGATCCTGGGGGAGGAAGACGCTGACAACCGGTCCAGTAGTCCATGACGCAAGGGTGCGCAGGGCGGCTCTGGTGGGATTCGGGCTCTGGTTGGTCATGCCACCAGCGAAGCCTCATGAGCGGGTCGAGCGCACGGGACCAAGTACCCGTCTTTGGGGGACGAACCTACGTCGTTGGTTGGTGCCGTCGACGGACGAACAGATCGATTGCGGTGATCAGCGCGGCCCCTGTTGCCGCGGCCACCAGCAGCGTGACGGCGCCGCCGAGCGTTTGGGTCTCGAGGCTGAACCATTCGCGGAGCGGTTTGATGCTCACGATCACCAGCCCGAGGCATACGAGCAGCACCGGCATCCAGCGCCACTTTCCCGGGTGACCGCCGAGGTTGAGCGCAACAATCGCCAGGCTGATGAGTGTGAGCGCAAGGGTGGTGCCTGAGCGTGCCTCTGCGGTGCTGCGGTGCAATTGATAGTGGATGATCGCGAAGACCGAGGCGCCGACGCCAGCGCTCACGATGCCAGCAGGGAGTGATCGACGCACTACCCGGTTGAAGATCCCCGGACGCGCTGGTGGCGCCTCCCGTCGGAAGGACAGCAGAAACGCCGGCGCCCCAATTGCGAGGAAACCGATCAGCGTCGCCTGACTGGAGAACAGTGGGTACGGCATGCCGCTCACGCCGACGATGAGTGACAGCGTGCAGGCCCAAACGGTCTTGGTGAGGAAGAAGACCGACACCCGCTCGACGTTGGCAAGCACGCGTCGACCCTCGTCCACGATGAGTGGCATCACGTCGAAGTTGTCGTCGAGCAGCACAAGCTCGGCAACGGACCGCGCTGCGGCCGAGCCAGAGCCCATAGCGATACCGAGGTCGGCCTCCTTCAGCGCGAGCACATCGTTCACACCGTCACCGGTCATGCCAACCACGTGACCCTGCGTACGCATGGCCCGCACGAGTTGCTGCTTGCCGTGCGGCTCCACGCGACCGATGACGTCGTTGTCGTTGATGAGCTGAATGAGATCGTCGGTCTCGGTGGGAAGGAATCGACCATCCACCGCACCCTTCACCGGCTGTCCTGCAGAACGAACCACTGCGGCGACTGTGGTTGGATGATCGCCGGAGAAGACCTTGAGGCGCACACCTTGTTCGCGCAGGTAGGCGAGAGTGTCCGGAGCACCCGGGCGGACCTGTTCGGTGAGCAGCACGTGGCCCACGACCACCACACGGGGAACCGCCCCGGCGGTGCTGTCGTCGCCGTCGAGTGCGTCGACGCTGTGCCCGAGTGCAACCACCCGGTTTCCGTCCGCCGCACTCGGCAGGGGCAGCGTTGGGTCGAGCACATCAGGTGCTCCGAGTATCCACGTGCCCTGTCCCTCGAACGTTGCGCCGCCCCAACGGCGCTGGGAGGAGAACGCCACCACGTTGGTCGCTCGCCACTGCGGGTCATCGGGGTACGCCGCAAGCAGAGCGTTGAGCGTGAGGTTCGGGTGCGGGTCGCAGTGGGCGAGCGCTGCGAGCGCGAGGGACCCGTGCTCGGCGCCCAGCGCGACACCGGGGGCGTCGGTACGCGGGACGAATCCGATCACCCTGGGCTGACCGGTGGTGATGGTGCCGGTCTTGTCGAGGCACAGCGTGTCGACACGGGCAAGCAGCTCGATTGCGGGGAGTTCCTGGGTGAGCACGCGCCGGCGGGTGAGGCGCAGTGCGCCAAGGGTCAGCGTTGCCGACGTGAGCAGCACGAGTCCCTCGGGGACCATCGACACCATGCCCGCAACGGTTCCCCGGGCTCCCTCGCGCCAACTCTCGGGGCCGAGTGCCTGACGAAGCGCAAGCAGCGGTCCAAGAATGACGATGGCCCAGGTGATGATGCGCAGCAGGCGGTCAGTGGTCTTGCGGAGATCCGAGGGCGCAAGGTCGAATCGCCTCGCCTCGGACTCGATGCGGCTCGCCAGGCGCTGGTCGCCGACGCCGGTTGCCCGGATGACGGCCGATCCCGCGACCACCATCGTCCCGGCGCTCACTTCCTCGTTTGCGGCCACCAGTACGGGGTCGGCCTCACC
>CANIBN010000102.1 GCA_947465505.1 Acidimicrobiales bacterium | reverse complement strand
TGTAGTCGCAGGTGCGACGGCCCGACTGATGTCCCAGCGTGCGCTGGTGGACTTTGCGGCTACTTGGTTCGCCGTGAATCGAGGCGACTGAGCACGTCGGCACCCATCTCGATCTCCTCGGTGGCCCGTTCGTGGTCTGCGAGCAGCAGGACAAACCCCTCGAACCCGTGTGCGTCGGTGATCGCGCCGATCTGGGCGGCGCACTCATCGGGTGTACCAAGGATGACGAACGGTTCGATCCAACGATCCGGGATGAGATGAGCCGCAGCGGCGAGTCCGCCGGTCATCGCCTCGCGAATCTCGGCGACGTGGGACGGGGTGATTCCGAGTTGGTCCTTCACAGCCTGGGGAGAGTCGACCAGCCGATACGTCATGTGTGGACGGATGCTCTCCAGCCGTTCCCGATCGGTGACGACGCACGTGGAGTAGAGGAGCCTCGGTCGAGGACGGCCGGCACCGCGCGCCCCGCCCTCCACCTGCCCCACATACGTGGGCAGGCTGGGGATGTGCAGGAACTCGAGCAACGCGCCATCGGCAGCAGCACCTGCGTGGGCGAGCAGCAGTGGGCTGCGCCCCGCGAACCAGATGTCGATTCCGGGCCGGGCAAAGTCCAGTCGTGCGTTTCGAAGTGTGAGTGTCTCGCCGTCGAAGCTCACCGTCTCACCGTCGAACAAGCGGCGGCACACCTCGAGTGCCTCGCTAACGTGCAGCAACGGCCTGTCGCGCTCGATGCCAAGCGGCCCGAGCGAGAGGCTCCCACCGGCTCCATAGACGAGGAAGGCGCGACCGCCCGAAAGTTCGTCGATCGAGGCGATTGCTGCGGCGGTGAGCGCCGGATGGCGGGTGTAGGGGTTCACGAGTCCGGTGCCGATTCGCAGCGATCGCGTCGCTGTGGCGATCGCCGCCATCGTGACGAACACGTCGCGTGTCTTGATTCCCTCATCGGCCACCCACACCGAGTCGTAGCCCAGTTCTTCGGCCAGTCGGGCCATGCCGACTGTCACCTGTGCCGTGTGGTTCGGGGCTAGGAGTACACCGGAGGAGAACCCGCTCATAGGGCCAGTGTCGCAGACACAGTCGTGATCGACCGCACCTGCATGGCATGCTCGTTGACGTGGCTGGCAACGCAATCGATCATGAGGTGGCACAACGCTGGGTGGGCAGGCCGCTCCCCCGCCGAGAGGATCCCGCATTGCTCACCGGTTGGGCGAGGTATCTCGCCGACCTGCATCGACCGGGTGTCTGCCACGTTGGCTTCGTGCGATCCACCGAGGCCCACGCCGACATCGTCCGCATCCACTCCGATGCAGCGAAGGCCTCGCCCGGTGTCGTAGCAGTCCTGACAGCCGACGACCTCGGCCTCGACGTTCCTCCCCAACCCAGCACCCACGCACTCGGCAATCGCCCCACGCCGTACTACGCCCTGGCCCGTGACCGAGTGCGTCACGTAGGCGAGGCCATCGTGGCAGTCGTTGCCGAGACGGCCGCACAACTTGCCGACGCCATGGGGCTCGTAGAAATCGACTACCGCGGCCGCGTCACCGTGGTCGACACCCTGTACGCCGCATCGCCGGGATCGCCGACGCTGTTCGATGGCTGGCCCGACAACGTCGCCGGGCACTTCGAGACCGCAATGGGCGATGTCGACGGCGCGATCGCCGGCGCGGACGTGGTCGTGCGGGCGCAGGTGCGTATCCAACGCCAGACCGGCGCGTCCATGGAGGGACGTGGCGCATTTGCCGAGTGGGACCGATATCGACGCGAACTCGTGCTGTGGACATCGACGCAGAGTCCCCACATCGTCCGGGACTTCATCGCCGAGGTCACCGGCGTGCCAACCCCCCGCGTGAAAGTCCGCGTGCCACAGGTGGGTGGTGGCTTCGGCGCGAAGTTCCACTTCTACGCCGAGGAGTCGGCAGTGGCTCTCATCGCCATCAAGCTGAACCGACCGGTCATGTGGAGCGAGGGCCGCAGCGAGTCCTTCGTTGCTACGGTGCACGCCCGCGAGGCCGTAGTGGACGCCGTCATCGCCGCCCGCAGCGACGGCACGGTGGTGGGCATCACCGCCGACATCGTGGCCGATCAGGGTGCATACATGCACATGGTGTCGTTCGGGCCTGCCTGGCTCACGGCCGTCATGATGACGAACACCTATCTCGTCCCGAATGCCCGGGCCACGATGCGCGCAGTGGTTACCAACAAGACCCCAACGGGCTCCTACCGCGGCTGGGGCCAACCCGAGGCGAACTTCGTGGTCGAGCGCATGATGGACCTGCTGGCGCGTGAACTCGCCATGGATCCCGTCGCGCTACGCCGCCGGAACCTCATCCCACCGGAACGGATGCCCTACACCTCGCTGTTCCACACCTTCGACAGCGGCTACTACGAGATCGCACTCGATGCCGGGCTGAAGTTGGCCAAAGTGGACGAATGGCGTGCCGAACAGGCCCGTCGGCGCACCGCCAACGACGTGAAGCAACTCGGCATCGGCGTGTCGTTCTGGGTGGAGAACACCGCGCTCGGGCCGTCACGCCAGATGAACATGGGCGGCCTCAATCAGGGCGGCTACGACATCTCCAAGATCCGTCTCGAGCCCAACGGCGAAGTCACCGTGTACACCGGACTCTGCGAGATGGGTCAGGGGTTCACCAACGGTCTCGCCTCGATGTGCGCCGATGCCCTCGGCGTACACGTCGACCAAGTGGTCGTCGTAACGGGCGACACCGACGCTTGCCCGTATACGGGACACGGCACAGGTGCCAGTCGTTCGGCGTCGGTCGGTGGCGCTGCAGTGCGCAAGGCAGCACTGGCACTGCAGGCACGCATCAAGCCCATCGCCGCTCACATGCTCGAGTGCGCAGAGGAGGACCTCCGCTTCGAGGACGGCACGATCTCCGTCGTCGGCACGCCGACACGTTGTGTCACCACTGCCGACATCGGTCGGGCCGCGTACCTACGCGCCATCGAGTTGCCTGCGGACATCGATCCGGGTCTCGAGGTCACCGAGACCTTCGACCCCACCGACTGCGCCTGGCCCTACGGGCTGAACGTTGCCGTCGTAGAGATCGACACCGAGACCGCACTTGCCAAGGTGATCGACTATGCCGTGTTCCACGACTGCGGCACCGTGCTGAACCCGATGATCGTCGAGGGACAATTGCACGGCGGCGCTGCGCAGGGCATCGCGGCCGCACTCATGGAGGAACTGCGTTACGACGAGGACGGACAGCCCATGAACGCGAACTTCATGAGCTTCCTCGTCCCGAGCACGATGGAACTGCCGAACTTCCGCCTCGGCCACATGACCACCGAATCACCGGTGATCCCGGGAGGCATGAAGGGAATCGGCGAGGCGGGCATCATCGGTGCGCCCGCAGCAGTGGTGAGCGCTATCGACGATGCGCTCACGCCATTCGGCGCCGAGCCATTCCTCGCAACGCCGGTGACGCCCCAGCAGATCTTCGGCGCAATTACTCGGCGCTGAGTGCCACTTCCACTGCGGCAGGAGCATGGCCGTGCGCGCGTGCGGGCAGGAACCGCAGCGCGAACAGCGAGCCGGCCAGCGCTACACCGGCTGAGACCCAACAGCCAACAGAGAAGCCGGACAGGAACGAGTCCTTCACCTCGGCGATGAACACCGTGCCCTGAGTCCCCATCTTCCCTGCGACCTGTGCAGCAGCGCTCACCGATTCCTCGGCGGCACGACGTGCCTCGGGGGCAAGTGACTCGAACCCCGGGCGGCCGCGCAGCGCGCCGACGTACACGGAGGTGAACACACTTCCGATGACGGCGACACCGAGCGTTCCACCGAGTTCACGCGTGGTGTCGTTTACCGCCGAGCCGATACCTGCCTTGTCGGGTGTGAGCGAACCCATGATCGACTCGGTGGCGGGGGCCGTGGTGAATCCCATACCGAAGCCGTTGAACATCATCTGGCACACGATGATCCAGTAGGGGGTGTCGGCCTCGACGGTACCGATCCACGCGAACCCGATTGCCAGCAGGAACAAGCCGAGTGACACCACGAACTTCGTGCCGCGGCTCTCCACGAACTTCGGGGCGATGACGGAGCCGACTGCGATGGCCGTCGCAACCGGGAGCGTGCGGATTCCGGCCCCCAGCGGGGAGTAATCACGTACCAGTTGGAAGTACTGGGTAACCAGGAAGATGAAGCCAAAGAGCGCAAAGAACGCTGCGGTGATCGAGACACTCGCTGCCGTGAATCGCAGGTTGCGGAAGATACGTACGGGGAGCATCGGTTCCGGCGTTCGCAATTCCCATCCTGCGAACAGTGCGAGTACCACGATGGAGACCACGAAGCCGCCGATCGTCTTCGCGCTCCCCCATCCCCAGCCCGAGGCCTCGATGATGGTGTACACGAGTGCGAACACGCCGGCCGTGGAGAGCAGCAGTCCGAGCGGGTCCCACCGGTGGATGGTCTCGTCGCGCGAGTCCGGCACGACCAGAACCGTGCCGAGGATCGCTATTGCCGCGATCGGCAGGTTCACGAAGAAGATCGAACCCCACCAGAAGTGCTCGAGCAGCCAGCCACCGAGCACCGGCCCGGCAGCAACGGCGATACCGGAACTGGCTCCCCAGATCCCGATCGCCTTGCCCCGCTCTGCCGGGTCCGTGAAGACATTGGTGATGATGGCGAGCGTGGCCGGGAAGATCAATGCTGCACCGATGCCCATAAGCGCCCGGGAGGCGATGAGCACTTCAATCGAACTGGCGGCGCCAGCAAGTGCTGAGGTGCCGGCGAAGGCCAGCAGACCGACAACAAGGACCTTCTTGCGCCCGACACGGTCACCGAGGCTCCCGGCAGCGAGCAGCAGTGCGCAGAACACGAGGAGATAGGCATCGACCACCCACTGCAACTGTCGGGTACTCGCGCCGAGTTCGCTCGACAGCGAGGGCAGCGCAACGTTCACGATCGTGCCGTCGAGCACCGTCACGAAGACAGCGAGACAGGTGATCGCAAGCGCCCACCACCTGCGACTGGAGGGGACTGCGGGGGTGTCGGTCAATCTTTCCATTGTCAAGAAAGATACCGACCGATCTTTACAACGTCAAGTTCAGCGGTACCATGCCGGTATGAGCGCACTCGCCAAGCCCTACCACCGGGGGGATCTGGACCGCACGCTCAAGGACGCAGCGGTGGGACTCATCACCGAACTTGGTCCGGCCGGCTTCAGCCTGCGAGAGGTCGCCCGTCGAGCGGGCGTCTCCCACGCCGCGCCGGCACACCACTTCGGCGACTCACGCGGCCTCCTCACCTCGATCGCCGTGGAGGCATTCGAGACACTCGACCGGGCGATCACCGAAGCCATCGCAGACTGCACCGACCCGCGCGAGCGCTTCGTCATCATGGCAAGGGTGTACGTGCGCACTGGGATCGACTACCCGGCGCACGCAGCAATCGTTTTTCGTGCCGACCTCGTCGATTGCGACGACCCGCGCTATCAGCACGCCGGCCTCCTTGCGTACGGGCATCTCGAATCGGTGCTTGCCGGCATTCGAGACCTCACGAACCCGGCACTCGATGTCTCCAACGCAACACGACTCGCCTGGTCGGCCATGCAGGGCCTCCTCACGCTGTATCCCAACATGGAGCGCCTGAGTTTCCTCGGAGGTTCCGAGCTCGGCGAGCCCGAACAGCTAGCCGAGCGGTTCGCCGAACTGCTGCTCGCTGGACTCGCTGGATGAAACGGCCCGGCGGGAGCGCTCGCGCTAGGGGAGGATGACGAGGTCGTCGCGGTGGACGATCTCGGGGTTCACATCGCTCGGCAGGTCGGAGGTGCGCTTGCCGGCCACCGAACGGGCAACAGCCGCCGACACGGTTGCCATGCCGCGAGCGAATACCGAACCGTCGGGCCCGGCGATGTCGACGTTGTCGCCTTCCTCGAACTCGCCGGTCACCTGAACAACGCCGGCAGGCAGCAGGGACACGCCGCGGTTCACCAATGCATCGCGCGCACCCGCGTCCACCGTGATGATTCCGTCAGCTGCTGCCGCAAAGGCAATCCACAGCTTGCGGGCCGACAGCTTGCGGTCGTGCGGGTGGAACGTGGTGCCGACACCGTCTGCACCGGCAACCGCGCGCTGCAGCACATCGGGCTGGCTTGACTTCGCGATGACCGTCCGCACCCCGGACCACGACGCGATGCGCGCCGCGGACAGTTTGGACGCCATGCCGCCGCTGCCGCGGTTCGACCCGGTGCCCGAGGCATCGACCGACAGCAGCGGATCGTCAGCACGAACATCGGTGATGAGCGTGGCGGTGGAATCGGTGCGCGGGTCTGCGGTGTACAGCCCGGGCGTATCGGTGAGCAGCACGAGCACATCGGCCGCCACGAGGTGCGACAGGAGTGCAGCAATGCGATCATTGTCGCCGAAGCGGATCTCGTCGCTCGCAATGGCGTCGTTCTCGTTGATGACGGGTACGCAACCCAACTCGAGCAGGCGGGTGAGCGTCTGGCGAGCGTGCAGGTACTGCCGACGGTTGACGAAATCGTTCGGCACGAGCAGCGCTTGTCCCGGCACGAGACCGTGACGGCCGAGTTCGGCCGAGTACACCTCCATGAGGCGCGGCTGGCCGGCAGCGGCAAGCGCCTGCAGCGTGGGCATGTCGGTGGGCCGGCTGGCGAGCCCGAGCGCAGCGACACCGGACGACACCGCGCCCGAGGTGACGATGAGCACTTCGTGTCCCGCTGTGCGCAGCGCGGCGGTCTGATCGCACAGCCTCGCGATGGCGGAGCGGTTGATCACCCCGCGCTCGTCGGTGAGCGACGACGAACCGATCTTGGCAACGACGCGCACTACAGCTCCGGCACGTAGTCGAAGGAGAACGTACCGATATGGATGACGTCGCCCTCCTGTGCCCCGGCACGCTGCAGCGCGCGCGTGACACCCAAGCGCTTGAACCGCATGTCGATGAACGACAGCGCCTCGTGCGTGGTGACGTCGTTGAGCGCGACGACGCGCTCGACTTCCTTGCCCGACAGACGGAACTCGTGCTCGTCGAGACGCTCGAGTGTGAAGCCGACGGGCTCCGGGCGCAGGATGACGAAACCCTCGCGCTCGGGAGCCTCGGCACGCGCCTCTTTCACGAGATCGGCGAGCCGGTACACGATGTCCTTCACTCCTTCGCCGGTGGCTGCAGACATGCGCAGGCCGGTCCAGCCGTCGAGTTCGGCGATGGTGGCATCGGCCTTGGTTCCCACCACGAGGCGCGGACGGTCGAGCAGTTCGGGGCGATAGGCCCCAAGTTCTTGCAGCAGGACGCGTTCCTGCTCCTCGGGGGAAGCACCGTCCTCGTTGACGAGATCGAGCAGCAGGCACAGTGCACGCGCCCGCTCGATGTGCCGAAGGAACTGGTGTCCGAGGCCCTTGCCCTCTGCAGCGCCCTCGATCAGACCCGGGATGTCGGCGACGACATACTCGCTCTGGTCGTCCATGCGCACCACACCGAGGTGTGGCTCGAGCGTGGTGAACGGGTAGTTGGCGATCTTCGGTTTGGCCGCGGAGATGACCGAGATGAACGTGCTCTTGCCGGCGTTGGGGTAGCCGACGAGTGCCACGTCTGCCATGAGCTTCAGTTCGAGCTTGAACCAGCGCTCCTCGCCCTCCTCGCCCTGCTCGGCAAACATCGGAGCCCGCCGCGAGTTCGAGAGGAACTTGGCGTTGCCACGACCGCCACGACCGCCCGCTACCGCCATCCAGCGGTCGCCGTGACCGACGAGGTCCGCAAGAATCTCTCCGGTGTAGAGATCCCGCACCACCGTGCCTTCAGGCACCGTGATGATGAGGTCCTCGCCGCGCTTGCCGTGCATGTCCTTGCCCTGGCCGTGGACACCGCTACCAGCCTTGCGGTGGGGGTAGTCCTTGAACGCCACGAGCGAGGCAACGTTGTGGTTGGCCACGAGCCACACATCGCCACCCTTGCCGCCGTCGCCTCCGTTGGGTCCACCCATCGCAACGGGTCCCTCTCGGCGCATGCTGACGCAGCCGGCACCGCCGTCGCCACCCTTGAGGTTCAGTTGGGCTTCGTCGACGAATGCGGACATAGAGCCAACTCAGGGTAGCGAGTTACACCCCTTCAGTACGCTGAGTTCTGTGGAAATGAGCGAACGTGCAGAGCGGTGGGCATCCACCATGGCAGGCAGTGCAGACCAATCGGTCACCCTCGCCCACCGAGACTCACACGCCAGCATCACCGCCTCACGCATCCTCGACCGCTCAGCACGCGAGCACCGTGAAGCCGAACTGCTCGTGCCCGAGGCCACGCGCAGCACGGGCGCCGGCAATCGAGCCGTCGCCGAGGAACCCGACCGGTACCGCACCTGTTTCGAACGGGACCGAGACCGCATCCTCCACGCCTCGGCCTTCCGCCGCCTCGCCGGCAAGACCCAGGTGTTCGTCTTCCCCGACGACCACCAACGCACGCGGCTCACGCACGCACTCGAGGTCGCACAGGTGGCCCGTTCGGTCGCCACGGCCCTCGGGCTCAATGTTGCGCTCACCGAGGCCATCGCTGTCGGCCACGACTGCGGCCACGGCCCCGGCGGACACGCCAGCGAGGATGCGCTCAGTCCCTACGTCGATGAGGGGTACGACCACGCCGTCTGGGGCGCCGATGTCATCCTCACCCCATTGAACCTCTGTGCCGAGACACTCGACGGCATCCGCAACCACTCGTGGTCTCGTCCTGCACCGGGCACGCCCGAGGGCGAGGTGGTGTCGTGGGCCGATCGCATCGCCTATGTCTGCCACGACTTCGAGGACGCCGTAGCGGCCGGCGTGGTCACCATCGACATGCTCCCCGAAGTCGTGCGCACACGCGCCGGCGATTCGCGCAGTGCACAACTGCACGCCTTCATCACCGGCATGATCGATGCCGCACAACACAGCGGTCGCATTGGCATGGTTCCCCACATTGCCGAGGCGCTCGCCGCCTTCCGACGCTTCAACTACGAACACGTCTACCTGCGCCCTGCCGCTCAGCAACAGGCCAAGGCCGTCATCGACGTGTTGCAGGCACTCGTCGAGCACTACGCAGACCGTCCTCACCTTCTCGGCGCCGAACGGGCCGCCGGCATCGATGCAGGATCGAAAGAGGCCCTTCGAGTTGCCGTCGGCTACGTCGCCGGCATGACCGACCGCTACGCCTGCCGTCAGGCCGTCGCGCTACTCGACTGGGACCGCGCCAGACTCCCGCGAGGCATCGACATCTAGGCACCTCTGCGTCCCTCAGGGGCCTTCATGCGGAGCCGCGAC
>CANIBN010000101.1 GCA_947465505.1 Acidimicrobiales bacterium | reverse complement strand
TACTCCGGGCTGCGGTCCACCGGGATGGGCAAGGTGCTGGAGCTCGAATGGCCCAGCCACCCGATCTACCCCTCGCACGGCTACGTGGTGCGCCGCCGCGACCTCGACTGGATGGTCGCCCGCAACGCAGAAGCGGCCGGTGCCACGATCTTCCAGGGCACCGAGGCGCTCGGCCCGGTGATGGACCGCGGGTTCGTCCGTGGCGCCGTCGTGCAGCACAAGGGCTCCGACACGCCCGAGGAGATCACCGCCAAGTACGTGATCGTGGCCGACGGGGCGAACAGCCGCTTCGGCCGGGCCCTCGGCACGTTCCGCACCCGTGAGTGGCCCTACGGAACGGCTATCCGCACGTACTGGGAGTCGGATCGACACGACGATCCGTGGATCGAGTCTGCGCTCGACGTGAAGGACCGCCAGGGCAACCCCTTGCCCGGCTACGGGTGGATCTTCCCGGTGGGCGACGGCACGGTGAACATCGGCGTCGGTCTGCTCAGCACCTTCCGCGACTTCAAGAGCGTCAACACCACCCACCTGCTCGACGCCTACGCGCACCAGGTGGCGGACAACTGGGGCATTGACCCCGGTAACCCCACCCAGCGCGCCACGTCTGGCCGCATCCCGATGGGCGGTTCGGTTGGCCCCAAGGCGGGCCCGACGTACCTCGTGGTGGGCGACGCCGCTGGCAGCGTGAACCCCTTCAACGGCGAGGGCATCGACTACGCCTACGAGACCGCCCGACTTGCCGCGCAGATCCTGCATGAGGCCATCACCGAGAACGATCCTGCAGCACTGGCCCGCTACCCCAAGATGCTCGACGACGAGTACGGCGAATACTTCAAGGTTGCACGGCTGTTCGCACGCATCATCGGCAAGCCATTGCTCATGCGCGAGCTCACTCGCGTGGGCATGAACAGTCGCACGCTCATGGAGTGGGTGCTGCGCATCATGGCGAACCTCCTGCGACCCGATGAGATCGGCCCGGCAGAACTTGCCTACAAGGCCGCAGCGAAAATCGTGCGCTTCGCCCCCGACGCGTAATTTATTGCGCCGACATAGCCGCCGCTCCGCTTCGGCGTAGTTCGGCGTTTCGTTCTAGACGTTGACGTCGCAGTCGATCGCGACGAGTGCACCTGCAGCATCGAGATAGCCCGCCGTCGCACGTCCGTCGGCAATCCAGGTCTCGAAGCGCGCATTCGGATCCGGGGTGCACCGAACCGTCACCGTCGTACCAATCGGCACCACGGCACCGTTCGACAGCGCAACGAGTCGGGGTCCAACGCGCACTGGCTTGGGCACGCGCACCGTTCCCGCTCCCGTGGCGCGTCCGATGAAGAACCAGCCGAGATTGTTCGACGAATCCGCTACACCCACCACGACGCATGCGGTCGACGTAGCTCGCAGAGGTTCCGACGGTGCAGCCGATCCGCGTTCGATCTCGTCATGAACACACGAGGTTGCGTTGTCGTCCCCGAGGTCTGCGACGAGATTGATCCGACGCTCCGTCGGGCCGAGCGAGCCGTTGTTCTTCGAGAAGTTCTTCCCGAATACGAGGATCAGCAGGACGAGCAGCACGGCAACGGCGAACACCGCACCCAGCCAGCGGTACACCGTTTGCCACCGCGTCATGCCGGCCGCCGTCGGATCATGCAGAGCGAGCGGCTCGCAGTGCGGCGCGTCCCGCCGCATCAATGATCTGGTCGATCACGGCGTCGGTGTGTGCGAGGCCGGGGAAGAGCACCTCGTAGGCGCCCGGTGCGAGTGCAACACCCTCGTTGAGCATCCCGTGGAAGAAGCGGCCGAACATCGCCTCGTCCGTGGTCTTTGCCTCGTCGAAGTTGGTTGCCGGCGTCGTAGCAAGGTGCAGCCCGACCAGCGTGCCAACAACCGGAACAACAACAGGTACACCTGCGGCAGCAAACGCCTGGCGCAAACCCTCACCGAGCCGACGTGCCTGCTGTGCGAGGAACTCGTAGGCACCATCGTCGAGCAGGCTGAGCGCAGCGAGGCCTGCTGCCGTTGCAAGTGGGTTACCGGCGAGCGTTCCGGCATGGAACACCGTGCCGAGCGGCGACAGGTTCTCCATCACGTCGCGTCGACCACCGATTGCCCCGATGGGAAGACCACCACCGATCACCTTGCCGAAGCAGGTGATGTCGGGAACGACGCCGCACACAGACTGATAGCCGCCACGACTCACACGGAATCCACTGATGACCTCGTCGAAAATCAGTAGTGCACCGACACGGTCGCACTCTGCGCGCAGCCCGGCAAGGAAGCCCGCTGACGGTTCGACGAGGCCCATGTTGCCGGGCAGCGGTTCGACAATCACCGCAGCGACACTGTCGTCGAGTGTTGGCACCACGTTGAACGGCGCAACAAGTGTTTCGGAAACTGCCGCCGCGGGAACACCAGCGGTTCCGGGAAGCCCGAGTGTTGCGACTCCTGAGCCGCCAGCCGCAAGCAATGCGTCGACGGCGCCGTGGAAACATCCGGCGAACTTCACGATGCGATCGCGACCTGTCGCCCCGCGTGCAAGACGAACCGCCGTGGTGGTTGCCTCGCTGCCGGAGTTCATGAGACGGACCCGTTCGCACGAGGGTACGCGGGAGCGGATCTCCTCGGCAAGCTTCATTTCCCGCGGGGTGGGAGCGCCGTACGACGTACCGTCGGTAGCGGCCTTCGTGAGCGCCTCCACGACGCGCGGATGTGCATGGCCGGCGATGATGGCGCCGTAGCTCTGAACAAGATCGAGATAGTGCTTGCCCTCGACATCCCACAGCGATGCACCTTGTGCACGGCTCACGACGTAGGGAGTGCCACCGACTGCCTTGAACGCACGGATGGATGAGTTGACGCCACCGGGAATGACGGCGGCAGACCGTGCGAACAGTTCCTCATTCGATGCAACGCCCGCACCGCGACACACCACCACATCGCAGCCTGCAGCAACGCAGCCCTTCGGGTCGCAGAACGGCAGGCTCATGACCAGCGCTCCGCGAGGTCGCGGGCGAAGTACGTGAGGATGAGATCCGCGCCCGCGCGTTTCACCGCGGTGAGTTGTTCGACAGCAACGGCATCACCGTCGATCCAGCCGTTGGCTGCAGCAGCCTTGATCATCGAGTACTCCCCCGACACGTGGTAGGCGGCTACGGGAACGTTGCATGCAGCACGAACGGCCGCGATGACGTCGAGATAGGTAACTGCGGGCTTCACCATCACCATGTCGGCGCCTTGTGCAAGGTCTGCCGCTACCTCAATGAGGGCCTCACGCGAGTTACGCCAGTCCTGCTGGTAGCCCTTGCGATCGCCACCGCCCGCAATGCGCACGTCTACCGCGTCACGGAACGGTCCGTAGAGCGCCGATGCGTACTTTGCCGAATAGGCGAGCACCGACACCTCAGAATGACCGTTGCTGTCGAGCGCTGCACGGATCGCACCGACCTGGCCGTCCATCATGCCGCTCGGGGCTACCACGTGGGCCCCGGCGTTGGCCTGGGCAACGGCGGCGCGTGCGTACAGTTCGACCGTGGCGTCATTGTCCACCTGTCCGTCGGAACGCACCACACCGCAATGACCATGGGAGGTGTACTCGTCGAGACAGCAGTCGGCCATGAGCACCAGTTCGTCGCCGTGATCGGCACGCAGGTCCTCGAGCGCTACCTGCACGATGCCGTTCGGATCCCACGCGGCCGAGCCGATGTCGTCCTTCTGTGCAGGAATACCGAACAGGATGACGGACCGCACGCCGAGGTCGGCGAGCTCGCGTACCTCCTGACGCAGACTGGACCGCGTGTGCTGCACCACCCCAGGTAGCGACACGATGGGATGGGGCTCGGTGATTCCCTCCCGCACGAACAGCGGTGCAATGACGTCGTTCACCCCGAGGCGTGTCTCGGCAACGAGCTCACGCAGGGCAGCAGTACGACGCAGCCTCCGGGGCCGGGACGCAGGGAACTGCGCCGAAGAGGGGGTACCAGAGGCGGTCACGAGAACCCATCCTACGAGTGCGAACCCGGGCCGGAGGGGGCGACCACGCTGCGAAGCGCCTCCACAACTCCATCGAGGTTGTGGACCGAAGCGGTGAGATCAACCGCCACGCCAAGCTCCATGGCCACGGCCGTCGTGGCAGGCCCGATCGACACCCGGACGGGTGGCAGGCCGCCCGGCCCAGCCGCAGCGAGGTAGTTGCGCACCGTGGATCCGGAGGTGAACACGATGGCTGCCGCTTTCGATGCCTGTTCGAGAAGGTCCGCCGCAGGTCGAGCGGCAATCGTTCGGTAGGCCACGACCGCATCGACAGTCCAGCCTTTGGCGATGAGCCCTTCTCGGACCACCGGTCGAGCAGCCTCGGCCTGGACGAGCAGGACCCGGCCCGAGCCGACGGGAAACTCGTCGACGAGTCCCTCACCCACGGAATTCGTGGCCTGGAAATCAACCGCTACACCAACGGCATCCGCCGTACCGGGACCGACGACGGCCACCAGAGGGCGATCACCCGTACTGGCGCAGAGTGCATCGCGAACACGACCTGCCCCATTCGGCGAGGTGACGACCACCCACGAGTACTCCCCGAATCGCTCAGTGGCCGCGGCGAGTGCAGCACCACCGTCGGGCGCGTCAACGATCTCGATGACGGGAACCTCGAGCACCTCATAGCCGGCGGCAAGCAGGCGACTGGTGAGCCCACCGGACTGCTCTGCTGCGCGCGTCACCACGATGACGGGACGATGCGCAGCGCTCATCGCTCGCCTACGACCCGACGAAGGTGCGCAGGACCACCGGCTCGGATGGTTGTGCGGAATCGATCGTTGCGTAAGCGCCGATGGGCAACGAACAACCCGAACCGAGCGTTGCGAGGAAGGCTCGCTCTGCCTCCACACAACGGCGTGTCGGTTCGTGGTCCACCAGCGAGAGCGCTGCGAGTGTGTCATCGTCGTTCGAGCGACATTCGAGCGCAACGCATCCCTGTCCGGCCTGCGGGACCATCTCGTCGAGGGTGAAACGTGATGCAACGTGCTGCTCGATTCCGAGGATCTGCAGTGCGGCTTCCGCCATCACAATCGAACCACCCTCGGGGATCTTGCTGAGCCGTGTCTGGATGTTGCCGCGCAACTCCACGAACTGCAGGTCGGGGCGCAACATCACCAACTGTGCGCGACGACGAACCGACCCGGTGGCCACGGTGGCACCGACGGGCAGATCATGCAACGACCGGCCCACCAAGACGTCCCACGGTGACCGGCGTTCGCAGAACGCTCCGATGGTCAATCCATCGGCAGGTGTTGACGGAAGGTCCTTGGCCGAGTGGGCAGCAAGGTCTGCGCGCCCATCGAGCACGGCACGCTGCACCTCTTTGACGAACACTCCCTGACCACCCATCTGGTGGAGCGGAACGTCCTGACGCTGGTCGCCGGTGGTCTGCACGATGACGAACTCGATCTGCACATCAGCGCGACTTGCGATGAGTGCTGCAGCGCCCTCCGCCTGCCTGAGCGCTTGCTGGCTGCCGCGCGTTGCGAGTCGCAGGACGCGGGTCATGCCGCACTCACGAGAGGTCGAACAGTTCCCGTACGGCCGACGCGTAGCGCTCGCCGCGGGGAGACCCGGCATCGTCCTTGAGCCGGACGGACGGATCGTGGAGCAATTTGTTCACGATGCCCATCGTGAGTGCCTCGACCGCATCGCGCTGTGCCGGGCTGAGGTCTGCAAGCTTCGACTGGAAACGGTCGAGTTCGGCCTGCCGAATGCTGTCGGCCTTCGCACGCAGGGACGCAACGAGTGGTGCGGCCTGGCGAGCGGCAACGTCGAGTACGTGGCGCTCCACTTCCTCACCGACGATCTGACGCACGCGCTCGGCCTCACCGGCACGCGCCTGCAGCCCACGCTCGGCCCAGGCGCGCAGATCGTCGAGATCGAGCAGAGTAACTCCGGGCAACCGACCGACACCTGAGTCGATGTCGCGGGGCACAGCAATGTCGACGATGAACAGCGGTCGGCCGCCACGATGCGCAAGCCCAAGTTCCACGGTGTCGGTGTCGATGACCACCGAACCAGCGCCCGTGCAAGACACCACCAGATCGGCCTCTGCGATGGCCGGTCCGAGATCGGCCAACGGGTGCACACGACCGCCGACACGCGCCGCAAGGGCAACAGCCCGCTCGGCCGTGCGATTCGTTACGGCGATCTCCCCGACTCCGGCTCCGCGCAGGGCAACGGCTGTTCCCTCGGCCATCTCGCCGGCACCGACGACGAGCACGCGTCGACCATCGAGGCTGCCGAGTCGGTCAATGGCCATCTCTACCGCAGCGTGTGACACGCTCGCCGTGCCACGTCCGATCGCGGTTTCGGTGCGGGCACGCTTGCCCACCTCGAGTGCATGGCGGAACAGCAGGTTCAATTTCGCCTTGGCGCCACCCTCTGAACGGGAGAGTTCCCACGCAGTGCGCACCTGGCCGAGGATCTCGCTCTCGCCAAGCACTGCAGAGTCGAGTCCGGCGGCGACCTCGAAGAGATGCGTGATGGCGGCATCGTCGTGCTGGCTGTAGAGGTGCGGGTGCAGTTCGTCGGCCGCCAGGCCACCGATACTGCAGAGCACATCACGGATGTCGCCGAACGCTCCGTGGAAACGCTCCGCTACTGCGTAGATCTCAATGCGGTTGCACGTGGACAGCACCACGGCCTCGCTGACATTCGGGCGACTGCACACGTCGTGCAGTGCCTTCACGATCTGGTCGCCGCTGATGGCGACGCGCTCGAGCACCGACAGTGGACTGGTGCGGTGGTTGACACCGATGACGAGGACCGACATGCGCGTTAGCCGTTCACTCGACCGGTTCGACGGCAGTCGGCCGAGGCGGGGGCGGGGCAGGTCAGGGGCATGCGGGCGGGTTTCAGGCGCTGGCGGACTGGGAGGAATCCGTACCGGGAACGATACTCAACGAGGGCACGCTACGTCGCTGCTCGTGGTAGCCGAGAATCTGCAGTTCCACGGCGAGATCGACCTTGCGGACCGACACTCCCCGAGGGACGCTGAGCAGCGTGGGGGCGAAGTTCAGGATCGAGGTGACCCCGGCCGCCACCAGACGGTCGGCGGCCTCCTGAGCGGCCGCTGGATTGGTGGCCACCACCCCGATCGACACCTTCCGGGACTGCACGACGGTTTGCAGATCGTCCACGTGGCGAACCCGGATCCCGCCGATGACCGTGCCCACCTTGGCGGGGTCCACGTCGACGATGCCGGCCACCGGAAAACCCCGGTCCATGAATCCCGCATAGTTCGCGAGGGCGTGGCCCAGGTTGCCGGCGCCCACGATGACCACGGGCCAGTCGTGGGTCAGGCCGAGTTCACGGCGGATCTGATACACGAGGTAGGCCACCTCGTAACCGACGCCGCGGGTGCCGTAGGAGCCGAGGTAGGAGAGGTCCTTGCGAACCTTGGCGGCATTCACGCCGGCCAGTTCGGCCAGTTGGTCCGAGGAGACGTGTTCGATGGAATCGTCGAGTTCGCTGAGGATGTGCAGGTACTCGGGAAGTCGGGCAACCGTGGCTTCCGGGATGCGACGACGGGGGCGTTCGGCCATCGACCTCCACGCTACGCGCTTGTGCACGCGTTCACGAAGTCCAGTGACGAAGTTTTCCTCGGCCACTGGCGCTCACCCTCGGGGGTCCTACGCTGGGTCATCGTGAACCGTCTCGACCAGGCCCTTGCCGCTGGAGCCACTGCCGTGGCCCTGGCGTTTGCTCTGGCCACGTGGGACCGCTGGCTGCGACGCAGGCGTCCCCACGAACTGGTCTGGACGGTGTCGCTCGTGCTGTTCTGCTTGGGTGCCGGGGCGCTGTGGTGGGGCACCGCCAGAGGGTGGAGCCCGGCCAGTTTCCGCATTTTTTACCTTGCTGGTGCCATCCTCAACGTTCCCTGGCTCGGGGCAGGCACCGTGTATCTCCTCGCCGGACCCACCTGGGGGAACCGGGTACGGGCGTGGCTGCTCGTACTGTCGGGCCTGGCTACCGGCGTGATGCTGTCCGCCCCGCTCCGGGCCCCGATCAGCGGCACAGACCTCCCGGAGGGCAAGGTGGTGTTCGGTGTGTGGCCACGGGTGCTCGCCGCAGTAGGTTCGGCCGTACCGGCAACCGTGATCTTCGTGGGAGCGCTGTGGTCGGCGTGGCGAGTGTGGAGGGGGAAGACCCCCGCTCTCGGGACTGCGTCCCGTCAGGTGCAACTGCCCAAGCGGCTCGCCCTGGGCAACGTGGTCATCGCAGTCGGCACACTCGTCCTGTCCGCGAGCGGCACGTTCGCGGGGCGGCTTGGCAAGGATCGGGCGTTCGCTGTGACCCTGCTCGTGGGGATCGCCGTGCTGTTCGCCGGTTTCCTCGTGGCGAGCACGGCGGGGGCCATGCGGCGCGTGACGCGTACGCAGCCGGCTACAGCATGAACAGCTGAACCGCGCCGGCCACGAAGATGGCCAGCAGCAGCAGGCCAACGGTGAGCGTGGTTGCCGGTCGCATTACCGGTCACGCTACCCGGCGATCTTGCCCGGAGACCTGCACAACCGTCAGTGCCCGGGCAACGAGTGCTGCATCACGAACGCCGGGTCACGAGCGCGGCGTCAGGGTGACTGCTGTAGTCGTGCCCTCGTTACCCGCGAGCGGACCGAGGTGCACGCCAGTGCCCGCACCGATGCCGAGGTCGAGGGCCGCCGACTGTCGGTCGACACACAGGGCGAGCATGCCGTAACTGTCGACCACGAGTGCAAGCCCGCCACCCGCCGCAGCGAACGAAGCGACCACAGGTGCACTGCGTGCGATGCCGTCGATGGTCACACGGATTCGGTCGCCCCACTCCGCCACGTCGTCGGGTCCGACATTCAGTTGGCAGTTGCCGTAGCGGTCAACCCAGGTCACCTCGCAGGCAAGGCCGCCATCCTCGTCACGAGGCACGGGCACCATGCCGGGCAGGAGCAGCGTGGCGTCGATGGCCGTTCCGAGTTGCTCGAAAGGCACCCCGTTGCAGAGGTGCGCAACGACGGGAGCGAACACGTCCCTGCCTGCAAACGTGGCACCGGGCGCATCGAGGTGCCACTGCGCATCGTCGAGCACGATGGCACGTTCTGCGCCGCCTGCAAGTGCGACAGCAGGCGCTATCAGGCCGTTGTCCGGACCGATGATCACCCCGTTTCCTCCGGCGACCTCGACCGCGATCGCGCGACGATCGGTGCCCACACCGGGATCGACGACTGCGAGCACCACACCAGCAGGCAGGTACGAGATGCTGCGTGCGAGCGCCAGCGAACCGGCGCGCACATCAAACGGTGCAACATCGTGCGTGAGGTCGATGACCGACACGTGCGGAGCGAGATCCCGAATGACGGCCTTCACGAG
>CANIBN010000100.1 GCA_947465505.1 Acidimicrobiales bacterium | reverse complement strand
CGACTCATCGACACGCTGGTACGCCTGCGCGATCTGGGCAACACGGTCCTCGTCGTCGAGCACGACGAGGAGACCATCCGCGAGAGCGACTGGATTGTCGACATCGGTCCCGGTGCAGGCGAGCACGGCGGCGCGGTGGTGTACTCCGGCCCGGTGAAGGGCATCTCCAAGGTGAAGGAGTCCATCACCGGCCAATACCTGTCGGGAAAGCGGTCGATCCCCGTTCCCGAGCATCGTCGGGCGCCAGGCAAGGAGTGGCTGAAGATCGTCGGGGCGCGTGAGCACAATCTGCAGAACATCGACGTGAAGATCCCGCTCGGCTGCTTTGTGGCCGTCACGGGAGTGTCGGGTTCTGGGAAGTCCACCTTGGTGCGAGACATCCTGCTGCCGTCACTCATGCAGAAGATCTATAAGTCGAAGGAAGCCCCGGGTCGTCACAAGACCATCGAGGGAATCGATCTGCTCGACAAGGTCATCGACATGGACCAGTCGCCGATCGGTCGCACACCGCGATCGAACCCCGCTACCTACACCGGCGTGTTCGACAACATCCGCAAGTTGTTCGCCACGACGGCCGAGGCCAAGGTGCGCGGCTACCTCCCCGGTCGGTTCTCGTTCAACGTGAGCGGTGGCCGCTGCGAGGCCTGCTCCGGCGACGGCACCATCAAGATCGAGATGCACTTCCTGCCGGATGTGTATGTGCCCTGCGAGGTGTGCAAGGGCGCCCGATACAACCGCGACACCCTCGACATCACCTTCAAGGGGAAGAGCATCGCCGACGTGCTCGACATGCCGATCGAGGAGGCAGTGTCGTTCTTCTCGAACCAGCCATCTATCGGGCGCCACATGCAGACACTCATGGACGTCGGCCTCGGCTATGTACGGCTCGGGCAGTCTGCACCGACGCTGTCCGGCGGTGAGGCCCAGCGCGTGAAACTGGCCACCGAGCTCGCCAAGCGTTCGACGGGTCATACGATCTATCTGCTCGACGAGCCCACCACGGGTCTGCACTTCGAGGACGTCCGTCGTCTGCTCACGGTGCTGTCCCGCCTTGTCGACCAGGGCAACACCGTGCTCGTCATCGAGCACAGCCTCGACGTCATCAAGACGGCGGACTGGATCATCGACCTCGGTCCCGAGGGTGGTTCCGGCGGCGGGACGATTGTTGGCGAGGGCACCCCCGAGCACATCGCCGGCATCGCTGCGAGTCACACGGGCCGCTTCCTCGCAGACGTCCTCGCCGGCCGTCGGCTCTAGGCATCGGCGATGGTGCAGCGACCTCCCGCCGGGACGATCCCGGATACCCCGGGTTCGTACCAGTTCCGGGACGCTCAGGGTCGCGTCATCTACGTGGGCAAGGCATCGTCGCTGCGCAGCCGACTGTCGAACTACTTCCAGGATCCGCGGAATCTCCATCCGCGTACGGCACAGATGGTGGCCACGGCGGAGTCGGTCGAGTGGATCGAAGTGCGCAACGAGGTCGAGGCGCTCATGCTCGAGTACTCGCTCATCAAGCAGCACCGCCCCAGATTCAACGTACGGCTGCGTGACGACAAGAGCTATCCGTTCCTCGCGGTGACCGACGACGAACAATGGCCACGCGCGATGGTCACCCGGGGGCGCAAGCGCAAGGGCTGGCGCTACTTCGGCCCGTTCCCCCATGCGTATGCGATTCGGGACACGCTCGACCTGCTCGTGCGCACGTTCCCCATCCGTACCTGCTCTCCCGGCAAGTTCAACGAGCACCACCGACTCGGTCGACCGTGCCTGCTCTTCCACATCGAGAAGTGCTCCGGCCCGTGTGTGGGCGAGATCGACGAGATGCCGTACCGGCAACTCGTCGAAGAGTTCAGCAAGTTCCTCGAGGGCGACACCGATGAGATCGTCGACCGACTCACGCAGGACATGAAGCAGGCGGCAAAGGACCTCGAGTTCGAGCGCGCAGCCCGCATGCGAGACCGTCTGGCAGCGGTGCAGCGAGCCATCGAGAAGCAGCAGATGGTCGCTGAGCGCGACGAGGATCTCGACGTCATCGGCCTTGCCGACGACGAACTCGAGGCGGCGGTGCAGGTGTTCTATGTGCGCAAGGGCCGCGTCGTGGGACGCAAGGGGTTCATCCTGGACAAGGTTGAGGAACTCACGCCCGGCGGGCTGGTCGACCGCATCCTCGAGGCGATGTACGGCGACGAGACAGCGGCAGGGATCCCCAAGCAGGTACTCGTGCCGAGCGAACCCGATGATCTGGTGACCTACGAGGAGTGGTTGTCGCATGCCCGCGGTTCTCGTGTGCACATCCGCGTTCCCCAGCGTGGTGACAAACGTGAGTTGCACGAGATGGTCACGCGCAACGCAAAGGAAGAGTTCACCCGCCATCGCATGCGTCGTGCCGCCGACCACAACACACGTAGCCGTGCACTGAGCGAGCTACAGGACCTGCTCGGGCTGCCGGAGGCTCCGCTGCGCATCGAGTGCTACGACATGGCCCACCTGCAGGGAACCGACTACGTCGGCTCGATGGTGGTGCTGGAGGACGGCCTGCCGTCCAAGCGTGAATACCGGCGCTTCAAGGTGCGAGACGTTCCCGGCAACGACGATTACGCGGCGATGGAGGAAGTGCTCAGGCGGCGCCTGACCGCGTATCTGGAGGAACGCGAACTCCCTCTCGGTGAGCGGGTGAGCGAGGACAGCCGTGGGCGCCAGCGTCCACATCGGTTTGCGTACCCGCCGCAACTCCTCCTCGTCGACGGCGGCAAAGGTCAACTCGGCGTTGCGGTGAAGGTACTCAAGGAACTTGGTCTCGACGAGGAGATTCCCGTCGCCTCGCTCGCCAAGCGCTTCGAGGAGGTGTACCTGCCGGGATCCTCCGATCCGGTGAACGTGCCCCGCGGCAGTGAGGCCCTCTTCATGCTCCAGCGCATTCGTGACGAGGCTCACCGCTTCGCGAATACGTTCCACGGAGAGCTGCGCGCCAAGCGCATGACGCGCAGCGTCCTTGATGGCATCCCCGGCCTCGGAGAACACCGCAAGAAGCGCTTGGTCGCCGAACTGGGTGGTGTGAACAAGGTGAAGGCGGCATCACTCGAGACGTTGCAATCGCTCACGTGGTTGCCCGATGTGGTGGCCGAGGCGGTGTTCACCCACCTCCATCCCGACCGGTCCGCTGGCTAGGGTCTCGGGCGTGGGGAGGCGGGCAACATCCATGGCGGCTCGCCGACGCGTGTTGCAGGCGCTCGCATTGTGCGCGCTCGCTGGAGCGGTGACGCCCACTGCAAACACTGCAACGGCAAGTGCGGTGGAGCCGTTTGTGCCCCGAAGCTTCACCGTGGTCGAGGTGGGGGACATCATCCCGCACGACCGCATCACGAGACTCGCGCTACGCCAGGGTGGTGGTCTCTCCTACGACTACCGACCGATGTTTGCCGACGTGTCCCCGGTGATCGCGGGGGCCGATCTCGCCATTTGCCACCTAGAAGGTCCGGTGGCGCCGACCGGTGTACGGATATCTGGTGGTCCAGCGGTGGCGATGCCCGCTGACGTACCGGCCTCGCTGCGTGACGTTGGGTTCGATCGCTGTGCACTCGCCAACAATCACATCCACGATCGTGGTCGTGCAGGTATTGCAGCAACGGTTGCCGCGTTTCGATCCGCCGGTCTGGGGTTCTCCGGCGTGGCGACGTCCGAGGACGAGCGCACTGTCCCCCTGGAGTTGGTGAACGGCGTAAAGGTGGCACATCTGTCGTACACCTATGGAACGCCCGTCACGTGGAAGTACCGGCGCCTCGCGCCCTGGAGCGTCAATCGGCTGACGCTCGATTCTCTGCTGGCGGACGCAGCAGACGCTCGGTACCGCGGTGCCGAGGTCGTTCTCGTCACCGTTCACTGGGGCCGTCAGTATCGCTCCCGCCCGGAGGCGTGGCAGAGAGAGTTCGCGAAGAAGGTCTCCGAGAGCGGACTCGTGGACCTGCTGGTGGGAAGCCACCCGCACGTTGCGCAGCCCATCGAGAAGATCGGCAACCTGTGGGTGGTGTACAGCCTCGGGAACTTCCTCACCGACAACCGTCCCGCCACCGGAAAGGTGTCCGCGACACAGGACGGCATGATCCTGCGCGTGCGCATTGCCGAGCAGGAGGGGGGCGGCTTCGCTGTGGAACGGCCCGAGGTGGTTCCCACGGTTGTCTCGTTCCCCACCTATCGCGTACTCGATGTCGCGAAACACGCCTCCGACCCCACGCTCACCCGGACACAGCGCACCGCGCTGGCGCGCTCGCTGCGCAGAACGGCGGCGGTCGTTGGGCAGTACTTCCCGCCGGCGTAGGCGTATCTCGGGACGCAACCCGGGATCGGCGGGAGCGTTTCGTAGAGTGACGGTGTGACAGACAGCGAAGCAAGCAGTGAGCGGGACGATCTCTGGGAGACGCACGCCGAATGGTGGATCAGCGGATTCACCGAGGGTGCCGACCCGGAGTATGAGGAGCAGATCCTCCCGCTCGCCGCTGCAGAACTGGCCGGCTACGACCGTGTGCTCGACGTCGGGTGTGGTGACGGGCAGATCAGCCGTCTCGCGGCGCGGCTTGGTAGCAACCGTGTCATCGGTATCGACCCGACGTGGAACCAGGTTGCGGTGGCCGCAGAGCGTGCTGGCGGCCCGGCTTTCGCCAGAGCCGGTGCTGCAGAACTGCCCTTTGCAGACGGAACCTTCGATGCAGTCGTGGCCTGTCTCGTGTTCGAGCACATCCGCGACGTGGACTCTGCGATCGCCGAGGTCGCTCGCGTGTTGCGTCCCGGTGGTCGCTTCTCGTTCTTCCTCAATCATCCGCTGCTCCAGACCCCGAACAGTGGCTGGATCGACGATCAGGTGCTCGACCCGCCGGAGCAGTATTGGCGTATCGGTCCCTATCTCATCGAGGATGAGACGATCGAGCAGGTGGAGAAGGGTGTCTTCATCCCGTTTATTCACCGTCCTCTCAGCCGTTACGTCAACGCGCTCGCCCTGAACAACCTGCTCGTGGAGCGCATGGAGGAGCCGGCACCGCCGCCGGGTTTCCTCGCCCGTGCTGCTGAGTACGAGGAGGCGTCCACCATTCCGCGCCTGCTGTACCTGCGGACGACGAAGTTCGACCGCGGATAGTCTCGAACTGTGATCGACGTCCTCCTGATCACCGGACTATCCGGCGCCGGTAGGTCTCAGGCCGCGGACGTCCTCGAGGACCTTGGCTGGAACGTCGTCGACAATCTGCCCACGCCCCTCGTCGAGAAGATCGTGGAGCTGGCGAGTGGTCCTGCCTCCACGTTGGGCAAACTCGCCCTCGTGGTGGGCACCGGTGCCCACCAGTCCGACATCCTCACCGCCATCGAGAACGTCGAGCTTGCTGGGCATCGGGTGCAGATCCTCTTCCTTGAGGCGTCAACGCCCGAACTGGTGCGCCGCTACGAGGCCACGCGCCGCCGGCACCCGCTCGACAGCGGGGGCGGGAGCCTGCTCGACGCAATCGAACGGGAGCGTCGACTGCTGGACCGCGTGAAGGGCGAAGCGGATCTCGTGGTCGACACCACCGACCTCAACGTGCACCAACTGAAGGCGCGGCTCGTTGCGGCGTTCCCGCCTGAGGTCGACCGTGCCGGACTGCAGGTGGCCATCATGTCGTTCGGCTACAAGTACGGACTTCCGCTCGACGCCGACATCGTGATGGATGTCCGGTTCCTGCCGAATCCACACTGGGATGCCGATCTCCGGGACCTCACGGGGATGGATGCCCCGGTCAGGGACTTTGTCCTCGGCCAGGAGGCGCTGGCCTTCCTCGAGTCGTTCCAGTCCCTGGTGCTCCAGCTCCTGCCGGCCTACGTCGCCGAGGGCAAGAGTTACCTCACGATCGGCATTGGCTGCACCGGCGGCCAGCACCGTTCGGTCGCCATTGTGGAGGACCTTGCGGAGCGTCTCCGTATGCACGGTTTCCCCATTCGGGTGGGTCACCGGGACCTCGGACGCCATACCCGCTGACCGGACCGCTCGGTCCTGTCCGTCGGACAGAACCGAACTCCTTGCGACCCGGCCAGACCCACTAGGTTTGGTCTGCAAGTTTCCCCATCGAAAGGACCCGTTCGCGATGACCGTACGCGTGGGCATCAACGGATTCGGCCGTATCGGCCGCAACTTCTTCCGGGCCGCTTCCGGCCGCGGTGCAGATATCGAGATCGTTGCCGTCAACGACCTCGGTTCCCTCGACCAGATGGCGCACCTGCTGAAGTACGACTCCGTACTCGGCGTGCTGCCCAACACCGTGAAGGCCACCAAGAACGGCATCTCGGTGGACGGGAACGAACTGCGCGTGCTCTCGGTGCGCGACCCGAAGGAACTCCCGTGGGGAGACCTCGGTGTGGACCTCGTCATCGAGTCCACCGGCATCTTCACCAAGCGCGACCAGGCCGCCATGCACCTCGCCGCCGGCGCACCCCTCGTCATGGTGTCCGCACCGTGTGACGGCGCCGACGCTTCGTTCGTGTACGGCGTGAACCACAAGGACTTCGACCCCAAGAAGCATCAGGTCATCTCCAACGCCTCGTGCACCACGAACTGCTTCGTGCCGATGGTGAAGGTGCTCGACGACAACTTCGGTGTCGAGCAGGGTCTCATGACCACCATCCATGCCTACACCGGCGACCAGCAGCTCGTCGACGGCCCGCACAAGGACCTCCGCCGCGCACGTGGTGCCGCCATCAACATCGTGCCCACGTCCACGGGTGCTGCCCGGGCGACCAGCCTCGTGCTCGAGTCCATGAAGGGAAAGCTCGACGGAACCTCGCTGCGTGTGCCGGTGCCCACGGGCTCCATCACCGACTTCAACGCGATCCTGAAGAAGCCGGCGTCGGTCGACGAGATCAACGCAGCGTTCAAGAAGGCCGCTTCGAGCGGCCCGCTGAAGGGTGTTCTGCGCTACTGCGACGACCCGATCGTTTCGAGCGACATCGTCACTGATCCGCACTCCTGCATCTTCGATGCAGACCTCACCATGAGCATGGGCAAGCTCGTCAAGGTGCTCGGCTGGTACGACAACGAGTGGGGCTACTCGAACCGCCTCGTCGACATGACCCTTTTCCTCGGCGGCAAGTTGCCCAAGCGCAGCAAGAAGAAGTGACGGCGCCCGTGAGCGGGAAGATCCCTTCGCTCGAGGACCTCGGCGACGTCCGCGGCAAGCGGGTGCTGGTGCGCACGGACTTCAACGTGCCCATGGAGGGCGGCCGGATCACCGACGACTTCCGTATTCGTGCAGCGCTGCCCACCATCAACTGGCTCACCGAGCGGGGTGCCACCGTGGTGTGTGCGTCGCACCTCGGCCGCCCGAAGGGTGCGCCGGAGCCGAAGTACTCCATGGCGCCCGTTCGTGAGCGTCTCGCAGAACTCGCGCCCGGTGTGGAACTCCTCGAGAATCTCCGCTTCGATGCGGGTGAGGAGAAGAACGACCCGGCGTTCGTCGCCCATCTCGTGGAAGGCATCGACTGCTACGTCGACGATGCCTTCGGTGCTGCTCACCGCGCACATGCCTCCATCGTCGGTCCGCCCAAGACGCTTCCCTCTGCTGCGGGACGCCTGCTGCAGAAGGAGGTCGAAGTACTGCTCGGCCTCCGCGAGCACCCGAACCGTCCCTTCGTTGCTGTGCTTGGTGGCGCGAAGGTCAGCGACAAGCTGGGCGTCATCGAGTCCCTGTTGAAGGTCGTCGACGCCTTGGTGATTGGCGGAGGAATGTGCTTCACCTTCCTCGCCGCACAGGGATATGGCGTGGGCAATTCGATCTGCGAGCGCGACCAGATCGACACCTGCAAGCGGCTGTTGGGTCTGGGCAAGCCGATCCACCTCCCGGAGGACATCCGGGGAATCGACGCCCAGGGCAACGTGCAGACCTTCGGCCGCTCGCTCCCCGAGGGCGCCAAGGGACTCGACATCGGCCCCGGCAGCGCCGCTGCCTTCGCCGACGTGGTGATGGACGCCCGTACGGTGTTCTGGAACGGTCCGATGGGCATGTTCGAAGACCCGCGCTTCGAGGCCGGGACCCGAACCCTCGCTCAGGCAGTTGCCGATACCCGCGGATTCACCGTGGTGGGCGGTGGCGACTCGGCTGCCGCAGTTGCACAATTCGGCCTCGACGACGAGGTTGACCACGTTTCCACCGGTGGTGGAGCCTCGCTCGAACTGCTCGAGCTCGGTGACCTGCCGGGTCTGGCCGCGCTCCGTGCGGCCCCCAACGCATCGAGGTAACTCAACATGAGCCGCAAGCCGCTGATCTCCGGCAACTGGAAGATGAACCTCAATCACTTTGAGGCGATTCAGTGCGTACAGAAACTGAGCTACCTGCTCACCAAAGACGACTACGCAGCGGTGGACGTGAGCGTGCACCCGCCGTTCACCGACATCCGTTCTGTCCAGACGGTGATCGATGCCGACGAATTGCTCATGCAACTCGGCGCTCAGCACTGCCACTGGGAGGAGAAAGGCGCCTTCACCGGCGAGATCGCCCCGGCGTTCCTCTCGAAGTTGAACGTGAAGTACGTGATCGTCGGGCACAGCGAGCGGCGGGAACTGTTTGCCGAGACCGATGAGATGGTGAACAAGAAGGTGGCGGCGGTGCTTGCCAACCAGATGACACCGATCATGTGTGTGGGAGAGACGCTCGAAGAGCGCGAAGCCGGCCAGACCGAGGCCAAGGTGCTCGGCCAGGTGCGCGCCGGACTCGCTGGCCGCAAGGCCGACCAGGTAGCAACGATGGTGATCGCCTACGAGCCGGTCTGGGCGATCGGTACGGGGCGCAACGCCACGCCAGAGGACGCCCAGGCCGTTTGCTCCGCCATTCGTGGCGAGGTGGGTCAACTGTTCGGGGCTGACACGGCGGCAGCGGTGAGGATCCAGTACGGCGGGTCGGTGAAGGCTGGGACCGTCGCCGAACTGATGCGTCAGGCCGACATCGACGGGGCTCTGGTGGGTGGGGCGAGCCTCGATCCGGACGAATTCGCCCGGATCGTCAACTTCCGCAACCTCTAAGCCCCACTGCTCGCTCAACTCCTGGCCTAGCGGCCCGACGGGGAACGGGGCCGTGACGCCTCGGTAGGTTTTCGCTTACCCATGGGTAACTCGCTGCTAGCATCTGGCGGGTTGATGCCCCGGGGAGGTGGGTATCAACGAGCGGGTTCTCTTACCGCGAACCAGTTTCCCCCCTACTTTCACCAACCTGACCAAGGAGGACAGCGTGAAGAAGACCCCGCGTAGCATCAAGCTCGCGACGGTGCTTGCCGCTGGTGCCCTGCTTGCTACCGCATGCGGTAGCAAGGACTCGAGCAGCACCACCGCAGCACCCGAGACCACCACCGCCGCCACAGAGGCGGCCCCGACCACCGCAGCACCGGACACCACCGTGCCTGCCGGACCGACCTCGGTTACCTACGCCGCAGAGCAGGAGTACACCTCCTACAACAACGGCGCCGCCGACCAGGGCCTGTTCGCCAACACGCTCGT
>CANIBN010000099.1 GCA_947465505.1 Acidimicrobiales bacterium | reverse complement strand
TATCGCACGGAGAGCAACGAGCAAGCGGTAGCACTCGACAGTCGCCTGCGCGAACTGTGGTCGCCACACCCGCGGTTCCACCTTGTTCCACACTCAACTTCGTTCGTGCGAAAGATCAACACCGGTCTCTCCATCCTCGAGAGCGTGGTGGCCGAACTCCACCCGAATCCGGGCAACGGAACAACCCAGCGCTGAGAACTGATGTCCTCAGTCGGCTCGCCTACACGCGCCGGGTGAGGACCGGTTGCCACGAGGGCCAGTCACCCAGCAACACTGCTGCTGCCTGCCGCGTGGCCCCGATGGCGGCCAATTCGTCGTCGGTGCACACCTGTACCCGCGAACCCTCGGACCGCGAACAACGCAGGGCTATATCGATAACCGAGTGCTCCGGTCCGCACACGAAGAGGCGACCACCGGTGGGAACGCCAGCGTTACGCATCGTTCGAATCGCTGCGATCACGCCGGCAGACACCTCGTCGGTCTCGATGGGTAGCGCCACGGCGGGGAGGAACCCCCCCGAGAGCGATGCAAACGACGAGATCGTTCCGGACTCGTCGATCACCGCGCGATCCGACAGTCCGTACACGATCACTCGTTCGGCAATCGACACAATCACGTCGCCGGTCTCCGCACCGAGTGCCACCGCCATCGCCATGAGATCGGCCGTACCGACACCCACCTTTGCCTCGCCCCGAGTACCGACCGGGTCGAGTGATCCGCCTACGTCGGGCAAGGTGCCGCTCCACGCTCGCTCGGAATCGATGAGTGCGAGGACCCGATCGTCGTACGCGTTGTTCGTGGCCGACCAGTAGCCGGTACCCGACGCGGTGACGCGATCGGTGAGGTAACGCGTCGGACTGTCACACAGCGCTTCGGCTACGACTCCGCCCATCGAACAGAGACGGGCGATTCGTTCCCAAACATCGGGCTCGCTGCGGTGCAGCCACGACAACTTCGTGACCGTCAGCGCAGCGGAGGGGACGGAGCCGACCGACGTGCTCCAGTCGAGGGCCGGGATCTTTTTCGTGCACCAACCGGCGTCGGGGCCCGAACGTTGATCCTCGGCAAGTAGCGCTGGACGGATCGCCGCACCCGAGGCGTCGAGCGCGACGAGCGCGTGCAGAGGCGCCGACACGGAGATAGCCGCTAGGTCTTCGACACCGGCCCGAGCGAGTGCCGTCTGTGCGTCGGCTACCCACTGCGCCACGTCCGCTTCGCCGGCGGCCAGACCCGCCGCAGGCACGCGTCGCAGGTTGATCGTGCCGACCAGACGTCCCTTCTTGATGTCTCGGACATCGAGAACCGTTGAAGTGGGAGAGACCGAGAGACCAGCAACTGCGACCATTGTGTCCACCCTACGCGAGACCGTCGGTGTGACCGTAGGTAGCGCTCCTATCCTGCTCACGTGTCCGGTGATCAACGCCCTCTGCTGCGCGCTGTCGTGATCGGCGGCGGACCGGCGGGCCTCATCGCTGCGGAGACACTGGCCTCACACGGCATTGCCGTCTCGGTGTACGACCAGATGCCGTCGATGGGTCGCAAGTTCCTGCTTGCGGGCCGTAGCGGGCTCAATCTCACACACAGCGAGCCACTTGATGAACTGCTACACCGTTACGGCGACTCGAGCGCCGCTCTGGAAGGTGCGGTTCTTGCCTTCGGGCCGGAACAACTCCGTGCGTGGGCGGCGGGACTCGGCGAGGACACCTACATCGGCACGAGTGGCAGGGTGTTCCCGGACTCGTGGCGAGCGACGCCACTCCTGCGTGCCTGGTTGCATCGCCTTGCCGAACTTGGCGTCGTGCTCTTTCCACGACATCGCTGGACAGGCACCATCGCCACGCACGACGGAGAACGTCACGAGCGCGCTGTGTCCTTTGTTCGCCCTGACGGGAGCGACATTGAGGTCACGGCAGACATCGTGGTACTTGCCCTCGGTGGTGCATCATGGCCGCGCGTCGGCTCGGACGGTCGATGGGTGGGGCCGCTTCGGGAGTGTGGCGTTCGAGTTACCGACCTCGAGCCGTCGAATGTTGGCGTGGTGGCTGACTGGTCGGCCCACTTCGTCGAGCGTTTCGAGGGCGTCCCGTTGAAGAACGTCGCCATCACGTTCGCTGGCCGGTCGGTGCGTGGTGATGCGATGGTCACGTCACGCGGGCTCGAGGGTCTCCCGGTGTATTCACACTCGGCGGCTATTCGCGACGCCCTCGCTTCCTCTGACAGTGCCCAACTCTCGATCGACCTTCACCCCGATCTCGATGAGACACTCCTGGCACGCCGCTTGGGGAAGCGGCGACCGAAGGACTCCGTCTCGAACTGGTTGCGCAGGGCCGCCGGTCTCTCCCCCGTTGCCATCGCTTTCATGCGCGAGTGCACGAACAATGTGCTCCCGAGCGATGCGGCATCGCTGGCCTCGTTGATGAAGCGCCTCGTCTTGGAGATCGGCGCCGTTGCGCGAATTGACCGGGCGATCTCGTCGTCAGGTGGCGTAACCCTCGAGGAGATTGACGATCGGTTCATGCTGCGCCGCGCTCCGGGTGTGTTTGTTGCCGGAGAGATGATCGATTGGGATGCCCCCACCGGCGGGTACCTGCTGCAGGCATGCTTCTCGACAGGTGTTGCAGCCGCGAACGGCGCGCTGGAGTGGAGCAGACTTGCTTCAGGAGGTTCGATTCAGTGACGGCAGCACACGTACCCAGCGATGAAGGCTTCGTGGAGATCGCTACCGCGGACACGCTCTGGCGGGTTGACCGTGGCTTCTTCGCCTCGCGTTGGACCTGCATTTGGGGTCGCGGCTGCCAGGGAATCCTTGCCGAACCCGCAGAGCACCTGGCGCAGGGCTGCTGCTCGGTCGGCGCGGAACTCGATGGCGACGAGGAGGCGATGAACCTCGCCGCACTGGCTGCGACGCTGCCTCCGAACCGCTTCCAGTTCCACGGCGAAGCCGCATCCGGCGGCATCTTCAGCAGCCCCGAGCACAAGAACACACGAGTGGTCGATGGGGCATGCATCTTCCTGAACCGTCCCGGGTTCGATGGGGGCGCTGGCTGCGCGCTGCATCTCGCTGCAGCGGATGCCGGTGAATCGCCGATCGATTGGAAGCCCAGCGTGTGCTGGCAACTGCCGATCAAGATCGACTGGGCGGACCGAGGTGATGGCGGGGAGATCGCCACCGTTCGCCGCTGGACGCGGGACGACTGGGGTGACGACGAGGAAGACATGGTGTGGTGGTGCACCGAAGCACCTGAGGCGTATGTGGGTGACAGACCAGTCGTCGAGTCGTTGGGCGAGGAACTCCAGGTGATGCTCGGCGTGCCGGTGTACGTCGAGCTTCGAAAGCGACTGCAGTCACCGTGAAACGCTGGACCCTTGCCGATGCACCGCATCTCGGCGGGCGCACTGTCGTGATCACCGGGGCCAACTCCGGGCTGGGCCTCGCGAGTGCAACACACCTCGCGTCCCTCGGTGCAGACATCGTGATGGCCTGCCGCAGCATCGACAAGGCCGAGCGTGTCGCTGCCCCGTTGCGCGCTGATCACCCGGGGCAACGCATCGAGATCCGCCACCTGGATCTGTCGAGCCTCGCATCCATTCAGCGATTCGCCGCCGGCCTGATCGACAGCGGTCGTTTCGTCGACGTGCTCATGAACAACGCCGGCGTCATGGCTACGGATCGGTTGAGTACGGAGGACGGCTTCGACCTGCAGTTCGGCACGAATCATCTCGGCCACTTTGCGCTGACGGGGCTCCTCCTGCCGCTGCTCGCGACCAACCCGTCTGGGTCTCGGGTGGTGAATGTGTCGAGCATGGTGCATCGCATCGGACGCGTCGATCTGGCTGATCCGAACTACCGGTCGCGTCGCTACAGCCGCTGGGGGGCCTACGCACAGAGCAAACTGGCAAACCTGCTGTTCACCGCCGAGCTGCATCGCCGCCTCGTTGAGTCGGGAAGCAGCATCACTGCACTCGCAGCACATCCCGGTACCGCCAGTACGGAGTTAGGCAAGGACGGTTCGGCCACGACGAACTGGGTGATCCGGAACTTCTTCGGCGTGCTGGTACGCGGTCCTCAAAGCGGCGCACATGCTCAGGTGCGGGCCAGCGTTGATCCGGCAGTTCGCGGCGGACAGTTCTACGGGCCGGCCTTTGTGGCCGCTGGCCCGCCGACCAGCGAGACGCCAAGCCGCCGCGCCCGTCGTTCCGACGACGCGAAGCGCCTGTGGGAGCTCAGCGAACAACTCACGGGAGTCACCTACCCCCTCTAACCCCCGTTGTTCTCGGTCCCGAAAACGCTCAAAACGTGCAGTTTGGAGACCGAGAACGGCTGCATCGAATTGTTCTCGGTCCCGAAAACGCTCAAAACGTGCAGTTTGGGGACCGAGAACGGCGGTGGTGGGGGAGGCGAGCTAGGCGGTGGGAAGCGCAGCGAAGAGACGCTGGCGACGCGCCTGACGGCGGCGCAACGCATTTCCCTCTTCGCCGACCTGCCGAGCCTGGGCAACGATTGCCTCGGCGACATGGCGCACGTGGTCGCTCGCATAAACGAACGTGCTGGTGTCGACGTCTGGGTCGCGCAGCCACTGCAGGATGAGGGCATCGCCGAACGTGCCGAAATCTGGCAGCAGGCCGGCGAACGACAGACCCAACGCCGGCATACCGGCACCGAGCGCTGCGAGGGCCGGCTGGTTGGCGGGGAGATGCACCCGCACTGCATCGGCGCCTCCTGCTCGCAACTGACCGAGCGCTTCGTCGACGGCATCAGTGAGGTCGTCCCCAACGGTAAACACCTCAACAACGCCCACACGGTTGAACGCGTCGTACGACGAGCCGATGACGGACACGTCCGGGCACGCCTGCGAGCCGCGCACTTCACCAAACTCTCGTGGCCAGTCCGACGGGGCGACGATGGTCCGCGCCAGCGCCTCGAAGGGAGCCGGAATCCACAGCGTTGCTGGGCTCATCGGCACCAGCGGTCCGTACATGACAGTGAACGACGCTCGGTTCTCGAGCATGCCGTCGGTGATACCGATCTGGTGGATGGGCACCACTGCATTGAGGTACACGCCCGCCAGATGAGCGCCCTCACGGAGCGCAATGCCCTGTGTTGCCGAGTGGGTGAGCACTGGCTCGCGCATACGGCCACGCACACCGTCGTCGATGAGTCGCTGCAGCAGACGGTCGCCGAGTTCGTTGGCAATGCCTCGTCGACGGAACCGTGGATCGGTGACCGTTCCACCGGTCTCCACCACACCGTCGGCGACATAGACCGCTCCCCAGTGCGCTGCCACCTCGCCATCGGGGTCCACGGCGACCTCTCCGATGCGCTTGCCGCTCTCGAGGGCGGCCGCAACCCGGTCGGGGAAGTAAAGATTGACGCCCGGATAGCTCCAGCCGTAACAGCGGTAGATGCACCGAGCAAGTGCTGGTGCATCTCCCGGCTCCAGACGGCGAATCGTGACTGGCGCATCGGAGAGCGGCACCTCGTCGTCCAGGACATCGACGCCCTCGCTGTTGACCATTCGCCCGTGTGCAGGCAGAGCAAGACGCACGATGCTTGCGTTCTGGCCCTCCTCGATGTGGCCATCGGCGGCAGTCAGAAAGCCGTGGTCGACGAGGACGAGAAGTCGCGCCGAGGGACCGCTGATGGGCTCTCCGCGATCATGAAGCGTGAGCAGCAACTCGGTGCCATCAACGCGCACGCCGAGATCAAGTTGTGCGCTTTGACCGGCAACGGTCATGCGGGCGAGAGCATCTTCGGCGAGCACCTGAACGGCCAAGCCCGCAACCTCGGCTGCAGCACCATGGGCTTGGGCCGTAGCGCGAGCGGCCGCAGCGAGTGCGGCAATGCCGATCGCGTCAGCCGGTCCCGACGCGGTAATCATGGATTGTGGCGAACCCGGAGGTTCAGCGCCCGACGCGCTCGGCCACCTGCGCCACAACCTGCGACCACACGTGGTCGGGGCTCGTGATGCTGAACAGGCCGCCCGAGGCGTTGGACACGATGTCCTCGCTGAGCGGGAGCACGCCGGCAACCTCGGCGCCGTATGCGGCGGAGACGTCGGCGGCGACTGCGGCACGGTCTGCGTTCGAGGGAACCTTGTTGACAAGGAGGAGCAGCTCGGGGACTTCGAGGCGACGGGCGATGTCCACGGTGACTGCGGTGCCCTGGTAGTCCTGCTTGTCGGGACGAAGGATGAGCAGCAGCACGTCGCTGATGGTGATGGAGAGCAGCGTCTCTTCGTTGAGGCCCGGGTGGGTGTCGATGATGAGCACGTCGAGGTTGAGGCCCTTGGCGAGTGCACGGAAGCCCTCGTTCAGCAGTTCGACGTCGTAGCCCTGACGCAGCACCTTGGCGATGTCGGCGGCCTTGATGCTCGACGGAACGAGGTACAGCGCGCCGCCAGGTGCGACGTTGGTGAGACGCGATGTGACATCGTGAGCGGCCTCGGTGATGGCGCAGCCACCGTAGAGGTAGTCGTTGAGCACCTTGCCGTTCATCTGCTCGTCGAAGCCGAACAACACGTGGATGCCAGGCGACTGGACGTCGGTGTCCACCACGGCAACGCGCTTGCCAGACGACGCCAGCTTGGCGGCGATGTTGGCGCTCGAGTTGCTCTTCCCCGTGCCCCCACGGAAGGAGTGGACGGAAACGATCTTGGTCACGGTACGGCCTCCGAAAATGTCGTTCAACGCTCAGACTATGAATCCTGAGTGGTTCTCAGTACCCTATCGCAAGGCGACTAGGCCATGCACAAGGAGGCTCGGTTGAGCGACGAACTGTTCAGCCGCGAGGAAATCCAAGGCGGAGGACTCTCCCGAGTTCGCCGCGCCCGCGCGCTCCTCTATCTCATCGAGCAGGAAGCCCAGCGGGTCAAGGACCGCCGCGCCGCGATGGTGACCGCCGCCCCCGAGGCCGGCGTGATGCTCAACCTGCTCTGGAGCGCCGACGCCGAACTGCTGCGCCGCGACCTGCCTGGCGAAGCCGATGCTGCCTTCATCGAGTCGTTCCGCAATGCCCGCCGCAGCACCGCTGGAGGCGAAACCCGTGCACTCGACACCACGGCGCCGTCCTGGAAAGTGCTGCTCCCCGACGAGATGCCGCTGCGGGCGCAGGTGCTCCACCAGATGTCGCTGCGCCACGACCTTCCCCGGAACAAGTCCAAGCACATCGCTGCCGCGTTCGGCGTCGGCACTGCGACCTTCGACGAGGCCTACCAGAAGGCCACCGGCAAGTCCGTCGACACCGCCTTCTCCGAGGACCAGGGGCTCTTTGCCTCGCTGCGGGGCAAGAAGTCCAAGAAGGGCTGAGTCGAGACCGTGGGGCTCGACGCCGAGCTCACGGCTGCCATCACCCTGCGCCGGCAGCGGGGCGTCGCCACTGAATGCGTGGCGCATGATGCTCTGTTCCAACTATCACTGGCGAATGTGCTGCTCGACGGCGGCTACGACGGCCTCGTAACCATCGGCGAAGTGATGCCGGCAGGCGACCACGGCCTCGGCACGGTGCATCGCCTCGACGGAGAACTCGTCGTGGTCGACGGTGTGCCGTGGCGGGTCGACGTTTCCGGAACTGCTTCCATTGTCGATCCTCACACCACGACACCTTTCGTCGTTCTCACGACGATGGAGTCGCCGAAGGTCGTACGCGTTCGAGACCTCTCCCGGGACGGACTGATTGCGCGCATCGAGGAACTCGTGGACGACCCTGGTGCAGTGGTCGCCGTTCGCGTGGAGGGCCGCTTCCGCCGAGTACTCGTTCGCAGTGTCCCCGCACAGGACCCGCCCTATCGGCCCTACATCGAGGTGTGCGCGAGTCAAGAGGTCCGCTGGGAGCACCACAATTTTGACGGTGTGTTTGTTGGTTTCCGTTTCCCAGACCTCGCAGGCGGCGGCACCATCGGTGGCCTGCACCTCCACGGGCTCGACGTTGAGCGGACGACGGGTGGCCACAACCACGAACTGCACATCGAGGACGCGGAGTTGACCGTGTCCACGACCCGTGATGTGGCCATCGCGCTGCCGGACCGTCACATGCTCGAGATGCTCGAGATGCCGAGCGAACTTCGCTCCGTGCAACGCGTGTTGCTGCGCCGCGGCGCGCTCACGACGGACCAGGTTGCCGCTTCGCTTGACGTCGATGCCGCCGAGGCAGCAACACGGCTGTCGTGGCTGCAGGACCGAGGATTCGTCGAGGAACTGGCTGGTGGCCTCGCTGGGCTCGGCGGGGCTCCCCGCTGGCACATCACACTGCACTCACGTAGCAATCGAATACCGGCGCGCGCCGCACAACTGCTAGGGGACCTATGAGCCGCCACACTGATGGCGGAGCGACCATCGCTCTTCGCTCAGACGATGGTTCCCTCATCGAGATCTACGACGTGACGGGTGGACGAAATGCCTCGTTCGTCGATGCCATGTGCGATCTCCATTGCAGATCGTTCCCCGAGCACATCTTTGCCGCCGACGGCATACGTTTCGATGCTCGAGAGAACCCGCTGCGTGAGGGGATCATCGTTCATCAGTGGCTGCTCACTGTCAATGGACACCCAACGGCCTACTCGCTCGCCGATACCAACCTCGTCCGTCGAACAGTGCCCATCCACTTTCTTGCGGTTGCGGAAGCAAGCCGCACAATCACCGTCGAAGGTGAGCGTCTCGGAACGTGGTTCCTGCGTGACTCGCTCCGTCAGTATCTCGACGACACCGGCGAGCAGGGACTCGGGGCGTGTGCCGAAACCCCCGACTACAAACTGTCGATATTTCTCCCGAACGGGTGGCGTCTGCTGCCGGTTACCTACCTAGAACCGATCCACGGCTCAACGTGGAGGACCAACGGCCTCGATACGCGCGAGGTGGCTCTCATCTGGCTTCCGCCGCCCGGCGTCCAAGTCGAGTCGATCCCGAGCATCGAACCGACCGTCATGGGTCCTGCCGCAGCATCATTCCTGATCGACATGTATGACCTCGACGGCACGATTCCCTGGGTTGCAGCGCTCTGTGGAGCGACGCTTGGCGGCCCGAGGCCGAACCGCCAACAATCGCGTCGGATCTCGCTCTAGCCTAGCCGCTTGCGGCGCTTCAGTCGGTACGACAACTGCGTGTCGTCCCAGGTCTTTGCGGTCCGCCCCGCAGCAACAACAGCAAGCACCCCTAACACCACAGCGATCAGCGGTGCGACCCAGTGGCTGTCGACGAGGCGCGTCAGCCCGATCGGGCCGGCGACCACGAGATAGCCGACAGCTACCGGTACAAGGTTGAGAAGGTTCGAGAAGCGTGCGCGCTGCTCGTCTGGGATCGTGGCCATGGCGAGTTGGCGAGCGTTGTTATCCAGACTCTGGCGAGGCACTTTCCAGAGCACAGTTGACGCAATTGCGAGGCCCAACCACTTGCCGGCCCCGCCGATGACGAGCACTACTGCTCCAGCCAGCGTGAGGAGCGGGAGCATCTGAAGCATCTTGCCAGCGCCCACCCGGTTGAGGGCTGGACCCGCCACTTTCGCTTGCAGGATTGAGGCAATGATGATCACGCCGAGGAAGACACCTGCGTAAATGGCCTGCAGTTCGCCGGGAC
>CANIBN010000098.1 GCA_947465505.1 Acidimicrobiales bacterium | reverse complement strand
GTCTGCATCGCATCGAGTCGGTTGAGGACGTCCAGCGCCTCCTCGCCCTCAACGCCCTCGATACACAGCGCGCGCTGGCCACCGGACTTGCCGTGGAGCAGAGCAAGGATCGATTCGACCTGATCGAGAGAATCCACCGTGATCGCATTGCGCCACGCGGAGGTCGCAGTCCGGGCAGGCCCGAGTCCGACCCCAGTGAGATTGCGGTAACGCGCAAAGTCGTTGGCGGAGAGGGAGTCTGCTCGCCACTCGATCGCGGCCTCGAGCGTTGCCCCGGCGCTCAGGAAGTTCAGGGCGGTGCTGGGCTCGAAGCCGGCGGCGAGCCAGCGATCCCTCTCGATGGGCAGCACTCGTGCTGCTTCGAAGAGGCTGACGGCGATCGGGGTGAGCGGGGCGGGTGAGGGGGAAGCCGGGATGTTGCTGGGCATGACCCGCTCTGCAACGAAGCCAGCCCGTCCGAGTGTGACATGGCCCGCCAGACCGCCCGGGAAATCACGTGACACCCATGGCGTAGCGTTCCGTTCACGATGCTGACGCTCCACCATGCCGATGGGCTCGAACCCCTGCTCAACTCGCTCGCCACGATGCTCGAGTCCCCGCTTGCCGACCCGTTTACACCGCACGTGGTCGCGGTGCCATCTGCCGGTATGGCCGACACGGTCATGGCAGCGCTCGGCGCGCGCCTCGGTGCCACGGGCCTCGGCAACGGCATCGTCGCCAACGTCGACTTCCTGTTTCCGGGACAGTTCGTCGCTCGCGCACTCGGAGACGTTGCGGAGGCTGGTGACCTGTGGTCTATCGAGCGTCTCACGTGGACGGTGCTGAGCGTTATTACGGCACAACCCACCCTGCTGCCGTGGGCAGATCGAGGCGATGCTGCAACCACGATCTCGGTGGGGCCCGACCCGTGGGCGTTGGCGCGTCGCATCGCCGACCTGTTCGACCAGTACGCCAGCCAGCGTCCGGCACTGATCTCTGCATGGGCACTCGGAGAAGACACCGACGGCACGCTCCTCGCAGGCGGTCAGCTGGCAGCGCTCGATGCGGGGCACCTCTGGCAGGCCCGCCTGTGGCGCGCCGTGCGTGGGATCATCGGCGTGCCGAGCCCGCCCGAACGATTGCCGCTGTACCTCGAGCAGATGCGCTCTGGGGAGATTTCCCCTGCCCTGCCCGAGCGGGTGAGTGTCTTCGGGTTCGGCTCGCTGTCATGCACGTTTCTCTCCGTGCTTCGCTCGCTCGCCCAGGTGCGTGACGTGCAGGTGTTCCTGCGTCATCCTTCGCGGGTGGCCTGGGCGTCAGCGGGTAACCGTCTGGCCGGTGCAGTGCAGGTTCGAGCCAACGTCGACTTGGCCGCACACGTCCATCATCCGCTCCTCGCGTCCTGGGGTCGGCCCGCCATCGAGGCGCGTGCCCTCCTCGCCGGCATGCCTGACGTCGTCGAGCGCGCTGTCGATACGGCGACCCCTGCGCCAAGCTCGCTGCTCGGCCATCTCCAGCACGGCATCCGCAGCGATGTTGCGCCATCCGCCGTCCATGGCCTCACTTCGCAGGATCACAGTGTCCAGGTACACGCGTGTCACGGCGATCTGCGCCAGCTCGAAGTGCTCCGTGACGCGCTTGCACACGCGTTTGTCGAGGATCCTTCGCTGCGCGCCCACGAGGTGCTGGTGATGTGCCCCGATCTCGAGCGCTTCGCTCCGCTTGTCGAATCGGTGTTTGCGCGCGGCGGGGTACCCATCCCGGCGAGCGTGGGTGACCGATCGCTCGGCACGCAGGACCCGCTTTCGAGCGTGCTGCAGACGGTGCTCGAGTTGGTGGACGGACGGGCCACGCTGTCTCAGGTGCTCTCGTTCGCGCAGACCGAACCAGTGCGCGCTCGGTTCGGCTGGGATGCCGGGCATGTCGGCCGCATCGCCGATTGGTGCAACGAGTTGGGTACTCGCTGGGGACTGCTGCCCGAGCACCGGCTGCGATGGGGAATCCCCACAGACATCACCGGCGGCACCTGGCGCGCCATGAGCGAGCGTCTCCTCGCGGGTGCGGTACACCCTGCACCCGTGGATCGTGCAGTACTCGGCAGCGTGGTGCCGTTCGACGACATGGGCTCCGACGACGTGGTGCTTGCCGGCACTCTGGCTGACTTCCTTGCCCGGTTGGTGTGGCTGCACGAGCAGGCGGCGGGTAGCCGAACGCTCTCGGAGTGGGTGGATCTCCTCCACGGCGTCGTCGACCACTTCTGCGACGTTCCCCGGGACGAAGCATGGCGTCTCGCCTCGCTCCACAATCTGCTCGACGCCATCCATTCCGCTGCTACGGACCACCACGGGCCCAACGAGGTGCCGCTCGGCATCACCGATGTCAAGGCCATCCTCGGTCAACAGTTGGCGGACCGGCCGGGGCGACTCCGTCTCCGGACGGGTGCCGTCACGGTCACCTCGCTCATTCCGTTGCGCGGAGTGCCGGCGCGCGTGGTGTGCATTCTGGGACTCGATGACGGCTCTGTGCGCGGTGGGAGTTTCGATGGTGACGACGTGCTCGGCGCCCATCCCTGCGCCGGAGAGCGTCATCCTCGGTTCGAGAGTCGGCACCTCCTGCTCGACGCGGTGCTCTCCGCCCAGGAGCGCCTCATCATCACCTGCAACGGAGCCGACCTCACGACAAACAAGGAAGTCCCGTTCGTTGTCTCACTGGCCGAATTGCTCGACACGGTCGATGCATTGCGCGGGGAGCACGGTCCCGAGGTAGTGGTCCATCACCCGCGCCACGGATTTCACGAGCGTGCGCTCACGCCCGGAGGCCTCGTGGCGGGTAGCGCCAAGCCGTTCACCTTTGATCAGTCGATGCTTGGCGCCGCCGTGGCGCGCCGTCGCGCAGTTGCTGCGGGGGCCGAGGGCAACGTACCGGCGTCGCAGTGGGCGCTATCCGCTCGTCCCCTTGCTGCTGTGACCATGAACGACGCTGTAGCGGCCATCGTCAATCCCAGCCGTACGTTTGTGCGGGAGCGACTCGACATCCGACTCCCGGGAGACGTTGACACGATGGACGACGGCCTCGCCATCAGTCTCGTCCCACTCGAGTCGTCAGGCCTCGGCCGGGAGTTGCTCGACGCTCGGCGACGCGGCGTGGAGTTCGACGACTGGTCGGCAACGGCCCGCCTTACCGGCACGCTTCCTCCCGGGGACCTCGCTACCGCTGCACTCAACAGTGTTATTGCCGAGGTGCAGGGCATGGAGACCGTGCTCGCGGCCTGGAGTTTGCCCCAGCGTGCCGACGGCGAGGTGGAGATCGACATTTCGCTCTCCGTGCCACTCGACGCCGACGAAGCGAGCACGATCCAGCTTGGTGGCGTGGTGCAGGGAATCATCGACAGCACCCTGGTCGAGACCCGATACACACGTCCGCGGGCGTCTCAGAAACTGGGCCTGGCTCTCCGGCTTGCTGCGCTGCAGGTACAGCAACCCGATATCGACTGGACCGCAGTGTTGGTTACCCGTGGAGCGGACAGCAAGAAGTCGGCAGTGGGAACCGGGATGCGCGTTCGTGGCACGGGACTGGCGCGCGTAGCGCTCGCCGCTGCCTTCCTCGTACGTGGCCTCCAGCTCTTGCACTGGGCATTGCGCGACGCCGTACCGCTCTTTGAGCGGACATCGGAGTCGCTTGCCGGAGGACGTTGGGGAGAAGCCGATGGCCGCCTCGAGAGCGACCTGCAGGATGAGTCCACTCGCTTTCTCTGGGGCGAGCTGAATGTTGACCAACTTCGTGATGCTCCGTCCTGCGACACCGACCCGCCGTCACTTGCCCCATCGGACCTCGGTGGTCGGGGAGTTGCGGTGGCCCAATGGGTTTGGGGGCTTCTGAACGAGACGGTGGAATACGTCGACAAGGACGGCAACGCCATCGATGCAGACGGCGACGAGGGAGGTGAAGACGAATGAGCGAGATCGAGGGAGTCATGGAGTCGATGGCCAACGAACTCGACCTTGAGGGGGTCCTGCCGCAGAGCGGCCGCCTGGTGGTGGAGGCCAGCGCGGGTACCGGCAAGACGTATTCGCTCACGGCGCTCGTGGTGCGTTACGTCGCCGAGCGTGGTCTCACAGCCTCCGAATTGCTCGTGGTCACCTTTACCCGGGCCGCAGCAGCCGAGCTCAGGGATCGGACGCGCCGCGCTCTGCTCGATGCCCGCGACGTGCTGGAGAGCGGTGAGGTGCCGGCCCGGCACTCCTGGATGCGTTCACTGCTGGAGTGCAGCGAGGGCGAGCGTGAGGTTCGCCTGGAGCACATCCAGGCGGCGGTCAGCACCTTCGACGACGCCACGATCACCACCATTCACGGGTTCTGTCAGCAGGCACTGCGTCAGTTGGGTCTGCGCTCCGGTGCACGCCTCGGCAGCGAGCTCGTCGAGAACGTCACCGACATCATCGACGAGGTCTGCCGAGACCTCGTTGTGCAACAGCTGGCCCCGGGCTCCGACAGGCTCTCGTGGCCGGGCATCGGAACCAACGCTCCGGCAACGGTGCTCAAGCGGTTGCGCGAGGCGGTTACCGCCCTGCTCAACAATCCGGGGGCGGTGGCAGCGCCCGGGCTGGGTGACGGAGCGACACCTCGCAACGGCGATACCGATGAGCGGTTGCGTGCTTGGGTGGCCTTGGTGGGCGAGGCAGTGCGCCGTGTGCGCGACCGTCGTCTCGATCGTCACGAACTGGGCTACGACGATCTCGTCACCCAGTTGCGCGATGCGGTGGTGGACATCGAGTCCGGCGAAGAAGTGCGTCGGATGCTCCAGAGCCGTTACCGCCTCGTGTTGGTCGACGAGTTCCAGGACACCGATCCCGTGCAATGGACGGTGTTCGGCACTGCGTTCGGCGATCAGTCAGTGGTCATTACTGTCGGGGACCCCAAACAGGCCATCTATCGCTTCCGCGGCGCAGACGTCGACGCGTACTTGCGGGCGACGTCTGGCGTCGACAAGCGAGATCTCCGCACTAACTATCGAAGCGATCAGGATCTCGTGCGCGCAACGCTTGGGTTCATCGGTGGTGTGCAACTGGGAGATCCGCGGATCGCTGTTTCACACGTCCGTACCCCCGAATCGGCGAGCGTGCGCGCATTACCCGCATCGGAGCCATTGCATATCCGTTGGGTACCGCGTCATGCCGAGTGGCTCGGCGCAAAGGGGCCAACACGCGAGCGTGTGTTCGACAAGGGAACCAAGACCCGGCCTGCGGACATCCGCACCCTCGGGAACCCGGTCCCTGCGCCGTTGGCCCGTCGTGCCATCCTCGGTGATCTTGCTCGCACGGTGGTGGATCTGTTGGAGCGTGAACAGATCGTCAAGGACGATCGATCGCGCCGCGTGGAGCCGGGAGACATCGCAGTACTCGTTCCGTCACACTCGTTGGCCGAACAGGTGGTGGGCGTGTTGAACCGAGCGGGTATCCCCGTGGTGCGCACGCGTACCGGCAGCGTCTTTGCCACCGAGGCTGCGCAAGAGTGGCGTGTGTTGTTGGCAGCGCTCGAGCGACCGTCCTACGCACCTGCCGTTCGAGCAGCATCCCTGGGTGCGTTCCTGCACATCGAACCCACACAATTGGACCCCGACAGCGCAGACTCTGCTGCTCGCGTTGCGGTGCTGCAGCAGAAATGCGCCGACTGGGCGGCACTGCTCACCAACGGTTCGGTACTCACGTGGTACCACCACGTGCGCACCGCGAGCGGCGTGGTGGAGCATCTGCTGGCAGAACTCACCGGTGAGCGCGAACTCACCGACCTCGATCACATCGCCGAGTTGTTGGCTGCTGAACTGCCCGGGGTGGGCCACTCGCCTACAGCGGTGCGCCGTTGTCTCGAGCAGTTCATCGCAGATGCAGCGACCCCTGACGAGCTTGGGCCGCAGATGCGTCGCATCGACTCCGACGCTGCAGCGGTGCAGGTCACCACCCTTCACGCGAGCAAAGGGCTGCAGTATCCCATCGTGCTCATCCCATTCTCCTGGACCATGCCGGACAATCAGGGCCCGCTCATCTACAACCGTGGTACGAGCCGGGTGATCGATGTCGCTACCAATCAGGGATGGAACGGAACTGACTCCGCTAGCTCGGAGAAGGGGCGGACCCACCATTCCACTGTCGAGCGACGTGCCGATCAGTTGCGCCTGCTGTACGTGGGCCTTACACGCGGCGAACACCGCACCATCGTGTGGTGGGCGCCTGCAAAGGACTCGCCGCGCGCAGCGCTCACTACCGTGCTGTTCGACCGCGACGTGCAGGGCGAACCGCAGCACACCGCAAGCGAGCTTTCCGTGGGGCCCAAAGGCGGGATTACCTCGAACATCCCCTCCTTCGAGCCCACCGACGACGAAGTGACAACGATCCTCGCGGCTATTGCCGAACGCGCTCCGGGTTGCATCGCGGTGTCCACCGTGCCCGCTCGCACACCGTTCGTCCGGTGGAGCGGTCCGGCCCAGGCGATGGCCGAGGTGTCGCTCTCCGTTGCCCAACCCGGCGACCGCGTTGCGAAGGACGATGCCTGGCGCCGCTGGTCGTTTACCGGGTTATTGCGGACGCGCCATGAACCCTGGTCACCACTGTCACCGGTGCACGTTGCGCCCGTAGTCGGTGGTCTTGATGAACCCGGCAACCTCGACGACCACCTCGACGCGTCGAGCACTGTGTCAACAACGCAGACTGCCGTACCGCTTGCCGAGGTCGCCGCGGGCACGGCGTTCGGCACGCTCGTGCACGAGGTGTTCGAGTTGTTCGACCCGATGAGCAGCGACCTCAATGCGGAATTGCTCGACGTCGTGCGCGATGCGCTCCGACGCAATCGTGTTCCTGTAGATGCTGGTGTGCTGTCGCGTGGGCTTGCCCTGGCGGCCACCACGCCGCTCGGTCCGCTGGCCAACGGGCTGCGTCTTGCAGACATCGGCAAGACAGAACGACTCGCCGAGCTCGACTTCGACCTCCCGCTTGTCGCCGGTTCGGGGCGTGTCGCCGCCACAGACATCGGGCGAATCCTGCTCGACACGCTGTCGCCAGACGATGTGATGCGGAACTATGCAAACGAGCTCGCCGGTGGTCGTTTCGACCTCGAGCTCGCTGGGTTCCTACAGGGATCCATCGACGCCGTGCTCCGTGTTCCCGATGCGGAAGGCGGACACCGCTATCTCGTGGTGGATTACAAGACGAATCGACTGCACGCTCGTGGTGCGGCCGACCCCATGGCGTCCTATCGCCCTGATCTCCTCGTGCCTGCGATGGAGCACAGCGACTACCCGCTCCAGGCGCTGCTGTACAGCGTGGCGCTGCATCGGTATCTCCGTTGGCGCCTGCCCGGCTACGAGCCCCAACTGCACCTCGGTGGTATCGCATACCTGTTCGTGCGCGGCATGGTTGGACCCGCCACGCCCACGCATGACGGCGTCCCCTACGGGGTGTTCGCGTGGCGGCCGCCGGCTGCCGCGGTAGTGGGGCTCGACCAACTCTTCACCACGGGGAGGGCAGCATGAGCATCGCGGCAGAAAACGGTGCGGAACACAACGCAGGCTCGGTCGGCGTACTGGTACCCGAGGAGGTGACCTGCCTCGCGCCGATGGTGCACGCAGGCGTGCTTGGCGCGGCCGAGGTACACCTTGCTGCCTGGGTTACCCGTGTGGGCTCGCTGCATCCGGTCGATGATGTTCCCGTGATCCTGGGCGTCGCCATGGCGTCGTGGGCAGCGTTACACGGTCACACCTGCGCGGACCTTGCTGGGTTGGCGATCGCGGTCGAGCGGGAGCGACCCGTTCGTCAGGTCGTCGACGGAGCGGTCCCGCTGGTCTGGCCGTCCACCGAGGACTGGATCCGTGCGCTGCGCGCAGCGTCGGCCCGTGGCCTGGTGCGCGTGGTCGACCACGCCGACGCCGTTCCGGTACTCGACAACGCACCGCTCGTGCTCTGCGGTCAACGGTTGTACCTGCAGCGCCATTGGGTAGACGAGTGCACGGTCGCCGCATCGCTCCTCGCACGCGTGCAGGCCGATACGTCGTCGGTTGCGGGCACGCTCGGAGACCAAGCGGCGCGACTGCTGGAGCGTCTGCTGCCGTCGGCGGAGCCCGATGGTTCGACGAACCACCAACGGAAGGCCGCCGACCTTGTGTTCCAACGCAACTTGGCCATGGTGGTGGGTGGCCCGGGAACCGGCAAGACGTACTCCGTTGCCCGCCTGCTCATGGCACTGCTGTCCGATGCCGAGGTGCGAGGCACCTCACTGCGCATCGCACTTGCAGCCCCCACGGGCAAGGCTTCGGCGCGACTCAGCGAGACCATTCGAGGAGCGGTCGCACGGGTTGAGGTAGAGGAAGCCGAACAGGGCGTCGCCCCGTCGGATCGACTCTCCGAGTCGGTGAAACAGGCGTTGCTTGCTCTCGAACCATCCACCATCCACCGGCTGCTCGGGTCGCTCGCCGATCGGCGTCAGCGATTTCGCCACGACGCGGCGAACCCGCTGCCGTTTGACCTCGTGCTCATCGACGAGACCTCAATGGTGTCCACTCCGCTCTTGGCCCGACTCGTCGAGGCGGTGCCTCCCTCGGCGCGACTGGTGCTCATCGGGGACCCCGATCAGCTCGAGAGCGTCGAACTCGGTGCAGCGCTCGGAGACATCGTGTCGGCAGCCGAGCGCCTGGCTTCACCGCTTGTTGGTCACGCCGTGCGCCTGCAGCGTGGACATCGGTTTGAGCACGACTCGCCCATCGCACTGCTCGCTGACAGTGTTCGGGAACAGCGGGTCGACGATGCAGTTGCCCTGCTGCGCAAGCCGCCGGCAAGTGGCCTGTCGTTCGTGTCGACCGACCGGCCCTCGTCCGAGGGTTCGCTGGCGGTCATTCGATCGGTGGTGATGCCGGTGCTCGAGGTTGCTCGACAGGCTGCTGCGGGTGGCGACTCGCTCGCTGCCCTACAGGCACTCGCCCAGGTGCGGCTGCTCTGTGCACATCGCCTTGGGGAGTTCGGCGTCGCTCACTGGAACGAGTGGGGCGAACGCTGGACCTGCGGGCCGAAAGGCCCACCGAGTGTGTGGTATCCCGGCCGACCGTTGCTCGTGACGCGCAACGATTTCCGTCAGGGCCTGGCTAACGGCGACACCGGGATCGTGGTGCTCGTTGACGGGCGGACATGGGCGGCATTCCCCGACGCCACACAGGAAACGGGAGTACGCCTGGTGGATCCGGTGGAACTCGAGGAGGTGGAAACCGCGTACGCAATGACCATCCACAAGAGCCAGGGCTCCGAGTACGACGGGGTGGTGCTCATCCTGCCGCCGGAGTCCTCGCCGCTCGTTGGCCGCGAACTCGTCTACACCGGCATCACCCGAGCGAAACATCACCTCACGGTGGTGGGTTCAGAAGAAGCGATGCGGAAGTGTGTGGACACCCCGGCACGGCGTATGACCGGACTCGCCGAGGCGCTCCGCTGAACCGCTAGCACCAGGGTCCGATCTCCGCGGATGCTGCTTCGGTGCCCCCGAACTGGTTCCACTTCACGACAGTGACTCGGTACCGGTACTGGCAGCTCTTTGGTTGGTAGGGGTCGTTGACGCCGCTG
>CANIBN010000097.1 GCA_947465505.1 Acidimicrobiales bacterium | reverse complement strand
GAACGCCCCCACGCTCGACGTGATCATGATCGAGCCGCCGCCGCGCTCCACCATGTCGGGTGCCACCATCTGGATGAGCCAGTGGTTTGCCTTCACGTTGGTGCTCATCGTCTTGTCGAAGGCCTCGTCCGAGATGCTCGACATGGGTCCGTAGGCGGGGTTCACGCCGGCATTGCCGACCAGGATGTCGATCTTTCCGATCTGGGCGTGCGTGGCGTCAACCAGCGACTGCAGCTGTTCCTTGTACCCCGCGTTGCAGGCGTGGGCGAAGGCCCGCTGCTCGCCGACACGCTGGTTGATGGCATCTGCCGCCTGCTGACACGGCTCGAGCTTGCGGCTGGAGATCATCACCTTGGCCCCGTGCAGGGCGAGGGCCTCGGCCATCGCACGGCCCATTCCCTTCGAGGCACCCGTGAGCAGGGCGGTCTTGCCAGTGAGGTCGAACAAACCGTGTGTCATTTTCCGACCTTCCCACATGGGCGGCTCCCGGGCAAAGCGACGCCCGCCTCGATACTGCCGCCGGGCCGCCTCGCCAGTATCGTCGCACTACCAAACACTGGCTGAACCAGCCCGACCCGGAGGCCCCAATGCCCGAAGCATGGATCATCGACGCCGTTCGCACCCCCCGTGGCGTCGGCAAGGTTGGCAAGGGAGCCCTTGCCGACATTCACCCGCAGCGCCTCGGCGCCTCGGTGCTCGCCGCCATCCGCGACCGCAACAACCTGAACACCGCCGAGGTTGACGACATCATCTTCGGAACCTCGCAGCAGGTCGGCCCCCAGGGCGGCGACCTCGCCCGCATGGCGGCGCTTGATGCCGGCTACGACACCAAGGCAAGCGGTGTCACCCTCGACCGCTTCTGCGGCTCGGGCATCACCACCACCAACTTCGCCGCCGCTCAGGTCATGTCCGGCATGGAGAACGTCGTCATCGCCGGCGGTTGCGAGATGATGTCACTGCACCCGCAGCTCGGCGAGATCCAGCTTCCCGTCCGCGGGCCGTTCATGGACGCCGGCAACGAGCACCTCCGTGCGCTGCACCCCCAGACCCACCAGGGTGTTGCGGCCGATGCCATCGCCTCCATCGAGAAGATCTCCCGTCAGGCTCTCGACGAGCTTGCCGTTGAGTCCCAGAAGCGTGCGGCCGCCGCCATTGCTGAGGGTCGGTTCGACAAGAGCCTCGTGCCGGTGTTCAAGGACGACGGCACGCTTGCGCTCGACAAGGAAGAGTTCCCCCGCCCGGGCACCACGCTCGAGGGTCTCGCCAAGCTCGGCGCCTCGTTTGCCGCCATGGCAGACCTGCCGCTCGACGCCAAGGGCACCACGCTCCGCTCGCTCGTGCTGGAGCGTTACCCAGGCCTGAACATCGAGCACGTCCACCACGCCGGCAACTCCTCGGGTGTCGTCGACGGCGCTGCTGCGATCCTGCTCGCCAACCCCGACTACGCGAAGGCACAGGGCTGGAAGCCCCGCGCACGCATCGTCGCCATGGCGAACATCGGTGACGACCCGACGCTCATGCTCAATGCACCGGTCCCGGCAGCCAAGAAGGTGCTCGCCAAGGCCGGCCTGTCGTTCGACGACATCGACCTGTTCGAGGTGAACGAGGCGTTTGCCGTCGTGGCCGAGAAGTTCATCCGTGACACCGGTGTCGACCGCGAGAAGATCAACGTCAACGGTGGCGCCATGGCCCTTGGTCACCCCATCGCCGCCACCGGCGCGATGCTCATCGGCACGGTGCTCGACGAGCTTGAGCGTCGTGACGGCCGCTACGGACTCGTCACGATGTGCGCAGCGGGCGGTATGGCCCCGGCGATCATTATCGAGCGCATCTAGCCCTCGACAGCTTCCCAACCTTCCGTCTTCCCGGCATTCCGGGTCGATTTCTGGTCGATTTTCGACCAGAAATCGACCCGGAATCCGTGCTTTTGGGGGTCAGTGCGGTGCAACCAGCATGGCGACAATCGGGTGCGGCAGCAGCGTGCTCAGGTTTGCCCGCACCTGTGCCAACGCTCCCCGAGCGGCATCGATGGCCAGATCGATGTCGACCTCGGTCATCGCCGCGCAGAGGAACATGTTGTGCCACGGGTGCATGTACACGCCGCGCTCGAGCATCGCCTCGGCGAAGGCGAAGCCCACCCGGAAGTCGGGATCGTCGGCAAACAAGATCTGCGGCATTTGTGCCGGGCCGGTCTGGCGCAGGACGAATCCGTGCTCGGCAGCAGCCTTCTCGAGACCCGATCGCAACCGCTCGCCCAAAGCGATCGTTCGCTCGAGATAGTCGCTCTCCCGGAGAATGCGCAGCGTCTCGATCGCCGCAGCCATGGGGACCGCAGCGAACCAGAATGATCCCGTGACGTACATCCCCGAGGCACCCTTACGGCAGGAGTTCGAGCCGAGCAGTGCCGAGATCGGGTGACCGTTCGCGAACGACTTGCCCCAGCAACTGAGGTCTGGGCGCACCCCGAGCAGTTCCCAACTGCAGTCCCGCGTGAGACGGAAGCCCGCGCGCACGTCGTCCACGATCAGCATCGCGCCGGTCCGGTCGCACAGCTCACGTGCCCGGCGTGCGTAGGCAGGATCGGGCAGCGCCTGATCTTCGAACGCGTCGTGCTTGAACGGCGAGGCAAACACTGCCGCAAGGTCGTCTCCGGCGGCCGCTACCGCCGCCTCGAGGCTCGCCACGTCGTTGTAGACGTAGGTGCTGATGAACGCTCGCTCCTCACGGACAACACCGATCGGCACCGGGGTGCACCACGGAGCAGCACCGTGGTACGCGTGCTCGGCCACGATGATGCGGCGGCGGCCGGTTTGCGCACGTGCTGCGGTCATCGCCATCGTCGTGGCGTCGGTGCCGTTCTTGCAGAACATCGCCCAGTCCGCATGGCTCACCAAGGACACCATCGTCTCTGCCAGCTCCACCATCAACGCTGACGGTCCGGTCATCGCGTCGCCGAGCGCCATCTGGGCCGTTGCGGCCGCGTTGACGCGGGGGTCTCCGTATCCCAACAGGTTGGGCCCGTACGCACACATGAGGTCGAGGTACCGGTTGCCGTCGACGTCCCACAGGTACGCGCCCTCAGCGCGGCTGAAGTACTGGGGGAACGACGCAGGAAGCATCCGTGTGGACTGGTGGCCGTACATCCCGCCGGGGATCACCCGGCTCGCCCGCTCACGCAACGCGGCGTCATTCGTCCCACTCGTCATCGCTGCCCCCTCGGCGTCCTCATCGGGCGACCCTAGTCAACGGTGTTCGGGCAGTGGGGCCGCATCAGCCCACGGCGCGAGCGAGCGCGAAGTAGAGCGGGATGCCGACGGCGAGGTTCAGGGGGAACGTGACGCCGAGGGATACGCCCAGAGCGAGTCCGGGGTTCGCATCCGGGAGCGCAAGGCGGGTCGCTGCCGGGGCAGCGATGTACGACGCGCTCGCCGCCATCGTCGCGAACACGCCCGCGCCGCCCACCCCCAGACCGACAGCCGTTCCGAGCAGGGCACCCACGCAGCCGAACACCAGCGGAGCAACCAGTCCGAACACCACGGTCTTCGTGTCGAGCGCCCGGGAGCGCTTGAGTGCCGAGGCTGCGGTTGCCCCCATGTCGAGGAGGAACAGCGTGAGGAGACCGGTGAAGAGCCCGACGAAGAGCGGCTCGACCTTGGTGTACGTGGCGTCCTTGCCGACGGCCCCGATGACGATTCCACCGGCAAGCAACAGCACGCTTCGTCCGGTGAGTACCTCGTGAACCGCTGTGCGCCACGATGTCCCGGTACCCATCATCGAGGCGAGGACCAGTGCCACCAGGATTCCCGGGACCTCGAGTACGGCCACCAGTGCGGTCATGAACGGTTCGACGGCATATCCCGCCCCGGCGGCGAACACCGTTGCGGCGGTGAACGTCACGGCAGACACCGACCCGAAGTGGGCCGCCAGGGATCCGGAGTCGGCGGCCGAGTGCTGGAGCAGGGTCCGGGACACCGTGAACACAACCACTGGCACGATGACGGCAAGGGCGAGGGTCGCGAGTACGGGCAGGGCCAGATCGGCCGCGTTCGTAGATTTCAGCGCGTGCCCGCCCTTGAGGCCGATCGCCAGCAGGAGATAGGTCGAGAGCCAGGTGTGAATGGGGTCGGGCAGGCGCAGGTCGCTCTTCAGGAACACCGCCAATCCACCGAGCACGAACGCCAAGACGGGCGGCGAGGTGAGGTTTTCCACCGCAAGTTCGAGGGACCCCATGTCTACTCCTGACTCTTGTTACCGGAATTTAGTGTCCGGTATTATGAGTCGGCTAAACTGCGAACACAACTCGAACGCAAAGGAAATCTGCGAGGCCATGAGCGAGCCGGTCACGGGGTCCTGGACATTCCTCACGAACCACGCCCACGTGCTGCTGGCGATCGGAGCCGAGCCCGACCTCCGTGTACGGGACCTCGCGGATCGTGTCGGCATCACCGAGCGAGCAGTGCAGCGAATCGTGGGCGAGCTCGAAGCAGCGGGATACCTCGAGATCATCCGCGAGGGACGTCGCAACCACTACCGCGTGCATACCGAACTGCCGCTCCGGCACCCCGCCGAGGAGCATCACCGCATCGGCGAACTGCTCGAGGTACTCAGCCACCGCACAGGCCGTGCTGCCCCGTAACTCAATCTTCGCTCGGGCGACGCCTCGTTCGTTTCGTGCCCGAGGTGGGACTCGAACCCACACGTCCTTGCGAACAAAGGATTTTGAATCCTCCGCGTCTGCCATTCCGCCACTCGGGCAAGTGATCGGTCCCTGAGCGTATCGACCACGGGTCGTCTTGCGAGAAGCGCCCGGCCACGGGCGCACGGCTGCCGACGCCCAACTGCCGACACCCGACTATCGACGGATAGCCACACCCTCATAGAAGCGGGCGAACACCTCAGGGCCGTTGTCCCGGTAGGACTCGAGCCGCTCGATCTCGAAGCCAGCGTTGGTCACGAGATCCGGGATGGGCCGATTGAGGTGACAACCGCCCACCGCACGCTTCCACACCGGGCTGACGCGGTCCTGCAAGCGGGCACTCTTTGCGTCCGGCGAGCGGCCGTGCTCCACGAAGTGCAGCGACCCGCCCGGTCGGAGTACTCGATACATCTCGCCCAGTGCCCGGTCCACATCAGGAATGGTGCACAGCGTCCAGGTCACGAGCACGTGGTCCACCGACTCATCGCCGAGCGGGAGCGACTGCCCGTCGAGGCCCACGAAGTCGACCGGGAGTCCTCGGGCGGCGATGCGCCCTGCCGCCATTTGTCGGCCCAGCGTTGCCGGATCCACAGCAACGAGACGAGTCACACCGGCCGGCAGGTGGGGCACGTTCCTGCCCGAACCGAAACCGACCTCGAGCACCTCACCCGACAGTCCCGAAGTGACACGTGCACGGATCGGGTCCGTGTGACGGCCGAGCAGCACGTCGATCACCCGCGGAAGGACCTGGTCCGAATAGACGCCCATAGTCACAACGTAGGTGGCCTAGGAGTCGTCGCGCAGCGACTCTTTCCACGAGCGGAACCGGGCGTGCAGCACCCCGTCCGCTCCGCTTCCCTCTCCCGACCCATCGGGAAAGAGCCGGAACGTGAAGACTCTCCCGAGATTGTCGGCGTCCACTGCTGCGTACCGGGCATCGGCGTGGACCGCTGGCCCCGCCCGCCATAGGAGGTACCGACCGATCCGCCGCACATAGCCGGCCTCCTCCCCAAAGTCCACGCCGAGCGAGGTGATCGCGTCCGGCGCCTCGACCCAGCGGGACGCAACGATGCGCGAGTCGCGCTGCGGCAGCGGCGGGAGGTCCTCGGTATGCACGTCGTGCTCGACGAGAGGTCGCTGTTCAGCAGGTGTTGCCATTCGTCAGCGCCTCGCCGTCACTCGTCACCGTCATCGAGGCCGCCGACGTCGCCGAGTCGGGCGAGCAACTGGTCCCGGATCGACACACCGGGTTCCCGCGCCTTGTCCCCGGTGACACGCCAGCCGTGGCGGCTCGAGTAGAGCAGCGGCGGTTCCTTGAGGCGTCCGGTGCCGTGTGCATCGATCCGGGCGAACACCAGCATGTGGTCGAGCATCGGCATCGTCTCGAACACGGCGCAGGAGAACCAAGCGATCGAGTTCGGCACCACGGGGTGGCCGTCGACGCCGCCGAGGAACTCGGGTATGGCGTACCGGAACTTGCGACCGGGGTAACTGAAGTACTGCCCTTCGGTGATCTGGTCGGCGGCAAGGAGCGAGACGGTAAACCGCCCGCTCTGCTCGATGAGCGGCCAGGTGTCGTGCTTAGGCGAGACCGAAGCCATGACGACGGGCTCCTCAAAGGACACCTGGGTAACCCAGTGCGAGGTGTATGCCCGGGTGAGCCCGTGGTGGGAGGCGGCAACGACCTGGACACCCTTGATCATCTGGCCGAGGCAGCGCTTGATGGCGGGATCGATCATGGCCCCCAGTGTGCAGGTTGCGCTGGGGAGAAGGCACGCAAAACGACGAGGGCCGGCCGGCGCACACGCACCGGCCGGCCACACGCACCCCGAATCAGCTGTTCGGCGTGCTGTCGAGGTACACCTTGCGGCCGTTGATCGGCTGCACCGGGCGCATGTTCCCGTTGTAGGTGTTCACGAACTCGTTGATCTGCTCGCGATCGAGCTGAACGGGCGTCGTGAAGATGTTCCATGCCACGCCCTCGGTGCAGGGCGGCGTGGTGAGGCTGCCGCTGTAACGCAGCGTCTGCTTGTTCGCCGGGAACATCTCGTCCCAGTCGACGTCCACCTCAGTGCCATCCGGCGACTCGAGCGCCTCGACAAAGCCGTCCCATGCATGGTTGTGCTCGCGTCCCTCGGTGACGAAGATGCCGACCACGGCGATCTCGTCCGCATCGGTCTTGTGCACGAAGTGCACCTCGAGCGGGTAGTGCTTGCCGTTGATCTCGTGCTCGCTCGGGGTGTGGAAGTGGATCTGCAGGAACGGGTAGGTCTTGTTCCCGATCTTCACCGACTGGCCGCCGTCAGCGTTCAGCTGCACCGTGTGCCCGTTGTTGACAACCGTGCCGACACCTTCGTGGTTGTAGTTGAACACCAGGTTCTTCAGGTTCTTGGACTCGTACTTGGTGATGTTGATCGGCGTCTGCGCGCTGCCGTCCGCGCATGCGGCGTAGCTGGGGTCGATCTCGCCCCAATGATTCGGGCCTTCTTCTCCCTGGTACTCCCAGTGCGGCCCCGTGCCGTTCGCCCCGCCGGCACCAACGAGCGCCACCGACGCGAGCGAGGCGGCTGCCGCAGCCATGGCGACACCGATCTTGATGGACTTCTTCATACTTGTTTCCCCTCCGCACGGTGGTGCTTGTTCACCTACCGCGTTCGAACAATGAAATATAACAGGGTTTTGCCGTCGGTGTGCGCAACCGGGCAATCGACCCGTCGTCTGTCGCTCTTGGTTGCATCCGCCAGTCAGTCGGACGACTTCCCGGCATCTGCCTCCAGCCACCCTGTGACGGTTACAACTCCCTGCCAACCGCCATCGGTGTCACGCCCAACCCCGGGGACCGAATAGTTTGTAGGGGTCGGGTCCCCCCGATCCGACGCACACGAGGAGTCCACCCGCAACCGATGCTTGCCTTCACCTTTCCGGGCCAAGGGTCCCAACGACCCGGCATGGGTCGCCCTTGGGTGGATCACGAGAGTTGGGAACTCGTCGAGGAGGCTTCGTCCATCTCCGGGCGCGACGTCGGCCGCCTCATGCTCGATGCCGATGCCGAGGAACTGAAGGACACCCGCAACGCCCAGTTGATGACCTTCGTGTCCAGCCTCATGGTGCTCGACGCCGTCGAGCGCCTCGGCCTCGAGCCCAGTGTCTGCGCCGGCCACAGCCTCGGCGAGTACACAGCACTGTCGGCCACGGGTGCACTCAGCTTCGAGGAAGGCGTGCGGCTCGTCTGCGAGCGCGCCGATGCCATGCACGAAGCCGGACAGACGAACCCGGGAACCATGGCCGCCGTGCTCGGCATGGACGACGACGATGTGGAGATCGCCTGCCGCAGGGCCGACGACGACGTGTGGGTGGCGAACTTCAACGCACCCGGACAGGTGGTCATCGCCGGCTCCATCGGGGGTGTCGCCAAGGCCACTGCCGTAGTGAAGGAGATGGGCGGCAAGAAGGTCATGCCCCTCCAGGTCGCTGGTGCCTTCCACACGCCGTACATGGCGCCGGCACGCGATCGGCTGCGCGCGGCCATTGCCAGCGCAAACCCCCGCGACACCGAGGTCCCGGTGATCTCCAACGTCGACTCGCTGGCACACGACAAGGGCGACGACTGGGCGAGCCTGCTCTCTGCTCAGCTGTCGAGCCCCGTGCGCTGGAAGCACTCGTTGCTCACCATGTCCGAACTCGGCGTGGTCGACTTCGTCGAGCTCGGGCCGGGTGGCGTGCTCACGGGTATGGCCAAGCGCACGCTGGACAATGCGCGCACGATCTCCGTCGCCACCCCGGAGGAACTCGACAAGCTCATCGAGTGGGTCAACGCGGGTAAGAGCGCCGCGGTGGTCGCCCATCAGGGCGAGCACCTCTTCGCCACCGAACGAGTCGTGGTGAGCCCCGTCGCCGGAGTGTTCACGCCGGTCGGCACACTGGCCGACGGCACGCTCATCGAGGTCGGCACCGTGCTCGGCGACATCGGCGGCGAGGAAGTTCGCTCCCCCTTCGCCGGGATCCTGCAGTCGTACATCGCGGTCGACGGCGAGCGGGTCACCCGTCGCCAGCCCATCGCCTGGCTGAGGACCGCCTGACGTGCCGAACATTCCCTCAGGTGCACGTGGCGCAGTAATCACCGGATGGGGTTCGGCCCTCGGCGAGAACACCGTCACCAACGAGGACCTCGCACGCGTGCTCGACACGTCGAACGAGTGGATCATCGAGCGCACCGGCATCCTCGAGCGCCACGTCGGCGGCTCCACGGCATCGCTGTCTATCGAGTCGGGCCGCAAGGCGCTGCAGATGGCCGGCGTGGACCCCACAGAGATCGACGCGCTCGTGCTCGCCACCACCACGCCCGACCGTTCGGTGCCCGCTACGTCGGCCACCGTGCAGAACGCGCTGGGCCTGAAGTGCGGTGCGTTCGACGTCAACGCCGCCTGCAGCGGGTTCGTGTACGCCATGATCAACGCGCACGGGCTCATCGCCATGGGCGCACGCAAGGTGCTCGTCATCGGCACCGACACGCTCGCACGCATCACCGACTGGACGGACCGCAACACCGCCGTGCTGTTCGCCGACGGTTCCGGTGCCGTCGTGCTCGAGGCCTCCGACACGGGCAGCCAACTGCTCGGCTGGGACATCGATGCCGACGGATCGGCCGAGAAGTACCTGTACGCCGAACTCGGTGGCAACATCAAGATGGAGGGCAAGGAGGTGTTCCGCCGTGCCGTTCGCATCATGGTGGACTCCGCCCAGAAGTCGCTCGCTGCTGCAGGCATCACGGCCGAACAACTCACGCTCGTCGTGCCGCACCAGGCGAACATCCGCATCATCCAGGCAGCCTGCGAGCGCCTCGGCGTGCCCATGGACAAGGCTGCGCTCGTGCTGCAGCACGTGGGCAACACGTCGTCGGCCTCCATCCCACTGGCTCTCGTCGACTCGCTCGACCGTGGCCGCGTGAAGCAGGGCGACTACCTCCTGCTCGTCGGCTTCGGGGCCGGCATGACCGCCGCAAGTGCCGTGCTCCAATGGGGAGGCAGTGCATCGTGAGCCGCGTCGTGCTCGTAACCGGAGGCTCCAAGGGCATCGGCCTCGCTGTCGCCCAGCGTTTCGCCGCACTCGG
>CANIBN010000096.1 GCA_947465505.1 Acidimicrobiales bacterium | reverse complement strand
GGTGAGCCGGATGAGTGCCGCTGGTACGTACGCATGCGGGGGACAGAGAAGGAGTTCACCACGGTGTGGCTCACCCTCGGTCAGCGCACGCTCCGCTACGAGACCTACGTGATGCCCGCACCCGAGGAGAACCACGCCTCGTTCTACGAGCACCTGCTGCGCCGCAACGAGAAACTCGTCGGCGCACACTTCTCGATCGGGGTCGAAGACGCCGTGTTCCTGCGTGGCGAACTGGCGGTGTCTGCGCTCTGCCAGGACGAGATGGACCGCATCCTCGGTTCGCTCTACTCCTATGTCGAGCAGTGCTTCCGGCCGGCGCTCCTCATCGGGTTCGCCTCGCGCTTTTCCTCGTAGCCGTTTCCGTATCGGCGGGGCCGTGCACCTCAGTAGGGGTGACGGCCCGCCCACTTGATCGGGAAGTCGGGAAGGGCGAACCGTCACCGGAAGGTGGCCGGGCGCAGGGCATCCTGCGTCTCGGCCACCTCCCACCGGTACCTTGACGCCTGTGACGTACAGCCTGGCGATCATCGGTGGCGGCAACATGGGCGAGGCCCTGCTCGGTGGCTTGCTCGATGCGGGCTGGGCCGATGCCGGCTCCATCGCGGTGGTGGAGGTGCTCGCTGCGCGTCGCGCCGTGCTGGCCGAGCGGTATCCGGGGGTCACGGTCACCGACACGGTTCCTGCGGCGAGCGGCGCCCTCATCGCCGTGAAGCCGGGCGATGCGCCGGCCGCAGTTCGTACGGCTACCGAGCAGGGCGCCACCCGGGTGCTGTCCATCGCGGCCGGTGTCACGGTTGCCACCCTCGAGCAAGCGGCAGGAAGCGGCGCGGCCGTGGTTCGTGCCATGCCCAACACACCGGCCCTCGTGCGCGCCGGGGCGTCGGCCATTGCGCCGGGTTCCCGGGCCGGGGAGACAGACCTTGCCTGGGCCGAGTCGATTCTGAGCGCCGTCGGCACCGTGGTCCGCCTCCAAGAGGCCCAACTCGACGCCTTCACGGGACTCATCGGCTCTGGGCCTGCCTACGTGTACCTCGTTGCCGAGGCACTCATCGACGCCGGCGTGCTCGTCGGTCTGCCCCGTGCAGCCGCCCGGGCCGCCGTCACCCAGCTGCTGGTCGGTTCCGCCCGCCTGCTCGACGAGTCCGGTGACCTGCCCGAAGTGCTGCGGGGCAACGTCACGTCACCCGGTGGAACCACGGCGGCAGGCCTGCGTGAACTCGAGCAACACGGGGTGCGGGGCGCAATTCTGGCCGCCGTTGAGGCTGCCACCGCCCGGTCCCGGGAACTCGGCGCCCCCAAGCAGTAGGGGCCGCGTTGTCGGTGTCTGGTCGCCGATCACCCGTGACGCATTCGAACCGAACAATGTTTTTTCGTTGTGACCCTTTTCATATCGCGATTCCGGACGTAGATTTTCTCGTAGGTCAACAGACCACCGGCTGAGTCTCTCAACCGGGCGTCGCGCCCGAATGGGCTGCGCCGATCAGGGCCGGTGCCATCGGGGGGTTGGCACCGGCCCTGACCGCGTCTGGGCACCTGCGCGGAGGGTGCGGAGCGGCCAAACTGCTCGGGTGAGCAACAACCTCGGTCTCCCCACAGCACCTGCCACCCGTGGCCCCGGCCCACTCGACGGCGTGGTGGTCCTCGACTTCTCGAGAGTGTTGTCCGGCCCGCACTGCGCGCGGGCACTCGCAGACCTCGGAGCCGATGTCATCAAGATCGAGCCGCCCGAAGGAGACATGACGCGGTACTCGTATCCGCGTGTGAACTCCATCGCCACGTACTTCGCACAGCAGAACATTGGCAAGCGCGCCATCTCGCTCGACCTGAAGAAGCCCGAGGCCGTTGCGCTGCTGCACAAGCTCGCGGAGCGCGCTGATGTGGTGCTGGAGAACTTCCGCCCCGGAGTAATGGACCGATCCGGATTGGGCTACGCACAACTGTCGGCCATCAACCCGCGCATCGTCTACGCCAGCATCTCGGGGTTCGGTCAGACCGGACCGTGGAAGGGACGACGCGCGTATGCCGCAGTCATCCAGGCCGAGAGCGGCTTCACCCGCTCCCAGATCGAGGCGCAGCGCCGGCGCAACCCCGAGTTCCCCTACGTCACCGACGAGCACAGCCACGGCGACGTGTACACCTCGCTCGAGGCAGCCATCGCCATCTGTGCAGCACTGTTCCGTCGGTCGGTTACCGGGAAGGGACAGCACGTCGACATCTCGATGCTCGACACCATGCTCTCGGTGAACGAACACATCCAGTCAGATCTCTACGACGGTGACGTGCCCGAGGGTTACGTGCGGAGCTATCAGCCGGGTGACTACGCCGTGCTCACGGTGGGCAATGGTCGCAATGTCATCGTGACCGGGCATCCCGCCGAGAACGGCACCTTCGACAACTATGCGAAGGCGATGGGCCGACCGAACCTTGCGCAGGAGGACGAGCGCTTCGCGAACCCGCCTGCCCGCCTTGCGCACTTGGCAGAGTTGTACGAACTGGTGCAGCAGTGGGCGAGCACGTTCCCGGATCCCGACGCGCTCGAAGCAGTGTTCGAGCAATACAGCCTTGCGATGGGCACGTTGCGCACCACGAGAGAAGTTGCGGATTCGGAGTGGTCGCACGATCGCGGCGCAGTGATGGCGGTCTCGGATCGCGGTGACGGCGAGATCCTCGTGCCGAATGCCCCGTGGCGCTTCTCCGACGCCGACGCAGGTGTGCGCGGGATCCCGAAGTATCGAGGCGAGGACAACCGCGAAGTGCTGCGCGACCTGCTCGAGCTGAACGATGAGGAACTTGCCGGGCTGGAGGAGCGTGGGGTGCTGCTCAGCCGAGTCCCCGGCAAGTAACCAAACCGCGCAGGGATCGAGCGCTCAGTCGCACTCCACGTCGCCGTCGGGTACCTCGCCCTTGACGAGATACTTGTCGACGAGCTTCTTCACGCAGTCGCTCCTCGTGTAGCCGGTATGTCCGTCTCCGGTCACCTTCACAAAGATGCCCTTCTCCAGGGAGCGTGCCATGCGCTGTGAGCTCTCGAACGGCGTGGCCGGATCGTTGGTGGTGCCGATGACGAGGATGGGACCGGCAGCCTTACCTGTTACCACCAAGTTCGGCGCCGAGTCGACGGGCCAGAAGACGCAGCCGTAGCCGCTCTCGAACGACGTGCCGAGCCGCGGTGCTGCGGCCTCGAGCTGAGCATTGAATGCATCGACGCCTTCCACCGTTGTCGGGCCGCGGTCGTCCACGCACGAGATGGCGAGGAATGCCTCGAGGTCGTTGGTGTAGGTGCCATCAGCATTGCGGTGGTAGTAGTCGTCGTTGAGCTTGAGCAGGCCGGAACCGTCTCCCTGTCGAGCCGCTGCCAGCGCGTCGTCGAGAACCGGCCACAGCTCTGTTGCGTACATGGCGTCAGCGATGGCCGTGTAGGTGATGCCGAGATTGAGTGACGGCCGACCGGGCTGGGTGGGGTAGGAGTTTGCGTCGATCTGCGCGATGAGATCGTCGAACACCTTGCCCGGATCCGCACCGTCGGCGAAGGCACACTTGTTCACGCAGTCAGCAAGGAATGCGTTCAGTGCGATCTCGAAACCCTTTGCCTGATCGATCATGCCCTGCGATGCACTCGCATTCGGATCAGCCGCTCCGTCGAACACCGCAGCACGAACGGTGTTGGGGAACATGGTCGCCCACGTAGCGCCGAGTTCCGAACCGTAGGAGAACCCGAAGTAGCTGATCTTCTCCTCGCCGAGCGCACGGCGGATGAGGTCCATGTCCCGGGCGGAATCCTGTGTGGACACATGCGCAAGCAGCGCTCCGCTCCGCTCGTTGCACGCGTCGGCGAACTGCTTGGCGAGCGCAATGTTCGACTGCTTCTCCTCGGCGGTGTCTGGCTGTGGGTCGATGGCGAAGTAGGGGTCGTAGTTGTCGATGCAGTCAATGGCCGGCAGCGAGCCACCCGTGCCGCGGGGGTCCCAGGCCACGATGTCGAAGCGGTCGAGGATCTCCTTCGAAAAGATCGCCGCCGCACTCTCGGCGAGATAACGGCCACCAAAGCCGGGTCCTCCAGGATTCACGAGGAGCGACCCGATTCTTCGCTTCTGGTCCCGCGCAAGGTGACGGGTCATCGGCAGCGAGACACTCTCGTTGCCCGAGGTGAAGTAGTCGAGTGGCGCAACGATGGTGGAGCACTCGAGCGCCTCACCACACGAGCGCCACGCCAACTGTGGAACCGTGATGGGCGGGAGCGTGGTGGACACCGAACCAACGGTGCTGCCGGACGCTCCACTCCCGGATTGCGCGGAGGTACTGGTTTCTTCCACCGTGCTGCTCGAGGGCGATGTCGAGTTGCCGGACGAACAGGCCCCGAGCAGGAGCAGGGTGGCAACCGCAAGGATTGCTGGGTGTCGGACACGCACGACCAGTGATCCTACGGTGCCCCCAACCGTCCGGGCCCTCGGCGCTCGTAGCCTCCATGGCAATGCGCATGGGACCCCACATGATGATGCCCCGGGACACCGATGCCGTACAGGGCGCTCGGGTGAGCGGCCGCGAACTGCGTCGCGTGTGGGTGTTTGCCCGCCCCTATCGGCGTGCCATCTTCGGATTCCTCAGCGCCATCCTGCTCTCGGCACTGGTGGCCATCGTTCCGCCCTTTGCGTTCCGGCGCATCCTCGACTCAGCGATCCCGTCAAAGAGTCACAGCCAGATCAACATCCTCGCCGCCATTGTTGTGGCGGCCGCCCTGCTCGAAGCGGGGCTCGCGGTGCTGCAGCGCTGGTGGTCGGCGGGCATCGGCGAGGGACTCATCTACGACTTGCGTGTGGCCCTGTTCGACAAGGTGCAGCGCATGCCGCTCGGGTTCTTCACCCGAACACAGACCGGCTCCCTGGTGAGCCGCCTGAACAACGATGTGGTCGGTGCGCAGAACGCGGTCACCACAACGCTCGGCAGCATCGTGTCCAACGTGGTCGTGCTCGTCACCACGCTGGCGGCGATGCTCACGCTCGAGTGGCGCCTCACGCTGCTCTCGCTCGTGGTGCTGCCGTCATTCATCATCCCGGCACGACGGGTTGGCCGCAAATTGCAGACCATCTCGCGCCAGCAGATGAACCTCAATGCCGAACTGAACACCCAGATGGTCGAGCGCTTCAACGTTGCCGGCGCTCTGCTCGTGAAACTGTTCGGCCGGCGTCGTGACGAGGTGGACACCTTCTCCGGACGGGCAGCAGAGGTGCGCGACATTGGCATTCGGTCGGCGATGTACGGCCGCGTGTTCTTCGTGGCACTCGGTCTCGTCGGCGCTATCGGCGCGGCTGCGATCTATGGCGTCGGGGCGCACCTCGTGGTCAGCGGCTCCATCAGCGCCGGCACCCTCGTCGCGCTGGCTGCGCTCGTCGCCCGTGTGTATCAACCGCTCACGGGTCTCACGAATGCGCGCGTCGATCTCATGACCTCCATCGTGAGTTTCGAGCGGGTCTTCGAGGTGCTTGATGCACCTGAGGCGATCCAGGATCGACCGGGTGCTGTTGAACTGGTGAACCCCAAGGGCAAAGTCGAGTTCCGCAATGTGGTGTTTCGGTATCCGGCAGCGGCCACCGTCTCCATTCCCTCACTGTCCACGGCAGGCATGGAACACAATGCTGACCCGGATCGCGACGTGCTCGGTGGGGTAAACCTTGTGGTCTCCCCAGGCGAGACAGTGGCACTTGTCGGGTCTTCCGGCTCGGGCAAGACCACGATGGCAAACCTCGTGCCGCGCCTCTACGACGTCACCTCGGGTGGCCTGCTCGTCGACGACCGCGACGTACGTGATCTCACACAGGAGTCGCTGCGCTCCGCAATCGGTGTCGTCACGCAGGATCCGCACCTGTTCCACGAGTCCATTGCGGCGAACCTCCGTTACGCACGGCCCGATGCGACGCTCGCCCAACTCGAGGCGGCATGTCGCGGTGCACGCATCCACGACACCATTGCGGCGCTTCCGGACGGCTACGACACGGTCGTCGGTGAGCGCGGTTACCGACTGTCAGGAGGCGAGAAGCAGCGCTTGTCCATTGCCCGCCTGCTGCTGAAGGACCCGAGCATCATGATCCTGGACGAGGCCACAAGCCACCTCGACAACGAGAACGAGGCACTGGTGCAGGCGGCACTCGACGAGGCACTGGCCGGGCGAACCGCCATCGTGATCGCACACCGTCTGTCCACCATCCGCAATGCCGATCGCATCGTCGTGCTGAACGAGGGCCGCATCGTCGAACAGGGAACCCACGAGGAACTCATGGCGCTCGACGGCTTCTATGCTCGCCAGGAAGCCGCAGGGACCTCGGACTGACGCAGCGGGTCAGGGAGCAGTCAGCCAGGAAGCAGGCCCGATGATCACGCGCGGGTGCTTGGCGGGGTCGAGGCGGCGCCAGAGCGAATACAGGTGCGATGCGGCGAGCGAGACGCAACCACTGGTGGCCTTCGACCTCCCGCGGGAGTAGGCGTGCACGTGCAGGAAGATGGCGCTGCCAGCGCCGGCCACCGTGGGCTCGATGTTGTACCCCGTGACGATGGCCCGTCGGTAGGGTCCCGATCGGGCGATGCGATAGAGGTTCTCGTTGGGACTTGCGCACGACGGCTCGATAACTCGGGTGTTGTAGTCGATCCGTGTGGGGTCCGAGATCCAGCACGCGCCCGACGTCACCCGGGTGTACGGCAGTTTTGTTCGTGCGGTGGCGTACCACCCGAACCCAGAGAGGATGGGGAACGAACCAACGGGCGTGGTGCCGTCTCCCTCAAGGTGCGCCTCGCTCAGGCCGTTGCGACCAGTGCGCGCTCCGTACGGTCCCGCAACACGCCTCCAGGTGCCGTTTACCTTCTGGTACATCGACACCGAGGCCGATGTGGTGTCCCAACGGGAGGTGGACACCACCACCACTTGCTCGGCATCACCGAGCAGTTCCGGACGCAGGACTGTGGGCGACGGTCGACTGGTGGCGGCCGGCGCGGGGCCGGGGGCGCCCAGCACGATCGCCACAGCGACGACTACCGCTGCCATCGCTGAACGCCACCGTCGCATGCCCTCACGGTAGTGCCGCCGGGGTATCGCGTTCCTCCCGAGCATCCCTGTGACACCGATCAGCAAGAATGGACGCCATGGCACAGGGAGCACTGGAGTTCGACGAGGAGTCCGGGTCCGCAGGGTCCGCCGACTCCACGCTCACCGTCTCGCAACTCATCGACGAGATCAACGGCTCGCTGTCCGATCGCTTTGGCCGCGGCGTGTGGGTGAGCGGAGAGATCAAGGGGTTCCGGCCGTCCCCGGGGAAGCATCTCTATTTCGACCTCGTCGAGGAGCGCAACGGTCAGCGTGCCGTCATTTCCGTGGCGTTCTTCCTTGGCGTGCAGACGCGCCTCAAGCCCAAACTTTCCCGCGCAAACCTCGAGCTCGCCGACGGCGTGAAGGTTCGCATCTTCGGCTCTCTCGATATGTATGCCCCCACCGGCCGGGTGTCGTTCAAGATGAACGACCTCGATCCGCGCTTCACGCTCGGCGACCTCGCTGCCCAGCGCGAGGAGGTCATCCGTCGCCTGCAGGCCACGGGTCGTTTCACGGACAACCAGGACACCTATTTTCCGCCAGTGCCGCTCAACGTAGGGCTCATCACCAGCGTCGGCTCGGCTGCCTACAACGACTTCGTGAAGCATCTCGACACCGCCGGGATCGGCTTCCGGGTGGTCGAACTCGACGCACGCATGCAGGGCGAGGAATGTCCAGGAATGGTCAGCGCCGGTATTGCGCTCTTCGGCGCCCGAACTGATATCGATGTGGTGGTGGTGATCCGAGGTGGAGGGTCGAAGAACGACCTCGCTTGGTTCGATAGCGAGCAGATTGCTCTCGCCATCATGGACTGTCCGCTTCCGGTGCTCACTGGTATCGGTCACGAGATCGATCGACACATTTCCGACGATGTCGCGTACGAATCCTTCAAGACCCCAACCGCCGTCGCCGACCGCATCATCGAGCAGGTGCTCGAGTTCCAGGACAACGCAGAGTCCACGTGGGATGCCATCACCGCACGCGTCAACGCCGTCGTCGATGCCGGGTCAAACCAACTCGACGGCATCGCACACCGCATCGCCACCGCCACGCGTGCCGTGGTCGAGCGTTCCGACGAGCGTCTGCGTGGCAGTGCCCGCAGACTCACACCACTCGCCGCCAGTGTTGTCGGCCAGGCCCTCACCCGTACCGGCACTGCGCAGCAGCGACTCGCCCTTGCCGCCCGCACACATCTCCGTCGTTCGTCGGTGCTGCTCGATGCTGCCGAGAACCACGTGCGTCTGCTCGATCCGGTGCACACGCTCGCTCGCGGATGGAGCATCACCCGCACCGCCTCGGGCACCGTCGTGCGATCCGTTGCCGATGTCTCGCGCGGCGAGGAACTCGTCACCACCGTCACCGACGGCACCATACGCAGCACTGCGAAGGACGCCAACCCATGAGTGCAACCCTGCCCACGAACGTCATCACTAGGGAGTCAGCATGAGCCAGAAGCAGAAGCCGGCCGCCGAACTCGGCTACGCCGAAGCACTCGAGGAACTCGAGGGAATCCTGCACGAACTCGAGGGCGACAACGTCGACGTCGACCGGCTCACCGAGCGGGTCACACGAGCGCGAGCACTCATCGCCCGCTGCCGCGAACGTATCGGTGACGCCCGCATCCAGATCGAGCAGGTCGTCGCCGACCTCGACTCCTAACCCCCGTCGTTCCCAAAAAACCCCTTGTTCTCGGTCCCCAAAACGCTCAAAACGTGAAGTTTGGAGACCGAGAACAACGGTGGTGTGTGGGGACGTGTCGGGTTAGGGCTGTGTATCGAGGTGGCGGAGCGCCATGCCGGCATACATCGCCATCCCGGACACCATCGCCTGCTCGTCGAAGAACACCCGGTTCGAGTGGTTCGGTGCTGCGGTTGCCGTGTCCTTGTCCCAGGGGGTCCCGCCGAGGAACAACATCGCCCCGGGTACTCGCTGCAGCACGTAACTGAAGTCCTCGGCACCCATGACCGGATGAGGCAAGGTCGCAACACGATCTGTACCCACAATGCTGCGAGCGAGGTCGAGCCCGAAGTTCGCGGCATCCTCACCGTTCACGGTGACGGGATAGCCGTAGTCGATCTCCACCGTCACCGACGCCTCGTGGGCAGAGGCAACACCTTCGGCCACCCGCTTGATGCCGTCGTGCACCCGTGCGCGGGTGCGTTCGCTGACAGCACGGATGGTGCCCTCGATCTCGGCGGCTTCGGGGATGACGTTGTTCGTGGTGCCGGCGCTGATGCGAGCCACAGTCACGACCGACGGGTCGAACACGTCGATGCGACGGGTCACCATGGTCTGCAGCGCCTGGACGATCTCACAGGCGATCGGGATCGGGTCGATGGCACGGAACGGCTCGGAGGCGTGTCCACCGCGACCGGTCACCGTGATGAGCAGTCGATCGGCTGAGGCCATCACCGGACCGGGCCGGGAGGCGATGACACCGGTGTGCGCAGCCGAGGTGGTGTGCAGCGCGTAGGCGCCAGTAATCGGTGAGGGTGTGCCGTCGGCTAGCGGGGCCACGTCGAGCAGACCTTCCTCCAGCATGTAGCGGGCGCCGTGATGACCCTCCTCCCCCGGCTGGAACATGAACAGCACCCGCCCGCGCAGTGTGTCCTTGCGGGCAGCGAGCAGTCGGGCTGCGCCGACCAACATCGCGACGTGTGTGTCGTGGCCACAGGCATGCATGGTCTGCTCGATGCGGGAGGAGAAGTCGAGCCCGGTGTCTTCCGGCATGGGCAGCGCGTCGGTGTCTGCTCGCAATAGCACGGTCGGGCCGGGCAGTGCGCCGGTCAGCATCGCGGC
>CANIBN010000095.1 GCA_947465505.1 Acidimicrobiales bacterium | reverse complement strand
TGCGCACCTTCAGCATCACCTTGCGAGGCGAGGCCGCATACGAATCCATGAGTTCGGCCTTGGTGGCATCGTGCTGGCGCAGGCCACGGGTGACGTTTACGTAGACAATAAAGAACACCGCAATGGTGACCATGATGCGGCGGGCCGTCTCGGTGTCGAGGGCGAACATTCCGTTCAGGATGGCAACGATGACGACGATGGGAATGGTGCGGGCCGCAACCTCGAGCGGACCGACGATCTCGGAGACCACCCGGAACCGGTTGGTGGCCACGGCGATGAGGCCGCCGATGATGGTTCCGATGATGAGACCCGTGAGCGCGTTGCCGCCGGTGACCATGGCGGACTTGCGGATGAGGCTGAAGTTGTCCCAGAAGGCGTTCGCCACCTCGCTCGGCTTCGGGAGGATGTAGCGCTTGATCTTGCGCCAGCGCACGAACCCCTCCCACGCAGCGAAGAACGCCACGCCCGCCACGAGGGCAGGCAGGACGATCCTCACGAAGCGGAGCGACTTCATCAGCGGTCTTCCCTGCCGATCAGGCGTGCATCGTCGTCGTGCAGCCCGCGGAGTGCCTCGCGCACGTCGATCACGCGGTGGTGGAACGTGTCGCTACGACGGGTCTCCTCGTTGCGCACCTTGCCGAGTCCCGTCTCGACGATCTTGGTGATGCGGCCGGGCCGCGGGCTCATGACCACCACACGGTCCGACAGGTACACGGCCTCGGGGATGGAGTGCGTGACGAACACGACAGTGGTAGCCGTCTCGGCGCAGATGCGCAGCAGTTCATCCTGCATGTGCTCACGGGTCATCTCGTCGAGTGCGCCGAAGGGCTCGTCCATGAGCAGCAGACGGGGGTGAGCAGCGAGGGCACGGGCAATGGCAATGCGCTGCTGCATACCACCCGATAATTGCCACGGCATGTGTCGGGCGAATTCCGGGAGTTTTACGAGTTCGAGCATTTCCTGTGCGCGGGCGGCGCGCTTGGACTTGTCCCAGCCCTTCAGCTCGAGCGGGAGCTCGATGTTCTTCTGCACGTTGCGCCACTCGAACAGACCGGCCTGCTGGAAGGCCATGCCGTAGTCCTGGTCCATGCGTGCCTGGTGTGCGCTCTTGCCGTTCACGGTGAGCTCGCCGCTGGTGGGGGTGAGCAGGTCGCCGACGAGTCGAAGGAGCGTGGATTTGCCACAACCCGAGGGACCGATGAGCGAGATGAACTCGCCGGCCGCAACGTCCAGGTTGACGTCGACCAGCGCCTCGACACGGTTGGCGCCGTCGGCATTGAAGATCTTGCTGAGCGAGCGAATCTCGACGGCGGTCACCGTGCGGTCTCCTTGGGGCGGTTGCGGGTGAGTGTGCGCTCGATGACGACCACGAGACCTGCCATGACAAGTCCGAGGACGGCGGCGCCGAAGATTGCGGTGTACACCTTGGCCGGGTCCGAGGAACCGTCCTGGCTGTAGCTGAGGATGAGCCGGCCGATGCCGAACTTGAGGCCGATGGAGATCTCGGAGACGAGCACTCCGATGACGGCGTTGGCCGCCGACAGTTTGAGTGCCGGGAGCAGCATGGGTACCGAGCTGGGGAGGCGGACCTTGATAAGTCCCTGCCACCACGACGCAGCACACGAGTCGAGCAGCTCGAGCGACTCGGGTTTCACTGCCTTCAGGCCGCGCACCGAGGCAACGGCGATGGGGAAGAACGCGAGGAATGAGCCGAGCATCGCGGCTGTCATCCATTTCTCGAACTGGAAGCCGAACGGCTTCAGCCTTCCGCTCCAACTGACCAGCACGGGTGCCAGTGCAATGAGCGGAATTGTCTGCGACACGATGAGGTAGGGCATCAGCGCTCGTTCGGTGATGCGGAAGCGTGCCATCACTACGCCGAGCAGCAGTCCGACAATGACACCGAGCACGAGGGCGAAGAGCGCCACGCGGAACGAGTACCAGGTGGCCAGAGCAACGGCGTGGAAAATGGTGGTTCCGTTGCCGCGCACCTCGGGCTTCGCGAGGCGGCTGAACATCGAGCCGATGTGAGGCATTGCCTGATCGGACGCGCTCGGGATGATCTTCCAGCCGAATACCTTGCTGCTGCGCTCGGGCCCGATGGCCTTGTAGCCCTCCCACGCACCCGCCACGAGACCGAAGGCGATCACGAACATGATCGTCTTGCGGGCACCTTGGCGCAGGGCGGTGGGGGACAGGGTCACGACTTGGCGATCACTTTCTCGGCGACCGCCGGGATGATGTGCTCGCCGTAGGCCTCGAGGGTGGAGTCCTTGCCGTCGTGCTGCAGGTAGATCGAGAACTGGTCGACACCCATGGCCTTCAACTCTTGCAGGCGCGCCACGTGCTGGGCGGGAGTGCCGAGGATGCAGAAGCGGTCGATGATCTCGTCGGGCACGAAGGTGGTGTGGCTGTTGCCTGCACGACCGTGCTCGTTGTAGTCGTAGGCCTGGCGTCCCTTGATGTAGTCGGTGAGAGCCTGCGGAACCGCACCACCGTTGTTGCCGTAGCGGGCAACGATGTCGGCGACGTGGTTGCCCACCATTCCGCCGAACCAGCGGACCTGATCGCGCATGTGTGCCATGTCGGAACCCACGTAGGCGGGCGCGGCAACACAGATCTTCACGCTGTCGGGATCGCGGCCCGCTGCCTTGGCGGCGTCCTTCACGGCCTTGATGGACCAGGCAGTGATGTCGGGGTCGGCAAGCTGCAGGATGAAGCCATCGCCCACCTCGCCGGTGAGGGCGAGTGCCTTCGGGCCGTAGGCGGCCACCCACATGTCGAGCTTGCTGCCGTGGCACCACGGGAAGCGCAGTGTGGATCCCTTGTACTCCACCTCACGCCCGTTCGCGAGCTCGCGAATGACGTGGATGGAGTCCTTCAGCGTGGCGAGCGTGGTTGGTGCACCGTTGGTGACACGGACCGCCGAGTCGCCGCGGCCGATACCGCAGATGGTGCGGTTGCCGAACATCTCGTTGAGCGTGGCGTACACGCTGGCCGTGACGGTCCAGTCCCGGGTGGCCGGGTTCGTGACCATGGGACCAACGATCACCTTGCGGGTCTCGGCGAGGATGGCGGAATAGATGACGTACGGCTCTTCCCAGAGCAGGTGCGAGTCGAAGGTCCACACGTAGTGGAAGCCCTGGTTCTCTGCTTTCTTGGCCAACTCCACCACACGCGATGCGGGTGGGTTGGTCTGGAGGACGACACCGAACTGCATGCGAGACCTTTCAGCGGTTCTGCGGGAAGCCGAGATCGACGCGGCTGGTGGCGGGGTCGGGCCACCGTGAGGTGACGACCTTGGAGCGGGTGTAGAAGTTCACGCCCTCGGGACCGTACATGTGCTGGTCGCCGAACAGGCTGGCCTTCCAACCGCCGAACGAGTAGTACGCAACGGGAACGGGGATGGGAACGTTGATACCCACCATGCCGACATTCACCTCGAACTGGAAGCGGCGTGCCACACCACCGTCACGGGTGAAGATGGCGGTGCCGTTGCCGAACTCGTTGCTGTTGATGAGGTCGAGGCCCTCTGCATACGACGAGATGCGGGTAACGGACAGCACTGGCCCGAAGATCTCTTCGTCGTAGCAGCGCATGCCGGGCTTGACGTTGTCGAGCAGGCTCGGCTTCACGAAGAAGCCTTCGGAGGGCACACCCTCGCGGCCATCGACGACCACGGTGGCGCCTTCCTTCGACGCGCCTGCGAGGTAGCCGACCACCTTGTCGCGGTGCTCACCGGTGATGAGCGGTCCCATCTCGTTGTCGGGCTCGCTGGCAGGACCGACCTTGATGTTGGGGATGCGGTCCTTGATCTTCGCAACGAGGTCGTCAGCGATGGTGTCCATGGCGAGCACCACGCTCACGGCCATGCAGCGCTCGCCGGCGGAGCCGTATGCAGCGCTCACCGCGGCATCTGCGGCCTGGTCGAGGTCTGCATCGGGAAGGACGAGCATGTGGTTCTTCGCGCCGCCCAGTGCCTGCACGCGCTTGCCGTTGCGGGTGCCGGTCTCGTAGACGTAGCGGGCAATCGGTGTGGAGCCCACGAACGACACCGCAGCGATGTCGGGATGCTCGAGGATGCGGTCCACCGAGGTCTTGTCACCCATGACCACGTTGAAGCAGCCGTCGGGGAGGCCCGACTGCTTGAGCAGTTCGGCGATGAACAACGAAGCCGACGGATCCTTCTCGCTCGGCTTGAGCACGAAGGTGTTGCCGGTGACGAGTGCGTTGGCGAACATCCACATCGGCACCATGGCGGGGAAGTTGAACGGCGTGATGCCGGCCACGACGCCGAGGGGCTGGCGGATGTTGTACACGTCGACGCCGGCCGCAACCTGCTCGCTGTAGCCACCCTTCATCATGGCGGGGATGCCACAGGCGAACTCGATGTTCTCGAGACCGCGTGCGACCTCGCCCAATGCGTCAGACAGCACCTTGCCGTGCTCGCTGGAAAGCAGCGTTGCGATCTCCTTGCGGTTCGCATCGACGAGTTCGCGCATGTGGAACATCACTTCGGCGCGGCGCGACAGGTTGGTGGTGCGCCACGTCTGGAATGCGGTCTTTGCGCTCTCGATGGCACGGTCGACCTCGGCGATACTTGCGAAGTCCACGCTGGACTGCGGCTCGCCGGTGGCCGGGTTGTAGACGATGCCCGAGCGGCCCGATGTGCTCTCGACGACCTTGCCGTCGATCCAATGGCTGATGCGGTTCACGATGTCTCCTGAGACGTGAGGGGGGAGGGGAAACTCAGACGAGGTAATTCGACAGGCCGCGCTTGACGAACTGTCCGTGGCCCTTGCGGCCGGTGTACTGGTCGTTCTCGATAACGACGGTGCCGCGGGAGATGACGGTGTCGACCTTGCCGTCGATCACCCAGCCTTCCCACGATGAGTGATCCATGTTCATGTGGTGCTTCTTGCCGTAACCGATCTCGGTCTTGGCCTTCGGGTCCCACACAACCACGTCTGCATCGGACCCAGGGGCGATGATGCCCTTCTTCGGGTACATGCCGAACATCTTGGCGGGGTTCGTGGAACACGTCTCCACCCAACGCTCGAGCGAGAGGTGACCCTGCACGACGCCTTGGTAGATGAGTTCCATGCGGTGCTCGACGCCGCCCATGCCGTTCGGAATCTTGGAGAAGTCGCCGATGCCGAGTTCCTTCTGGTCCTTGAAGCAGAAGGGGCAGTGGTCGGTGGACACCACGGCGAGCTCGTTCATGCGCAGGCCCTTCCAGAGGTCTGCGTGGTGATGACGATGGTCGTGCTTGGAGCGGATCGGCGGCGAGCAGACGTACTTCGCGCCCTCGAAACCGGGCTGCGCCAGGTGATCCTCGAGCGTCATGTAGAGGTACTGCGGGCAGGTCTCTGCGAACACGTTCTGTCCGTTGTGGCGAGCCTCGGCAACCTCGTCGAGTGCCTCGGAGGCGGACATGTGCACGATGTAGAGCGGCACATTGCCCGCGACCTTGGATAGCACGATGGCCCGGTGCGTCGCCTCGCCCTCGAGATCGGACGGGCGTGTGATCGAGTGGTACTTCGGGTCTCGCTCGCCGCGGGCAAGCGCCTGCGCCACGAGCACGTCGATGGCGATGCCGTTCTCGGCGTGCATCATGATGAGCGCACCGCACTCCGAGGCGGTCTGCATCGCCTTGAGGATCTGGCCGTCGTCGCTGTAGAACACGCCGGGATACGCCATGAACAGCTTGAAGCTGGTAACACCCTCGTGCTCGGTGAGGTACTTCATGGCTTTCAGTGACTCGTCGTCGATGCCGCCGACGATCTGGCTGAACGAGTAGTCGATGGCGCAGTTTGCTGCTGCCTTGTGGTGCCACTCGGTGAGCGAGTCGTACACGTTGCCGCCGTAGCGCTGTACCGCCATGTCGCAGATGGTGGTGACGCCGCCCCACGCTGCCGCGCGGGTGCCGGTCTCGAACGTGTCCGAGGCCTCGGTGCCGCCGAAGGGAAGTTCGAAGTGGGTGTGCACGTCCACGCCGCCGGGAATGACGTACTTGCCCGTTGCATCGATGACGCGGTGGCCGTCAGTGGGCGCGGTACCCGGGAGGTACATCGCAGCAACGATCTCACCGTCAATGAGCACGTCCTGGGCGATCTGGCCGGTGGGGCTGATGACGGTGCCGTTCTTGATGACGATTCCCATGTCGTGTCCCTTCGAGATCGTTGGTCGGCGCACGCTGAGGGCGGGCAGGCGACGGATGTTCAGCACGGTCCGGCGACGGGGGCGAATGCTGCCGCGACAGTCCCCCAACCCCCACGTGGATCGGTACCGAAAACGTTAGGGAGGTGAACTGTTCTTGACAAGTCATTCTTTGTACCAGTTTGATTTCCAACGTGTTCGACATCGAGCAACTCGCCGAAGCAGTCACCGAGCCGAGTGCCCGGGGCATTGCTGCCGCCGTGGGTCGCCTCATCAGTGACGGCACCTGTGAGGCCGGAACTCGGCTTCCCACGGTTCGGGAGGTCAGCCGTCGCCTCGGTCTGTCTCCAACCACGGTCTCCGACGCCTGGCAGCGCTTGGCCAGATTTGGGCTAGTGGAGGGCCGGGGCCGTCTCGGCACGTTCGTCACCCCCCGAACGCGTACCGGTGGCGCGCGGCGGTACCGCAGCATGACCTCGGCGGCCGGGCACGTGGATCTCGACCTATCAACCGGTTCGCCCGACCCCCTGTTGCTGCCGGACATCGTGGCGGCAGTGGGACGGCTGCAGGCTGCGTCGATGGCCACCAATTATTGGGAGCGGCCCGTGCTGCCAGCGCTTGAGGAGCTCCTTCGCGAACGTCAGCCGTTTGCAGCAGAGTCACTCACCGTGGTCGATGGTGCACTCGATGCGCTCGACCGGGTGGCGACCTGGGCTCTCGGTCTTGGCGATCGGGTCATTGTCGAGAACCCCGCCTTCCCGCCGTTGCTCGACCTGCTCGACCTCGTTGGTGCCGAGGTCATCCCCGTCGGCGGCGACGACGAGGGCATGGACCCGGTTGCCTTCGCCAAAGCGCTCGAACTGCGTCCTCGCGCGGTGTTCCTGCAGCCGCGGGCGCACAACCCCACGGGGCGGTCGATGTCGACGGCGCGGGCCGAGCAGTTGGCAGGCCTCCTTGCGGGTCATTCCACGCTCGTGGTCGAGGACGATCACTCGGGCGACATCTCCACCTCGCCGAACCTGTCGCTGGGCCGATGGCTGCCGGAGCGAACCGTTCGCATCACGTCATTCTCCAAGTCGCACGGCCCCGACCTTCGTCTCGCCGCAGTTGCGGGGCCACACGATGTCATCGACGCCGTGGTGGAACGCCGCGCCATCGGCCCGGCGTGGTCGAGTCGCATTCTGCAGGGGGTGCTCGCCGCGCTGCTCGAGGACCCTGTGGCGGTGTCCACAGTGGAGCGCGCACGGGAGACGTACTGCGTGCGTCGGCATGCGCTCGTCGCAGCACTGCATGAGCACGGGGTGGAGGTAGGTGGGTCGGACGGCATCAACCTGTGGGTACCCACAGAGGACGAACGGTCGTCGACAGTGAGCCTCGCGGCGCGCAGTATCGGTGTTGCACCGGGCTTCCCGTTCGAAGCAGCGCCGCTGCCCACCGAACACATCCGTGTCACGGTGAGCATGGTGCGCGACGACGTGCAGTCGGTGGCTGCCGCGCTTGCGGAGGCGGTTCAGGGACGGCGATCCTCCGGCCGTCACCAATCACGCTGATCCTGCGCCGCAACGGCACATCGGGTCACATCGGGACGACGTACACCTTCTCGTCGGATGTGCGCATCGCTGCGTCCAACTCGTCGAGTGTCCATGACTGCTTGCGCTCGATCCACGTCTCCTTCGGGTGCGACCACAGCGCAAGCTTGCGACCGTTAAAGGTGAACAACTGGCTGCGTAGGTGAGATGCACGGTCGCTGCAGAGGTACACGACGATCGGTGCGATGGTCTCGGGGGTCCCGAAGCCGAGGTCTGCAGCGGATGGTGCGGGCTTTCCTGTCTCCTCGGCACGCTTCTTTGCCATGTCGAACACGACTTGGGTCATGTCGGTCTCTGCAATCGGCCAAAGCGCATTGGTACGGATGTTGAAACGCGACAGTTCGACGTCCCACGCATAGAGCATGCCCATCACGCCGGCCTTCGACGCTGCGTAGTTCGTCTGACCAACCGAGCCGGTGAAGCCAGAGTTCGAGAAGATCTGCAGCAGGTGCCCGCCAGTGGACTTCATGGCGCGTGCAGCGTGGCGGCTCACAGACCAGGTGCCGCGCAGGTTCACGGCGACTACTTCGTCGAACTCCTCGGGCGTCATGTTCATGAGCGTGCGGTCGCGCACGATGCCTGCGTTGTTCACCACGGAGTCGATGCCGCCGTAGCGATCGACGCACGTGCTGATGAGTCGTTCGGCGAGCGAATCGTCTGCGACGGATCCGACCACCGGTTCGGCCGTGCCGCCTGCGGCGCGGATCTCCTCGGCGACCTGCTCCGCGAGTGCCGCATTCGTACCGTTGATGACGAGTCGTGCGCCTGCTGCGGCGAGACCGAGAGCAAAGCCCCTGCCCAGTCCACGGGTTGCCCCAGTAACAACGATGCGCTTTCCCTCGAGTGTGCTCATGACATCCCCTCCGGTACGGACTGTACTGCGATCGCTAGGCAACGCCGAAGGCCCCGAGCACCACGAAAACGAGTCCTGTGGTGAGGATGAAGGCGTTGTAGGTGGCGTGCGCAGTGGTTGCCTCCATCACCGCATCGCGCTGGTCGTGCGCCACCCGGTATCGACGGAGGTACACCGTCATGAAGTACACGCCGCCGGCGCTGAGTGCGAGGGCGACGGCAATCGGAATGCCGATGATGAGGTGCACGAGGCCGAACCACACCACCTTCCAGGCGCGCCGCTGCAGTGGCCAGTGTTCGGCGCCGCGGCGGAACATGCGCTCCTCGGCGAGCGCGAACAGAGGGAGTGCGGGCATCACGAGTAGGAGGAACACGATGGGGATCAACCACTCCCACAAGGTTCCGGCTGTTTGATCGGTGGTGCCCGAGATCGGGTTGCCCTGACCGCCGATCGCCGTCCACCATCCCCACGAGAGGCCCGGGACGGCCCAGAGCAGCGTGGCCACCGAGGCAACGGTGGCGAGCACGAGCGGAACCGGCCACACGTGACGCCATCGAACTCGGCGGACGATCTCTCGCACCGTGGCCCGGCCGTCGCCGGAGAGGGCGACACGCACCGCCGTGAGCAGGCGGATGAGCACCGCACCGAGCACCACATAGGTCAGTACGGATTCCACCGACCTGAGGCTACGGGGGCCAAGAATGCCGAGGGCCGACTGTGTGCGATGATCGGAGGATGAGGCGAACGCTCGGGCTGCTCGCGGTGCTTGGTGCTGCCGCGATCGGACTCGTCACCACTGGGCCGCTGCCATCGTCTGCAGAGTCGAAGGTGTTTCTCGTGAGCACGATCAAGACCGACGAGCCGGTGGTGTTCGTCACCATTGACGACGGATTCCGCCTCGACCCTGCGGCGGCGGCGCTCATCCGGCGATGGAACTGGCCGATCACCAGCTTCGTGATCTCGCCTCCGCTCCGCAAGGACTTTGCCTGGTTCGCCGAGCTGGGCATCCACCCCGTGTTTGGCAACCACACAAGACGCCACACCCTCCTTGAGGGTCTCTCGCGCGAGGAGCAGAAGAAGGCGATCTGCGATGGTGCCAACGACATCGAGCGCATCACGGGCTCCCGTCCGGTGTGGCTGCGTCCTCCTCACGGCGCGGTGGACGCCGAGACCTTCCGGGCCGCGGCTGCATGTGGCATGAAGGGGGTCGTGCTCTGGCACGTCTCGGTGAACGGCACCACCATCAGCACGGTTGGCAACCAACCGATCCGTCGCGGCGACATCATCCTCCTGCACTACCGCAC
>CANIBN010000094.1 GCA_947465505.1 Acidimicrobiales bacterium | reverse complement strand
CGGCATGGTCGTGATTGGAGTACGCAACCCAGTGCGGGATGACCTCGTCGCCAACTTCCTCCACATAGACCATCACCTGTTCCCAGTCGGCCTCGTGATCATTCACGCCGCTGAACGTGGAACGCCAGTCGTTCATGGCGTAGAAGAACGTGTAGTGCAGCACGGTCCAGCCACCGTCTCGCACCACCCGGCCGTAGTAGACGGGTTCGTTGTGCAGGCCAATCCGCCGTGCTTTCCAGGCTGCGGCAGCCGTGACTCCGCTCGGAACCGTCTGGCGGAGCAGCAGCGACAGCCGGAAGAGCACGTCGAAGATCCGGCCCAACAACCCGACACGCGCAAGACGGGCGAGCCCGTGGTTCTCTGAGCGACGCTGAACCCGGTGTCGCTGACGTCGTTCGTGCTCGGCAACGAACTGCAGGAAGATGCCCGTGCGACCACCCTCGGCAGCAGCAAGGTTGTCGACCGTAAGCGCACCGGCCGGCACGAGGATCTGGACACCGTTTTCGGTGTGCTGGCGCAACGAACAGGCCGCCACGTAGCGATCGACTGCTGCTGGCACGAAGAGTTCGTCGTGGTTGAGGTGCAGCACCGGCTCGAAACGGCGCAGGAGTGCAAGGTCGCCCGCCGCCCAGTCGTCTGCCACGCGATCGTCAGTGTCCGGCCCCACGCTGCCGAACCTACCGGACGAAACTCGGTTCACTGAATGCCGGGAACGACCTGGGATCGACGACGGCCCGTGCCGAAGCACGGGCCGCTGTGGTGGAGACGATGGGAATCGAACCCACGACCCCCTGCTTGCAAAGCAGGTGCTCTGCCAACTGAGCTACGTCCCCGGAATGACTCGGGAGCCCTCAGGCTAGCGACTCAGTCGCGATACGCCAGCAACGATTGTCGGGGAGATACCGACGGACCGTCCATGAGCACCTTCTGACGAGGGGTGAGCGCTCCCGAGGCCGCCAGATCGGAGAGATCGGCCCCGTAGTTCTTCCCCCAGGCGAGGTGGCCAGGTGCGTACTTGTAGAGCAGGGTCCGTCGCGCGCCCTGCCCGCGCCAAGGGATGGTGCAGTGGGTAAGCGCCTCGGTGAAGATCACCACGTCGCCCGCCGCAAGTGGCACCTCGGTAATCCAGTCGAGGGGCACCGGCGAGGGCAACGCGAAGTTGGCCCGGTGACTGCCGGGGATGCACCCAAACCCCCCGTCGCCGGGTCGGTGATCCACGAGTGCCCATTGCGCCGCCACCAGGCCGTTGTACGTCCGCCCATTGCGCACCTCGTAGTACTGGGCGGGGTCATGCGGTGTGCCACCACCGTGCAGCCCCAGACCGGTCTGGCCAGGGTTCATCACGATGCCGTATGCGTGGTCGAGCCGGACGAACTCGCCGCACAGTTCGATCATCAGATTGAACACGGCCCGATGATCGATGAGATCACGGAAGCAACGGGCTGACGAGAGGTGTCGGGAGAACCGCTGGCTCATGATCGCGTCGCCGGGTTCCGGAACGGCCAGCAGATCCACCGCCATGTTGAGCGCCTGCACCTCGTTCGCGGACAGCGCACTCCGGCGCACCACGTAGCCGTACAGATCGAACAGGTAGCGCTCCTGGTCGGTGAGCCCGCGTATGTCGGTCATGACGTCCCCAGTGCGGCGTTCAGTGCAGCAGCCACCTCGATGACGTGAGGTGGATCGAGCATCGTGAGGTGATCGCCCGGGACGCGTACTGCAGCACACGACGGATGACCGGCCCACGCAGTGGGGTCTCCCCCGTCTGCACAGAGATAGGTGGTTGGCGCGCAGAGAACGATTGGCCGATAGCGAATCGACGCATCGATCGACCGACTGAAGAACGCGTCGTGACGTTCCCGGCTCGCGGTTGGGCGAGTGAGCCCCTTCAATTGCCGCAGGCGCCGCACCGCCCACCACTTCACTCGCTTGAGCGATCGAACTAGTGAAGGCACCTCACCGTCACGGAGTGCGTCGGGATACAGCATCTCGCGGCTCGATCCCGGTGCGGTGTCGAGCAGGACGAGACGTACGCGCCGGCCAGCGCGCTCGAGGCGATCGGCAAGGGCGTGGGCCACCAAACCACCGTACGAGTGACCGGCGAGCAACACCTCACCCGACGGCACCTGCATCTCCACCACCCGGAGAAACCGCCGGGCTGCCGCTTCAACGGTGCGGTCGGTGAGATAGCCCGCCGAGAGGCCGTGCTGTTCGAGTACCACGATGGGCTGCTGTGGACCGAGTGCTGCAGCAAGTGAGCGAATGCGCAGACCCAGATCACCACCACCAACCACGAAGAAGAGTGGCGGTCGGCTGCCCTCGGGGTGAATCACGGTCGGTACCCACTTCCGACGTCGACGCTTGCGCATGCGAAGCTCCTCGGCAACCTCCTGCGAGCTGTCGAGCGTGACCATCACCGAGGGATCGATGTCGCCGAGGCCGCGCTCGTGGAGCAGAGCGATGAACTCCAGAGTGGCGAGCGAATCCATCCCGAGGTCTCTCAGTGTTTCGTCGGCACCGATGTCGTCGAGGTCGAGGAGTTCTCGGGCGACACCAACCACAGCCGCAACCAACGGATCTCGTTCGGGGGAGCGTTGCGCGTCAGTCCAGCGCGGGTAGTCCGACCTTGCAAGCGCCTGACGATCAGCCTTACCCCGATCAGTGCGCGGCAGTTCGTCGTGACGCACCAACACGGACGGACGGATGTGCGCCGGAAGTGCGTTGCGCAGGGCCTCAAATACGGCTCCAGCGGAGAGTGAATGATCCGTCACGAGATGCGCAACCAGTTGCACGCGACCCGACGGACGCCGCCGCACCACCACCGATGCGTCGCGCACGCCGGGCAGCGAGCGCAGGAAGGTCTCGGACTCGGCCGGCTCGACCAACTTGCCGTTGATCTTCACCATGTCGTCGATCCGACCCCGGAGGTGGAACAGACCGTCGCTGTCGGTCGACACCAGATCTCCGGAGCGCCACATCCGAATACCGTCCGTGTCCATCACGAACCGCTCCTTGTCGAGATCGGCTTCGTCGAAATATCCCTCGGTGAGATTGCCCCGGTACACCAACTCGCCCCGCCCCAATGGGTCTCCCTCAATGGGAACGACGCGCACACCGTCCTGCACCACGGGTAACCCGATCGGCACCCGGCCTTCACCAATCACCGCATCAGGCTCAGCAGCAAAGAGCATCCGGAACCCGAGCGCCTCCGAGGCCCCATAGCCAGTGACTACCCGCACGTTGGGATGGATCCGTTCCCGTACGAGCTCGACATCGCTCCACATCAACGGCTCTCCCACGCACCATGCCGAGCGGAGGGAGGTAAGCCGATCGAAGTCCGCTGTCGATCGCAGCAGCACCCGTAGCGCCGAGGGGGTGATCGAGAGTCGCTCGATCTCCAACTCCCTCAGGCGAGCCGCTATCTCGTCGGGAGTCCACTTGACCAGATCGACCAGAGCGGTGAACCGCCCCCGAGCCACCCCGTGGATGATGGGCGCAAACCCGCCCTTGAAGTGCAGCGGCATAAACGCCGCAGTGCGCTCGAGCGCGGTGAACCCGGGCGTTGCCTCGTAGAGCCCATCATTCACTCGAGCGTGCGCGAACGTCTTGCGAATTCCCTTCGGGCGACCGGTGGATCCCGACGTGAACGACACCAGCGCGGCGGCATCCGCATCGACCAAGTGAGGCTCGGGCCAACGGGAACGATCGAGAAGTGGAGCGACGGGTCGCTCGACAATGCGACCAGCGAGCACGTCGGAAGCCAGGCCTGTGGCGTCAAGCACCGTGGATGCGCCCACTCGGTCGAGTATTCCCTCGATCCGCTCGGGTGAGTCCGCGACATCGAGGGCGACGAGCGTTCGGCCCGCCCACAGCGGGGCGTACACGGCAGCGACCGACAACACCGAGCGGTTCACCAGCACGCCAACCGGGCCGCCGGATGCATGCTCGAGTTGCTGCGCGATGGCGGCCGCTTGCCCCACCACTTCGAACAACGTCCACGTCTTTTCGAGATCTGTGACGACCACGCGCTCACCGGCCGTGGGAAGCAGTTCCAACAGTCGCTCGACGAGGTCGAACGGACGCGGGTTGCTGGCGTCAGTCATCCTTGAGCGCCACCGCATTGGGCGTGACGTTCATCTTGGGTACGTAGTCCTCGAGCACCACGTCCTTCGCCGTGCCCCCAAGTGTGGCCCGCAGTTCGAGCCGACAGTTCTCGCACGGTCCGTAGAAACGCCCCGAGGCAGTGGCGCGACAGCGCGGGCAGGTGAACGACGCTTCGAGCTCGAGGGCTTCCATCCCCCTATCTCATCATGTACGGCACGTGACAGTGCGGCATCGGGCCCGTTACCGGTTGCGGTGTATGAACTGCTCCATTGCCTGGGCAACCGTCGACACGTGTGGGGGCTGCAACATCGAGAGATGGTCGCCAGTCACCCGGACAATCGTGGTGCTCGGCTCGTGCTCCCACTCCCGTACGACGCCGTCCGACACGCAGAGTGCAAGGGTGGGTACGTTCAGGCTGGTGCTCCGGTGGCGGATCGTTGCCATCAGCGCCCATTGGAAGAACACCTCAAAGCGCTCGACGCTGCCGATCGGTGTTGCGAGCCCAGCCAGCCGACGCCACGCGGTTACCGATCGCCACTTGCACCATTTCACGAGATGTTCGAGCGCGGGGGACTGTCGTAGACGAATTGCCTCGGGTGCAAGGTCGTCTCGGCGGATATGCCGCACGCTGTCGAGAATCAACAGCGTGACGTCCTCGCCCTGATCGTGGAGCAGGCCGGCCAGGCAGTGAGCCACCAAACCGCCGTACGAATGTCCCGCAACGAGGTACGGCCCCGACGGTCGGATACGTCGCAACTCGCGCAGGTGATGTCGAGCAGCAGCCTTCACGGTGCGTTCGGGCCACGCATGGGTGCGCAGCCCGCGCTGCTCGAACACCACGAGCGGCCGCTCCGCACCGAGTTCCACCGCCAATGCGCGATAGGTGAGCGGGAACCCCCCGCCGCCTGCCACGAAGAAGATTGGTTGTTCACGACCGTCGTCGTTGAACGTCGTTGATCGGGTACGGCGGCGCGAGCGACCCGCGCGGAGGCGTTCCGCTAGTCGACGACAGGTATCAGCGTCCACGAGATCGTTCGGCTCAAGATGACCCTCGCCGGCCTCATTCACCAAGGTGACGAACTCGATGGCACCGAGCGAATCCATACCAAGGTCAAGCAGCGACTCGTCAGCACCGATGTCGTCAATCTCGAGCGCGAGACGGGCAATCGAGAGCACCGCCTCCACGAGGCGGTCGCCGTCGGGGACAGGGTTCGCGTCCCTCCACGGACGGACCAGTGCCGAAAGCAAGGCCGCCCGATTCACCTTGCCGCGATCGTTGAGTGGAAGTGCCTCGTGGTGCACCAACACTGCGGGGACGAGGTGTGCAGGAAGGGCCTGCCGAAGTGACGCGCGCACCGCTGTCGTCGACAGCGAACCGTCGGTCTCGAGGTGCGCCACCAACTGCACACGACCCGAGGGAAGGGTGCGCGGAAGAACGACTGCATTGCGAACTCCTCGCAGTGCTGCGAGCACCCGCTCGGGCTCTGCAGGTTCGACCAACTTGCCGTTGATCTTCACCATGTCGTCAATGCGACCGCGATGGTGCAGCACTCCCGACTCGTCCTGCATCACGAGGTCGCCCGAGCGCCAGATGCGAACCCCGTCAGGATCGACACCGAAGCGCTCTGCGTTGAGCGGAGGGTCGTCGAGATACTCGTCGGCGAGCATGCCTCGGTAGATCAACTCACCCACCCCGTCATCGCGACCGATCGACTCGATACGAATCGCGTCCGGTGTTACCGGCGGGCCGAGGGGTAGTCGCCCCTCGCCGATCTCATCGCCCGGAAGCACTCGGAAGGAACTCCGTGCGCCAATCGCCTCGCTTGCGCCATAGATCGAGGTGGTGCTCACACGCGCACCAAACCGCTCCCTGGCGAGCAGGACGTCCTGCCACAGTGCTGGCTCCCCGGTCAACCACACGTCATCCACGCTGGTCGCCTGTTCGTTCCGTCCGGCGTTTCCGCTGAGGCTCCGCAAGAACGACGGCGTCACGTGCAACCGCTCGATTGCAAGTTCGTCGAGCTTGCTGAGCAAGAGGTCAGCGGGCTGGGCCATCGGATCGACGAGCATCGTGAACCGGCCGGTGGTCAGCCCGTACACCGTCGGCCCCATACCGGCCGTGAAATGCAGGGGCATGAATACCGCTGTTCGCTTCGGCTCAAGGAAGTCGCTGTACTTGTTGAAGACGTCGACACTGCGCTCGAACGTGGCGAACGACTTCACTACTCCCTTAGCGCGCCCAGTCGATCCGGAGGTGAACTGAACCGTGCAGCGGCCCTCGCTGTCCATCGACTGGAGAGCGGGCCACGCACCTCTGTCCCGTTCGGGTGGTGCGGGATGGATAACGGCAAGATCACCCAACCGATCCGGACCGCTACCCGTGGCATCCAGCACGATGGACACGCCGGCCCGAGAGAAGTTCTCGACGATGCGATCGGGAGGATCATTCACGTCGAATACCACGAACCCCCGTCCAGCCCAGAGGACTCCAAACACGGACGCCACTGAGGAGAGGTGCCGATCGGTGAGCAGTCCCACCATGGGATGTGCTCCGGTGTCCAGCAACTGACTCGCTATCGCTGCAGCGTGCGCCGCTAGGTCACCAAAGGTCCAGGTGCTATCGAGGTCGGTAATGGCGGGTGTGTCTGCCCGCTCCACACCCAGGGTTTCGAGCGCGCCAGCAAAGCGCGAGGTCATCTCACTCATGCAGAAGGGCTACGTTCCGCGACACGTCAAATGATGTTGATGGCGTCGAGCACGAGTGCTGCTGCTTCTGCCCCGTCGCCGGTAAGCGTCGACGTCGTGCGCCAGTCGGCGCGCTTGGTTCCCCACGACACAAAGTCGTGTGCGCTCGACGTGAGTGTTGGCGCACCTTCGCGAGCACCTGCGGACACGGACCAGAGTCCTTCGCCCGGTTCGAGCACATATCGTCCCTCGGCCACGCCGGTGAACTGCAGGTTCACGGGCTGCTGCGGTCCTGCGGCAAGAGCAGGGGCACACATCTGCGGGAGACCCATCAACATCCACTCGAGAATGGAGGCGAGCGCAGCCGGATCTTGGGGCAGCGCAGCCGCGCGCGAAAGCGCTGCACCGATGTCGTGGCGCAGATGGCAGTAGTGATCGAACACGATCGCGTTGCCAAGAATGTGCATGGGATGCGAGCCCAGGTTGCCGAGCGGGATCACCGTGTCGGCCATCGGTGCCTCCTGCAGTCCAGCCAGCGCAGCAATGCCCTTGGGGGCCCACTCCCGATATTCCGCAGCCACCTGCTCGGGCGTCCACTCCTTGCGCGGTTCGACCGCCAACTCGGCGCTCTTCTCGGCGTCACCCGACGGATCCGAGGGAATTGATGCGTCCCCACAGATCGATCGGTACACGGCCCCCATGTGAGCGATCACTTCCTGGACCCTCCACCCTGCACAACCGGAGGGTGCGACCCACTCCGATGGGGTGAGCGAGTCGATGAGCGCCAGGACATGCGACGACTCGGTGTTCAGTGACGGGATAGCGGCCTTGCTCACGATGACTCCTCTGGATGTACCGCCGGGAACCCTAGGGCGTGATCCTCGCCACCGCTCGCACGTCCTAGCCTGCAGTCATGGTCACGTCCCGACTTGTGCTGGTGCTCGGCGGCACGCGCAGCGGGAAGTCCGAGGTCGCCGAGCGTATTGCCGCTGCGACCGGCGTGCCCGTTACCTACCTCGCCACGGGCTCATCCGACAGCGCCGGAATGGACGAGCGCATCGGTCGCCACCAATCCCGTCGACCGGCGTCGTGGGCGACGGTCGAGTGCGGGGCCAACCTCACCGATGCACTGGCAGCGGCGCCGGTCGGCACGGTACTCATTGACTCGCTCGGTACCTGGTTGGCCGCCCATCACGACTTCGAGGCCAACGTTCCGGCGCTGCTTGCTGCCCTTCAGTCGCGACCCGGTACCACCGTCGTCGTGTCCGAGGAGGTGGGACTCAGCGTGCACGCTCCCACCGAACTCGGCCGACGTTTCGTTGACGCCATTGGTTCGCTCAACCAGTTGGTAGCCGCTCTTGCGGATGATGTTGCACTCGTTGTTGCGGGCCGCACGCTCTGGATGCCCGCAGACGAGGCCGGTCCGCGGTGATCGGCGCACTGGCCTTCCTCACGATCTTCGGGCGCGGACGTCGACCCGATGCAGCGCACCAGCCGTGGTTCCCCCTCGTCGGGGCTGCGATTGGTGCAGTGGTTGGGCTCGTGTGGTGGGGTGCCTCGCAGTGGTGGCCACCACTCGTTGCTGCTGCCCTGGCCGTGCTGACAGACCTGGTGCTCACTGGCCTGCTCCACATCGACGGGCTCGCCGACTCCGCTGACGGACTACTCCCCCACATGGATCGTTCGCGACGCCTCGCCGTGATGAGTGCGCCGGACACGGGTGCGTTCGCTGTCGCCACGGTGGCCGCGGTGCTGCTGTTGCGGTGGTCCGCACTCGGGTCCAACGAGCTGAACGGTGCGCGCACCGTCGCTGCGTGTGCAGGGCTGTGGGCGCTCAGTCGCGGCCTCATGGTGGTCGCCATGAACGTTCTGCCGTATGCGCGCGCCGAGGCCGGACTGGGCAGTGCGTTCGTCGGATCGAGGTCGGCTGCTCGCTCCGCAACGCTTGCTCTGCTCACCGTGCTGCTCGGTGGCGCCCTTCTCGTCTTGGGCCGTGGGGCGCTGCACGGTGCGATCACCGCACTCCTAGCGCTTGCTGCAGGTACAGCGGTGCTCGCGCTTGGCCGCAGGCGCCTCGGCGGATACACCGGCGACGTGCTCGGCGCCGCCGGTGTGATGTGCGAGACCGTCGGTCTGCTCGTGCTCTGCGTGTCGACGCGCTAGTACCCACCGCTTCGCCGCACGACGTCGTCGACCGCGTCGCGTGTGGCGTTCGAGAACTCGACCGGATGCGACAGCGCAGCGAGATGCCCTGCAGCAACGTCGAAAATGCGCGCGCTCACGGCGTTCGCGAGTGCCCGTTGCTTGCGCGGACGAACAAGTCGATCGCGTTTGGTGATGACCGACGCGGCCGGGACCGACAGCGTGCTCGCCCACGGTCTCGCGTCGTGTCGGCTGAGTGCCCGACCAGCCGAGGTCACCGTGGCCGGATCGTTGCGACGAATCTCGCCGACCAACCACGGCAGCATCGGGCGAATGCCCTTGTTGCGACGGGCCACCAAGCGAATCCCGCGACCGAGCGAACGGGAGAACCACCACGATCTCGTCAACGGTGACATCAACGGAACGAATCGCCATCGCACGCGCTCGAGCCGGGTCGACTGCCAGTCGAGCGCAGTGGCCTGGAGAACGAGTCCGCGCACGGCGTCCGGGTGTCGCTGCGCCAGATACATGCTGATCGGGCCACCCATCGAGTAGCCCACGGCGACGACTCTCGACAGCCCGAGTGATTCCAAAACGAAGGCTGCGTCGTCGGCGACGCGCTGGAGATCGAAGGGCTCGTCGCTGCGCAGTCCGCGTCCATGTCCGTGGTGGTCGACCCCCACCACGGTGTAGACCTCGGCGAGTTGTTGGTAGGCGTAGAGAAACTGTGTGTCGCTACTCGCTGTCCAACCATGCAGCAGCATGACCACTGGCGCCTGTGCGTTTGCGTGTTGCTGTACACGAACGAACACCTCACCCCGACCGGGCACGGTGATCAACCGTCCTGTCGGCAGCCACTCGGGGATGTCCATCACCACACCTGCCTTCCGGCTCACCAACTACTGCGCGACTCGGTTCCCACGAACTCGTGCATCACGACGCCGGCTGCAGCGAGTCGTTCGAGCAACCGATCGGTGTCGAGT
>CANIBN010000093.1 GCA_947465505.1 Acidimicrobiales bacterium | reverse complement strand
CGCCCGTGCGACCCGAGCACTGCACGAAGGCTCAAATCGAGGCGGTCGAACTCGACAACTGCGCCCTCATGGTGGAGGGCAACCCGGCGACACACGGTTTCCCCGAACCGCCCTTCCCCGGCAACGGCTTCATCATTACTCCCATCACCCCCGAGGAGTGGGTGCCGCTCACCATCGGATCCAGCGGCCCGATCGTCACCATCCTCCAGAACAAGCTGATCAAGGACGACAGCGATGTGGTGGTAGACGGCAAGTTCGGCACCGTCACCGACGCTGCGGTGCGCAAGGCGCAGACCACCCTCTTGCTGCCCGTCACCGGAATCGTCGACGCAGCAACGGCCCAGGCGCTCGACATCCTCGTGAAGGCCGAGTTGGACACGTTCCCCGGAACGGGATGGGTGTGGACCGGTAACAGCTGGAGCGGCTCACCGGCGCTTGCAGAGTGGGAACAAAGTCTCGTGAAGGGGACCGTGCGTGCGAACCCGCTCGCCGCTGCCGTCTTCGAAGGGTTCCTCGCCGACATTCGCCGCGGCAACTACCGCATCGATGAAGCAGGCACGTACTCGTTCCGCTGCACCGCCACCACCGTTCGCAACTGCAAGGGCCTGACCACTGCGCAGTTGTCGTACCACGCGTGGGGTCTCGCCATCGACGTGAACTACAGCACGAACCCACTGCAGACCGTGTACCACGCCTCGGATGCGTGTTCGGCGCCGACCAAGCACGCCATGCCGGACTGGGTGCTCAAGGCTGCGCAGCACTGGGGTCTTTTCTGGGGTGGCTGGTACTCGTGCCCGAAGGCCGGCCGTCGGTCCGTGGTGAAGGATCCTCACCACTTCGAGTTCCGCGGTACCCCTGCACTCGCAGCGGCGATCATCGCGAAGAACACTGCAGAGAACGCAACCGTGCTTACCGTTCCTGCTCTCGGCGACCTGTTGCTCTCCTGTGGCGACCGCGGACCTGCCGTCGCCGAGATCCGCGCGTTGCTGCCCGAGTCTCTGCGACCGGTCGAGGCAGCATCGCTCGCAAACACCTTCACCGGCGCTCTCGCCGCCGCACTTGCCAAGTGGCAGACCGCTCACAAGCTTCCGGCCACCGGAGCGTTTGATGCGGCCACTGCTGCAGCGTTCAACATTGCGGTCACCCACACCGAGGTCTTCCCGGTGCTGCACCGAAACTCGTGCGGCGACTCGGTGAAGAAGCTGCAGGCGGCGCTCAGCCTCACCGTCACCGGTGGGTTTGGTACCACCACCATGAACACGCTGCGCACCTGGCAGCGTGCGCACGGGCTTGCGCCAACCGGTGTCACCGACACGGCAACAGCAGCAGCGCTCAAGCTGAAACTCAGCACGCCGCCGCCTCCACCCACCACGACGACCACCACCGGACCGCCGGGCGACGGCTCGTCCACCACCGATCCATCAGGCAGCACGAGCACGACGGTGACGCCGCCTGCGGCACCAGCGAAGGTGTTCGTGCCACTCAGTATGGGAACGCGGGGGAATACGGTGAAGGCGCTACAGCGAGCCCTTACGACCGCCGGTTATCCAGTGAGCGCGACGGGCCTGTTCGGCAGCGTGACCAACCGTGCGCTGCGCGCATTCCAGGCCGCCAACCAGTTGCCCGCTTCCTCCACACTCTCGATTTCAGCGGCAGAACTCCTCGGCCTCACCCCAGTGCCCAAGCTGCCGGTTCGCTACGGCCAGCGCGGCGATCAGGTTCGCTTGGTGCAGCAGGCACTGCGCGACCATGGCTCCAACGTTGGCGTTGATGGACGGTTTGGTTCGGGGACGCGTTCGGCGGTCCGCTGGTTCCAGCGGCGAAATGGCCTACGCGTCACTGGCATCGTCGACACTGCCACCGCACGCAAGCTCGGCTGGTAGCCCGCACTCGCCGCGACGCCGACAACCTCACGGTTTTCGGTCCTCGTTGCGTTAGAGAGTGCATGAACATCCCCACCCCGCGCCGACGCTTCCGCAAGACCACCGTCCAACGTTCGATCGGTCTCGTTGTCGGGGCGGCGGTTGGCGATGCACTCGGTGCGCCGTTCGAGTTCGGTGCAGCTGGTGAATACGGCCGCCTGTTCCCACAGCCAGTGCTCGGCGGCCGCGGGGAGATGATCGGTGGCGGTGCGTTCGGCTGGGAGCCGGGCGAATTCACCGACGACACCCAGATGGCGATGGTGCTCGCCGAGGCGATCCTCGAGCAAGGTGGGTACGACCCCGACACGGTATGGGAATGGTTCCGCAAGTGGTCCGATACTGCTGCCGACGTGGGCAACCAGACGCGGTCCGCACTGCATCACGAATCGTGGCGCGAGGTCCCGCGCGACAGGAGCTCAAGCGCCGGGAATGGCGCGCTCATGCGATCGTTCCCACTCGCCCTCGCCTATCTGGACGCCGACGATGAAGTGGTGCGCGAGGTCGCTCTCCATCAGGCGGCACTCACGCACCCCGATCCTGCGGCGGGCTGGGGCTCGTGGCTGGCCGTCGAGATGATGCGTGCTGCCCTCGAGGACGACGACCCGTTCGAACGTATCGAGGTCTGCCTTGCAGAACTGCCCGACGATGCGCGCAGCGGATTTGCCGACATCCTCGCTCCGACCTGGACGCCCGATCAGCCTGCGCCCACCAACGGTTCGGTATGGGGTTGCCTCGCACAGGCGGTGTGGGCAGTGCGCAACACCTCGTCGTTCGCCGATGCCGTGACTGCAGCGATCGACCTGGGCAACGACACCGACACCGTCGCCTGCGTTGCGGGTGCGATTGCGGGCGCGCTCTACGGCGTGCAGGCCATCCCTTCGCGCTGGACCACGTACGTCCACGGTTCGGTGGACACCCCCACGGGTCGCCTCCTCTATCGCAGGGACCACCTCCAGCAGATGGCTCAGCGTTTGCTCGGCATCGCGGATCGCTCCGAGACACCGCCCGAATCGCCGGCCGGCCCGTTTGAGGTGGCTCCTTCGCTGCATGCTGCCGACTTGCTCGGCGCCAACGGAGCGCCGACCGACTGGGCAGTGGTGTCGCTGTGCCGCACCCGTGACCGCTTCAACGACTTCCCGGTGCGTCGCCAGGTGCACCTCATTGATGAGCCCGACGAGGACGAGAATCCAGCGCTCGCCGAAGCCGTGCGCGATGCCGTCGACGCTGTCGACGCTCTGCTCGCCGAGGGTCGGACGGTGGTGGTGCACTGCCACGGCGGCCGCAGTCGAACCGGACTCGTGCTGAAGGCGTGGGCAATGCGCACGCACGGTTGGGACGAGCGCGAGGCCCATCAGTGGTTGCAGGAACGCTGGTTCCGTTACCGGGACTACAACGGCACCTTTGTTGATTTTCTGCGATACGAATGGCCGTCGAACAGTCGTTGAATACCTGAGTCTCGGTCGCCGATCAGCCTGCGGCGCGCTTGCGCGGGTCCGGCGGGAACGACACTGCGGCCATCACACGTTCGCTGAGCGCAGCGGCTCGACCGATCAATTCGTCGATCCCGCTTCCGAGCAGCGCAACCAACGATGACTGCGTGTCGTCAGTGTCGGTTTCCAGCTGGAGCCTCGCGCGTACGCCATCGGCGGTGAGCGCGCCGTCACGCATCCAACCGCGTGCCTCAAGCGAGGCGACCGCCGCCGCAATTCGCTCGGTACTCCAGCCGCGACTTCCGCTGTACTCGCCGAGTGAGTAGCCGAGCCACAACTCGGTGAACACGTTCGCCTCGACGGCATCGAGACCCGCTGCGATGGTGGCCGCAAGGTGACCATCGCCGCGGTGCTCTCGCACCAGTTCGGCCGCACGCCAGAGACGACCCTGCGGCGAAGTGGGTAGTGGCAGTTCGCGCAGCGCGGAGAAGAGCGGTCGAGCCATGCCGTCGAGGTGCTCGATTGCGCTGAGCAATGGACCAGCCACCGCTGCTGCATCCGCGGCGTTGACCAGTTGCTCCATCGCTTCGCTCGCTCCGTCCGCGCGTGCGGCGAGCACGTCATCGCGCGATGCAGTGGCGACGGCGGGTACATACACCGCAGACACGAGGCCGTGCTCGAAGACACCGAACGTCGCAGTGACCACCGATGCTGCAGGTGTGCCGAGCGCGGCGGCACGTCCCCAGAGGTACGACTCGAAGAAGCCGAGCCCGAGTGATGCGAGCCGTTCCATCGGTGGACGGGACCACCAACCCTGCGTGGCCACCGGCTCGAGTGCGTCTCGCAAGCGTCTCGCAGGAGAGGTAGGCAGCACCGGCACGGGATACGGAGTTGCTGGCTGGGCGAAGTACGCCCCCACCACGTCGTCGTAGGTCATGCCCGCATCCTGCCACCCCTCCCGTTCTCGGTCCCCAAAACGCTCAAAACGTGCACGTTCGGGACCGAGAACCATCCACCACCTCCCGTTCTCGGTCCCCAAAACGCTCAAAACGTGCACGTTCGGGACCGAGAACATCCGCTGACCGTCGTACTTGGCGCAGAGGGTCATTGAGCCCTACAACCTCGCGCTGTCGATCGGGAGACTGGGACGATGAACGACAGCCTCCCGACAGGCGCCGGCGACCATCAGGACGACGTGCTTGCCTCCAAACGATCGCGGAGGAGGTTCGGCATCGAAGTCGTCGCCGCGGCTCTGGTGCTCGGTGGCATAGCGGGTGGGATTGCGGGCAACCTCACGGCCGGTCGCAACGGCTCATCGAGTTCGGCGACCCCCACGACGACCACGGTCGCTCCATCCACCACCGCTCAGCCGACCACCACGATGGCACCGCCCAGCACGACGACGACGGTTGCGCCGACGGAGCCAACCACGACGACGATTGCTGCCGAGACCCTCCAACAGGTGGTGCGGCGCATCACGATGTCCGTCGTCGACATCGAGGTGAGCGGCAGGTTCGTCGACCAGTACGGCAGGAAGCGCTACGGCACCTGGGTCGGCTCGGGCTTCGTCATGGACAGCACGGGTCTCATTGCCACCAATGCGCACGTGGTGGACGGCGCCGAGACGATCACCGTGGTGATCCACGACGGCACCTCGACACCCGGCACCGTGGTCGGCATGGACAACGACCACGATCTCGCTGTGGTCCGTGTCGAGCGCACGGACCTCCCTCCCCTGGAGCTGGCTACCGACATCTCGTTGCAAGTCGGAGATCCCGTGATCGCTGCCGGCAATGCGCTCGGTCTCGAGGGCAACCCGAGCATCACCGTCGGCATCATCTCCGCGCTCAACCGCTCGATCGACCTCAACGATGGCTCGAGCCTGACGAACCTCATTCAGACCGACGCAGCGATCAGTTCCGGCGACTCAGGCGGTCCGTTGCTGTCGGAGGACGGACGGGTGGTTGGCGTCAACACTGCGGGCGCCCCGAGCACGGACACGACCACTGCGCAGAACATCGGGTTCGCCGTGCCGATCACCGTTGCGGCGCCGATCCTTCGTGCGCTCGCCACCACTTGACGACCGCGCCGCTGACTGTCGACCGCGCATCCCCTGACGACTGACGATCGCGCCGCCCCCTCCGCAATCTCCACCACCCCAAAACGTTCTCGGTCCCGAAACTGCACGAAATCGTGAGTTTCGGGACCGAGAAGCAGAAGGCTCCGTTGTTCTCGGTCCCCAAAACGCTCAAAACGTGCATTTTCGGGACCGAGAACGAGAGGGGTTACTTGGTGTCGCGGAGTTCGCGACGCAGGATCTTGCCCGTGACGGTCTTCGGGAGCTCGTCGACGATCTCCACCTGACGCGGGTACTTGTAGGCAGCCATGCGCTCCTTGCAGAACGCCTGGATCTCCTCGGGCGTTGCCGTGGTGCCGGGCTTCAGGCTCACGAACGCCTTCACCGACTCGCCGCGGTACTCGTCGGGCACGCCGATGACAGCCGCCTCGCGCACCGACGGGTGACCGTAGAGCACATCTTCCACCTCACGGGGCCACACCTTGTAGCCCGAGGCGTTGATCATGTCCTTCTTGCGGTCGACGATGTAGAACCAACCGTTCTTGTCCATGAAGCCGACGTCGCCGGTGTGCAGGCGGCCGTTGGGGATGGACTTCTCGGTCTCTTCGGGCTTGTTCCAGTAGCCAGCAACCACCTGGGGACCCTCGGTGACGATCTCGCCAACCTCGCCGGGGGGAAGTTCCTGGCCGTCCTCGCCCACGATGCGGACGATGGTGTTGAAGATCGGCACGCCCACCGACAGCGCGCCGCTGGTGGGATCGACCGGAGTCTCCGCGCCGAGCGGAACACCGTGCGACGGTGACGTGGTCTCCGTGAGGCCGTAGATGTTGTGGATCTGGTGACCGAAGCGAGCCTTGAACGCATCGGCGATCGCCGGGGCGATGGCAGCACCGCCGGAGTAGATCTTGTGCAGCGACGCGAAGTCCGACGGCTCGACACCGGGAGCATTCGACAGTGCGATGAACACGGTGATGGCGCCAACGGTGAACGTGGGTCGGTGCTCGCGGATGGTGTCGATCATCACGCCCGGGTCGAAGCGGTACGCAAGCACGAGCGTTGCCGGCAGCAGGAACGAGATGGTGATGTGTGCGATGAGGCCGGTGATGTGGAACAGCGGCGCAACACCGAGGATGACCTCGTCGGACGACAGGTCGATCCAGTCGCGATATGCCTGTGAGTTGAACACGACGTTGCCGTGCGTGTTGCGTGCACCCTTCGGGACACCGGTGGTGCCGGAGGTGTAGGTGAGGAAGGCAACGTCGCTCGGCAGGAGCGTGACGGCCGGGACGCTCTCGCCGCGGTGCTTCGCGATGAGCTCGAGCATGTCGATGGTTCCGGCGTGGCGCTCACGCTTCACGTCCTTGAACAGGCGTGCATCGTTGCGTGTCTGGTACTCGAGCTCGGACGTGGTGATGACCAGCTTCACGTTCGTGCTCGGCACGACGTCCTTGGCCACCTGGCCGTACAGGCTCTCGAGACACAGCAGCACCGTGGCGCCCGAGTCCTTCAGCATGTAGTCGAGCTCACGCGAACGGTTCATCGGGTTGACCGACACCATCACGCCGCCCGCCTTCCACGTGCCGAGCATGGCAATGAGGAACTGCGGGATGTTCTGGAGATAGACCGCGAGCCGATCGCCCTTCTGGAAGCCGTTTGCGAGGAGTCCGGCAGCAAGTGCCGTGCTCTGTGCATCCAGCTCGGCAACCGAGATCGTCGCATCGAAATACTTGATTGCGGCGAGGTTCGGGTTGCGCTTCACAGCGGCCTGGAACATCTCCAAGCCGTTGTTGAACTCTGGCGTGATATCGGTGGGCGTGCCCTTGCGATAGCTGCTCAGCCAGGGGCGATCGGTCGCGGTCATTGGTTCTCCTGAGTTACTGGGGGTTTGCGTGTTGCTGTTGCGTCACTTGATGGCGACGGGGTTCACCGGTGCACCGGTGCCGTTGACCACCTTGAGCGGTGCAGCGACGTAGAGGAACGTGTACTGCTTGTCCTGTGCGGAATCGGCAGCGATGCCCTCGAGGTCGATGATCTCGGTGAAGAGCACGCCGAGGTTGCGCATGAGCGCGCAGTGCAGCGGCAGCGCGATACCGCTGTTGGGCTCGTAGGTGACCTCGTTGGCGATGGTGTCGGTGACGAGGTTCGGGATCTCCATGTCCTGGAACCACTGCACGAGCTCGGGCGAGTAGGTGAGGCCGGGCTCGATGAAGTCCTTGTAGAACTCTGCAGCGCCAAGCTTGTAGTACTGCTCGATGAAGCCGGTGCGAATGCAGAGCACGTCGCGCTTCTGGATCTCGGTGCCCTGTGCCTTCGCGCAGGCGATGAGGTCTTCGTGCGTGAAGGTCTCGCCCTTGTCGAGCGCTTCCTTTCCGCGGAAGCGAGCCATGTCGAGGAGGATGCCGCGACCCACGATGCCGTGCTCGGCGATGGGGAGAATGGAGGCCTTCGACAGACCGCCGATGGTGGTCTTGGCGTCGTAGCCGTTGTAGATCTCTCCGTCGTACCAAACATGGCCGAGTGCGTCGTACTGCGACGAACCCTGGAGGAAGGCGGTGATGAAGTCGTCTGCGTAGTGCAGGCCGCCGGGGAACTGCGGGGCCTTGTCGCCCATCCACGAGCCCTCGTCGAACACCATGAGGCGCTCAGCGCCGCGACGACCGGGCCACACCGGGTCGCCGGCGGGATCGCACATGCGCACCTGAAGCGTGTGCACCTTGCCCTGCTTGACGTGCTGCACGCCGCGCAGCACCTGACCAGCGTCGAGGTAGTTGAGCGAACCGATCTGGTCGTCCTTGCCCCACTTACCCCAGTTGCTCGGGGAGTCCTTGAGGAACTCTCCCATTGACGGAACTTCTGCCATCTTCTTCCTCGTTTCCTTGCTACCGAGCGAGCGTTCGGTATGGTCGAAAAAGCCTAGGTCAGGCCTACCAGAGCGTCAAGCGAGCGGGCCGGAATCTGGCGCTCTGTCGATAGTTCAGACCGGCCGCGGGCCGGCGTAATGCATCAGGCCGAGGGCGAAGTCAACGTACCGCTCGGCAACCTGCTCGGGCGTGGACTCGTGGCCGATCCGGTACCACGAGGGCACGGCGATGCACATCGTGGCGGCGGCCCGGGCTGCGTCGTGGGGATAGGCCACCTGGAACCGGCCGGAACGGGCTGCTTCGTCCACCTCGGCATCGATGAGTCGCTGTTGAGCGGTGCGCAGGGCAGCAATGCGAGTGCGGTTCGCCGGTTCGAGACTGCGCATCTCGCTGGACCCGATGAAGGCAGCATCCCGTCGGTAGCAGTGAAACAGCACCAGACACTCGACGAGCAGGGCAAAGGAGCGAACGGGATCACCCGCTCCTTCCTCTTTAGCGGCCCGACTGCGGGCGAGCAGGTCGTCCATGGTGATGTCGAGAATGCCGAGCAGCATGTCCTGCTTGGTGGCGTAGTGGTGATAAATACCCGGAACGGAGAGGCCCGCTCGACGAGCAATGTCCCGAACCGTGGCCCCGTGGTAGCCGGTGTCAACGAACGCCTCGAGGGCGGCCCTCAGCACCGGATCCAGCTGAAGCTCGGAATACTGACGCCATTCGGTCATAGAAACGGCCGGACCTTAGCAGTACTTGTCGATCTATCGCTCGGTCGGTACCCCGTTAGTGGGGATACCGACCGAGCGACATCGAGTTCAATTCCAGCCGATCAGGCCGGGCCGGCGTAGGCGAAGTTTGCGTATGTCGAGTTCGAGTCGTTCACCGACAGACCGACTGCGCTCACCAGGCGGACGTTCACGGTGGGGACGCTTGGGTCGAGCACTCCCGGACCATCGAAGTTGCAGGCCAGTGTCCCGGTGTTGCCTTGAGTAACTACTGCCTGCACAACCAAGGGGATATACCGAGTCCCCTCGATGGCGACCTCCACGCTTGCCCGTGCCACACCAGACACAACGTCGGTGCCACTGAAGGAACAGGCGACGTAACCGCCAGCGAACGGACCACCGCCATCGATGACCTCGATCTCTAGGGACACGGTGACGTAGTCGTTGCCGCTGGCAGATTCGGCGGTGATCATGTTCTCTGCCGACCCTCCGGGCGTGAGCGTGCGATACACCGCCGGGTTGCCCACGAAGAACGAGCCGTAGGTCAGCCCGTTCGGGCCGGTCGCTCCGGTGGCGCCCGAAGGACCTTCCGGACCGCTATCGCCCGGAACACCGGGCACGCCAGTCTCGCCCTGCAGACCCGTGTCACCCTGCGGACCCGTAGCACCGGTGTCGCCCTGGGGACCCGTCAGACCCTGCAGACCACTCTCTCCCTGCAGACCCGTATCACCCTTCTCACCCGTATCACCCTGCGGACCGGTCAGACCCTGCAGACCACTCTCTCCCTGCAGACCCGTGTCGCCCTGCGTACCCGTATCACCGGTCAGACCCGTATCACCGGTCAATCCGGTATCGCCCTGGAGACCCGTATCACCCTGCGAACCCGTATCACCCGTCAGACCCGTATCACCCGTGTCGCCCTGCGGACCCGTCAGACCCTGCAAACCAGAATCTCCAGTCGCCCCTGTCGAGCCACGAGCACCGCTTGCGCCAACCGGCCCCTGAATGCCCTGCGGGCCGATGGGTCCGGTTGAACCTGCCGGCCCCACTTCGCCCTGCTGGGCGAGGAGGTGCCACTTCGTGGGATCAGTACCCGGCGTCACGCTCGTGCTCGTGGCAAGAGCGATGTACGACGACTTGCCCCAGTAGACCGCGTCACCCTTCACATAGGTGGTTCCGCTGTTCCATTCGCCTCGGAAGTTCACCGGGGGGCCGGTGGGGCCGTCAATACCGGTAGCTCCAGTGTCGCCCCGTGCACCCGT
>CANIBN010000092.1 GCA_947465505.1 Acidimicrobiales bacterium | reverse complement strand
TCGAGTCCGGGCATGTCGAGTCCGGGCATGTCGAGTCCGGGCATGTCGAGTCCGGCCAGCAATACAGTCCACGGTTGTCCACTCAGCGCATCGAGACTGGTGACCCCAGCCGCATCGACAGCCCGCGTGAGCGCCTCCTCGCCGATGCTCAGCCAACTGCGCCCACCGTTTGGGTAGAGCAGTTCGGCTACCACCTCGGCGCGCCCGTCATGACCCGGCCCAACCGAACACGAGACGATGATCGCCTCGGAATTCGTGGGGGCGGGGACGCAACTCACCTTCCGGTACTCGCAATCGGCGGCTCGAGGTACACGATGTCGGTGCACAGGATCTCACCGGGCTCGCCAACCGGGAACGGCCTCATGGCGAGGTGCAGGTTCCAGGACAGGAGAGTCTTGGCAGCGTCCGGTTGGTCCGGCATCACTCGACCGGCAAGCGTGGCAAGGGTGTCCCCGGGCTCCGGGAACACGTAGCGTCGTGAGGCCCCCATGGGGGACAGAATAGATGGAGAAACGGGAAGGGGTTGCACGTGGGGCCAGCGCAGCAGGGAACAACAGCATCGGGAGCGACCGGTCCGCTCGCTGGTGTCCGGGTGCTCGACCTGTCGTCGGTTGTCATGGGCCCGCTGGCGACCCAGATCCTGGGCGATCTGGGTGCCGAGGTCATCTCCATCGAGGCAGAGGGCGGTGACACCAACCGGGTCATGGGCCCCGGCCCGCACCGAGAACTCTCCGGGGTATCGCTCAACCTCCTGCGCAACAAGCGGAACCTCTCGCTCGACCTCAAGGACCCTGCGGGCCGTGAGGTGTTCCTGCGCCTTGCCGCCGAGTCCGACGTGGTGCTCACGAACCTCCGGCCCGGTCCGCTCGGGCGGCTGCGGCTCGCCTACGACGACGTGCGAGCGGTGCGCCCCGACATCGTGTTCTGTCAGGCGCACGGCTGGGCAACCGGGACGGGCCGCGAGGACGCGCCCGCATTCGACGACGTGATTCAGGCAGCGTCGGGTATCACTGAGTTGGAGGAGCGGGTCACTGGCCAGCGAGTCCTGGCCCCCACGCTCATCGCCGACAAACTCTGCGGCGTCACGATGGCGTACGCCGTGATGGCTGCCCTGTTCCATCGTGAACGCACCGGCGAGGGCCAACACATCGAGGTGCCGATGGCCGACGTGACCGCAGCGTTCGTGCTCGTCGAACACGGTGCCGGTGCAATACCGGAGCCCGCCTTCGGCCCTGCGGGGTATGAGCGGATCCTCACCAGCGAGCGTCGGTCGCAACGCACCTCCGACGGCTGGATCAACATCCTTCCCTTCTCCACCTCGCACTACGCAGCGATCTGGGCGGCCGGCGGTCGGACGGACCTCGCCAACGACCCACGCGTGGCAACGGGCAAGGCGCGCATCGAGAATGCCGTCGCCCTGTACCGCGATGTCGCCGAGGTACTGCTCACCCGCACCACGGAGTTCTGGCTCGATTACTGCACGGAGCACTCGATCCCGTCGAGTGCCGTCCGCACAGTCGACGACCTTGTGGCAGACCTCCCGATGGCAGAGCACCCGGTGGTGGGCAGTTACCGGCAGATCCCCTCGCCCGTCCGGTTTTCACGAACTCCTGCATCGGTACGCAGGCAGGCGCCACTCATCGGTGAGCATGGACGTGAGGTGCTCACCGAGTTGGGGATGTCGGCCGAGGAGATCGACGCGCTCGAGGCGAGTGGAGTGCTGCGTCAGCCCTCGGGCACGAGGTAACGCTCAACCTCTGAGGCGTTGCGTCCCTCGCGCGCGAGGCCTCGCAGGATGAATTGATCGATCATCTGGTGGATCTGGCGAAGGCGCGCCTCTTGGTAGTTGCCGAATGAGACACCGCGCTTGCCGGTGCTCTTGAGGCCGGCCTGCACCATCGGCAGGTTCTCCATGTCCTGCTCGAACACATCGGCGAGGCCACCCATGCGAGGTGCTTCCTTCCACGACTGGTCGAGCGTGAGACGCGTGCACACAGCAGGCGCCGGTGCCTCACCGCTGTCGGGGACCGGTGCGAGACGCCAGACATCCATGAAACAGGTATCGGGCGTGCGGCCGGGGCGCCAGCGGTAGACGAGCGGTTGCCCGAGTCCGGCCCAGGGGGCGAACGCCGGGAAGAGGTGGTACAGGATCGCGTCGAGCACCTCGCTGTCGGAGAGCGCGTCGAGGTCGGTGTTGAGCCGGGCGCTCATGCCAGTGCGCAGGATTGCCGCAACGAGTGCACGGGGATTGGCGTCGTCGTTGACGGTGAGTCCGGATCCACGGGGCATGCGTGCGGCGAACTCGAGGTACGCGTCGACAACCTGCTGCGGGCTGAGCGTGTCGGAGAGGTGTGGGCTCTGTACCCCGAAGCCGTTGACGAACCTGCTCACGTAGGGCGAGTCGTCCCACACGGAGTACTCGCTGTTTGCGTCGCCGGTGAACTCGAGGATCTGTGGGTGCGTCGCGATGACGTGGTAGCCCTCGCTGAACGCCTCCATGCACACCTTCCAGTTGCAGGCCACCTCCTTGACGGCGTGGAAGGTCACGTAGCGATTGGCGAAATCGAACGAGGTGCCGAAGTGCTCGATGAGTTTCGCTGCGTACGTCTCGAACGGTTCGCAGTTGGGGTCCATGTTCACGAACACCCAACCGCACCAGCGCGCCACGCGTGCCTCGGGGAGGCAGGAGGTCTCGGGGGACTGGGTGATGTGCGGGAAGTCCCACTCGCAGGGCAGGTCGGTGAGTTGACCGTCAACACCCCACGTCCATCCGTGGAACGGGCAGCGGAAGGACCCGACGCGACCATCGGTATCGCGCAGGCGGGTGCCGCGGTGGAGACACGCATTGTGAAACGCGCGGATCGAGCCATCGGCCTGGCGGGTCACGATGAGCGACTCGTTCGCTACGTCGTAGACCACGTGGTCGCCGGACTTGGTGATCTCGTCCTCCCGGCACGCGGGCTGCCAGGTGTAGCGCCACAGGTACTCGGCCTCGAGCGCGGCGAACTCGGGCGACGTATATCGGGACTTCGGGAGGTCGGCCGACCCTCGGTACGAGTACGAGTGGTCACGCAGTGCGACGGGTACGGGACGGGTGTCGGTGTCGAGCAGGTCCTGAATGCTCGGACCGCTGCTGCGTGCGCTGCCCGGATATGCCCCGTCGTGCTGGCCCGCACCGGGTTGTGCCCCCGTATTCGGCATCTTGGGTCCCCTCCCTGTCGCCGCTTGAGCGCAGCGTCCGCCTATCGCCTAGTTTGCCCGGTATGAGCGCACTCTTCATTGCCATCAGCAAGGTCACCGATCCCGCCAAGCTGAACGAATACATCGCAAAGGCCGGCGGCACCATGGGCGGCCGCCAGATCGAGGTCCTCGCTTTCTCCACCGAGGCGAAGACGGTTGAGGGCACGGCGCCCGGTCCGCGCATTGTCGTGCTCCGCTTCGCGGACCAGGCAGCGGCGATGGAGTGGTACAACTCCCCGGAGTATCAGGAAGTCGTTCAGCTGCGACTCGACTCCACTGAAGGCTTCGCGCTGCTCTGCGACGGGATGTGACGACGGTGTCGCGTCAGCGACTCGTCTTCCTCCTCCGTCGACAACCGCATCTCACCCGCCAGCAGTTCCAGGACTACTGGTGGGAGCACCACCGGCTCCTCGTTGCCGCGCGGGCCGAGGTCCTTGGGATCTCGCGCTACCAGCAGGTGCATACGGTGTCTCACCTCGGGCCCGAGGGTGCCGACGAGTACGACGGTGTTGCCGAACTGTGGTTCGACGGCCCGCCGGCAACCGGGAGCCGTGAGCAGATTGCAACGGCCGGCAGGGAGTTGCTCGACGACGAGCGTACGTTCATCGATCTCGCTCGTTCGCCGATCTTCCTCGGTGTGGAGCACCACCTGCAGGAGGGCCCTCGCGAGGGGTTGCGGATGACGGGTGCCGTCCTTTGCCAGCCCGGCGTGAGCCGAGCAGATTTCCAGGCCTATTGGCTCGACCATCACGGGCCGGCGGCGCTCGCCCGCCCCGATGCGTTCGGGATCGGTGAGTACTACCAGGTGCACGCCCCACTCGATGCCGACACACACCCGTTGGCGGTGAATCGGGGTGCGCCGAGCGCGCCCGAGGGCATTGCCGAGGCGTGGCTCTCGGCGCCAACGCTTCCTGCAGAGGAGGCCGACAAGGTGCGTGCCGCGCTGCGGGCCGACGACGCCCCGTATTTCGACTACGCGAGCACCATTCGTTTCATGGGACAGGTCCGGCCGGTCGTCAACCGCTGACGGTGATGCGTCAGCGCTGCGGTGGGCGGATGCTCGCCCATTCGTAGGGCCAGGGCTCCTTGCCCTCGGCGTAGGCGACCCACGTCTCGCCCGTGGCGCCGTTCGTGATGATCTGCACCACGGTGTCGGCAATGTACGACGGGTCCGAGATGCGCTTGAACACCTTGGCCATGTCGGGCGGGAGGATGTTGGTGTTCATCACGCCGGGGCACACGGCGTTCACGCGGATGTTTCGGGACTCGAGCGCAGGGCCAGCACTGCGGGCCAGGCCGTTCACGCCGTGCTTCGTCATGGAATAGAACGGGTCCTCGACCACGGGCAGCATGCCGGCGATCGAGGCCGTCATCACCACGTCACCGCCACCGAACGCGGTGAGGTGGGGGATTGCCGCCATCAGGCCATAGGCAACGCCGTCCAGATTCACGCTGACGACACGCTCGTAGCCCGCCGGGGTCATCCACGCAACAGGGTCATCGCCTACCGCCACTCCCGTCGGCGGTGTCATCACGCCGGCGTTCAGGAACAGGATGTCGAACTGGCCATGAGCGGCGACGACTTCGGCCAGTGCCCGTTCCCAGGCACTCATACTCGTGACGTCGAGTTCGATCGCCGTACCGCCCACCTCGGCAGCGATGGCCCGGGCGCCGGCGGCATTGATGTCGGTGGCCACCACGTGGGCCCCCTCGGCGGCGAGGCGCCGGCTCGTGGCAGCGCCGATTCCCGATGCCGCCCCGGTAACCACCGCAACCTTGCCCGCAAACAGTCCAGACATGACGAACCCCCTCCGTCCCAGCATGGCACACCCCCGGAGCGGCCATAACCTGCGGGTCATGACCGTGACCGATCCGCAGCACGACGACCTCGCCGCTTCCGGTGTCGCCTGGGACCTCGAGCCGTTGCTCGACGGTCGCACCGGCATCGACGAACTGTTCGACGAGGCGGAGCGCATCTCCAACGAGCTCGTAGCCTCCGGCCGCGGCCGCATTGCATCGATGTCAGCGACAGATCTGGCGACGTTCCACCGTCGCTACGCCGAGATGATCGAGTTGCTGGAACGCGCAGGCAGTTACGCGCACCTGAAGTTCGCCGAGAACACCGCGGACCCGGCCAACGGTGCTCGCCTCGCGAGGGTGGAGGAGCGCTCCACGGCGATCACCACTCCGCTGATCTTCATCGAGCTCGAGTGGGCAGAGGCCCCCGAGGACCACGTGGCTGCAGTGCTGTCGGACCCCGATCCGGCCATGGACTTCATCCGCCATCATCTCGAATCCGCCCGCCGCTATCGCCCGCATCTCCTCACCGAGCCCGAGGAACGCGTGATGAAGGAGAAGTCGGTAACCGGCGATTCCGCTTGGGCTCGCCTGTACGACGAGTTGATGTCCGCCGTCGAGGTGGCCGTTCCCAATGGCGACGGAACGTCGCGTACCGCGCCGCTCGAGCACGGCCTCGCGCTGCTCGGTCATCCCGACCGCACCATGCGAGAGCAAGCACATGCGGGGATCACCGAGGGTCTGGCCCCCGGCCTGCGCACCCGTGCCTTCGTGTTCAACACACTGCTCAACGACAAGTCGGTCAACGACCGCCTTCGCTCGTACCCCTCGTGGATCACCAGCAGGAACCTCTCGAACGAGGCATCCGACGCCTCGGTGCAGGCACTGGTTGATGCAGTCGTCCGTCGCTACGACATCCCGCAGCGCTGGTATGCGCTGAAGGCGAAGGTGTTCGGTCTCTCGCAGCTTCGCGACTACGACCGGATGGCGTCCGTGGCCACCACGGACACGACCATCGGATGGTCGGCGGCAACCGAGGTGATCGTCGACGCGTACGCCTCGTTCTCCGGGGAGATTGCGTCGGTGGTGCAACGCTTCATGCGTGAGCCGTGGATCGACGCACCCACGCGACCGGGCAAGCGGGGCGGTGCATTCTGTGCCTACACCGCACCGTCGCATCATCCCTACCTCATGCTCAACTGGACGTCACGCACACGGGACGTCGTAACGCTGGCCCACGAACTCGGCCACGGCGTGCATGGTTACCTGGCTCGTGAGCAGGGTGTGTTCCAGATGACCACGCCGCTCACGCTTGCCGAGACTGCCTCGGTGTTCGGCGAGACCGTTACCCGAGGTCGGTTGATGGGCCTCTTGTCGGATCCGAACGAGAAGTTCGCGCTTGCCGCCTCCGGCATGGACGACGCCATCGCCACGGTCTTCCGTCAGATCGCGATGAACCGTTTCGAGGCCGGCGTGCACACGCGTCGCCGCGAGCAGGGTGAACTTGCCGTGGAGGACTTCAACAACATTTGGTTCGACACTCAGCACGCCATGCTCGGCGATGCCGTGGAGATCACCGAGGGATACCGCACCTGGTGGAGTTATATCCCGCATTTCATCCACACCCCCGGCTACGTCTATGCCTACGCATACGGCCAACTGCTCGCCCTCTCGGTGTACAAGCGGTACGAGGAGGTTGGCGACTCGTTCGTTCCTCAGTACCTCGAGTTGCTGCGGGCGGGTGGTTCGATGAGTCCCGAGGACCTCGGTCGCATCGTCGACTGTGACCTCGCGGACCCCGGTTTCTGGGACGGTGGTCTGGCGATCATCGACGCCCAACTGCAGGCCGCCGAGGAAGCGGCACGCGCCGCCGGCCGGATCTGAACCGACAAAGCCCGCCGACACCGGCCCGGCCGGGTCCGCCGCTGACGCCTGTGTAGCCTCGGACCGGGATGGGTCCACGGAGCGAGCCTGCGGCTAACAGGGGAGGGTTCCGCCCCGACATCGAAGGCCTGCGGGCACTTGCTGTGCTCTCGGTACTGCTGTACCACGCCCGCCTCGCCCATTTCGACGGTGGATACATCGGCGTCGATGTCTTCTTTGTGCTGTCTGGGTTCCTCATCACCCGGCTCATCGCGTCCGAGGTAGAGACCACCGGTCGTGTGTCGCTTCCCGGGTTCTGGGCCCGCCGCGCACGACGTCTGCTGCCTGCGTCCACCGCCGTACTCGTCGTAACGGTCGTTGCATCGCAGGTTCTTGTCGACCCACTCACCCGTGGCTTCGTCGGACGATCGGCAATCGCTGCATCGGTGTTCGGCGCGAACCTGCTGTTCTGGACGCGTGGCGGCTATTCCCAACTCACGCTGCCCGAACCACTGCTGCACTTCTGGTCGCTCGCCGTGGAGGAGCAGTTCTACCTGTTCTGGCCCCTCCTGCTCGCGGGGATCGCTCGCCTGCGGGGCAACTTCCGACGACTCGTCACGGTGGTGGCGGCACCCATCGCCGTTGTCTCGCTGATCGCATGCGTCCTCGTCACGCCGAGTCGACAGTCGTTCGCCTTCTACTGGCTGCCCACACGGGCCTGGGAACTACTGGCGGGTGCTCTGCTCGCTGTGGCGCCACCGCGAGTCGTGCGCCTGTTTCCGTTTGCCCGAGGCGTTCTGGGCTGGGCCGGCCTCATGGTCATTGTCGTCTGTGCGCTGGGTTTCAATGATCCGAAGGACGGCTTTCCCGGTGCGCTCGCCCTCGTGCCGGTGCTGGCAACCGTCGCAGTGATCCTCGGAGGCACCGACACCGACGATGGTCCGCAGCGTCTCCTGCAACTCGGCCCCTTGCAGTGGGTGGGCAAGCACTCGTACGCGATCTACCTCTGGCACTTCCCGCTCCTCGTGCTGGTTGACGCCAAGTGGGGCCCGCTCAACGCTGGTGTCCGGGTGCTCCTCCTAGTGGCTTCGGTTGCTGTGGCAGCGGTGTCGTTCCGTTACCTCGAGGACCCGTTGCGTCGATCACCCTGGCTGGCCGTCAAGCCCCGGCGAAGCCTGATGTTCGGCGCCGGTCTCGTCACTGTCGGCCTCGCAACGACGGCGGTGTTGCTGGTCACCGGATCTCGGATTCCGCTGGGCGAGGAGGTTGCTGCCCCTGCCCCCGTTGTCGAGGCCACGTCGTCGACTCCCTCGGCCCCGCAGGACAGTCGTGCCACGACGAGTCCCTCCACTCCAGACAACGAGTCGGAAGCCACGGGCCCGTCCGTTACGGCGACCACCGCGCCAATCGCGGGCGGCCGCAACCCGGAGGCACTCGAGCGTCTCGCCGAGGCGAATGCTGCGCAGCTTGCCGAGGCTGTGAGGACACGGGTGGTGCCATCGAACCTCACGCCATCGCTGTCGTCGGTCTACTCGGACAAGTCGGTGGTGTACTCCGACGGATGTCTGCTCGGGAACGGCCAGACCGAACCGAAGGAATGCGCATACGGAACCACCTCGTCCCAGACGGTTGTCGTGCTGTTCGGCGACTCACATGCGGCGCAGTGGTTCCCCGCCTTCGAGAGCCTGGCGACGAAGCAGGGCTGGCGTCTCGTGCTGCTTGCGAAGAAGCACTGTCCGGCCGGTGACGTCGAACAGCCGGCTACGGGGTACACGAGTCAATGCTCTCGGTGGCGCCAGAACGCCTATGAGCGGATCGCTCAACTGAAGCCGACCGTCGTGGTGATGTCCTCGCTCTGGTACCAAGGGGTTTCCTTCGTGAAGTACCGGCAGGGTTGGGAGCGCACCTTTGCAGCCGTGAAACCCCATGCACAGCACGTCGTCTACCTGGCAGACACCCCGATCCGTAAGACCGACGTTCCGTCCTGTATCGCTGCGCACTCCCGATCCGTGAACCAGTGCGTGGTCACCCGTCGGTCGGCCATCAACCCGACCCGCCTGAAAGCAGACCGCGCGGCTACCAAGAACCAAGGTGTCGATCACATCTTCCCTGACGACTGGTTGTGTGACCCGAAGCGTTGTGCTGTCATCATCGGAAACGTGCTGCTCTATCGAGATCAGACCCATCTCACCGTTGCGGCTGCGCAGTACCTCACGCCGTACATCGATGCGATGCTCGAGCCATACCTGACGGTGAACTAGGGCGTTTGGCAATGGAGGGCTTTCGTCGGGACATCGAGGGATTGCGTGCACTGGCCGTTGGTTCGGTGCTGCTCTATCACGCGCACCTTCTCGGCTTTCGTGGCGGCTACATCGGTGTCGATGTCTTCTTCGTGCTGTCGGGCTTCCTGATCACACGACTGCTCGCCGGTGAAGTTGACCGAAGTGGAACGGTTTCGCTGCGCGGATTCTGGGCGCGTCGCGTTCGGCGTCTCCTTCCCGCGTCAACACTCGTGCTGCTGGCAACGGTGGTGGCGGCCCGCTTCATCGTGGATCCGCTCACTCGGGGATTTATTACCCGCTCCGCGCTCGCAGCGGCGGGCTTCGCGGCAAACCTGTTGTTCTGGAGTCGGGGCGGCTACTCCCACGTGGACCTCCCGGAACCGTTGCTGCACTTCTGGTCGCTGGCCGTCGAGGAGCAGTTCTATGTGTTCTGGCCACTCCTGCTGCTGTGTGCGGCGCGGCTCACGAGCAACTTCCGCCGTTCCGTAGCCGTGCTCTCGGTCGCCCTCGGTGCGGTATCACTCTGGCTGTGCATCTGGCAGACCCCCAAGCGTGAGTCGTTCACGTTCTACTGGCTACCCACCCGGGCATGGGAACTGCTTGCGGGTGCACTGCTCGCCGTTGCTCCGGCGGCCCTCCTGCGACGTGCCCCGTTCTTCCGTGCGGTCCTCGGGTGGTCTGGACTCGCGGTCCTGGCCCTCGGCTGGTTCACCTACGGGGACCCGGCACAGTCGTTCCCCGGCTATCGAGCGCTGCTCCCTGTCCTCGCCACCTGTGCAGTCATTGTCGGAGGCGTGAACGCACCGGAAGGACCGGAGCGATTGCTGGCTCTGCCGCCGCTGCAGTGGGTGGGCCGACACTCCTATGCGATCTACCTCTGGCACTTCCCACTCCTCGTGCTTGCGGAGGCGGGCTGGGGCCCACTTCCTTGGGGAACGAGAGCGGCGCTGCTTGTCGCATCGCTGGTACTTGCTGCGATCTCGTTGGTCGTGATTGAGCAACCCGCTCGCAGCAGCAAGCGACTGGCTGCTCGCCCGGGTCTCAGCCTGACCCTTGGTGCCGTCCTCGTCGCAGCATCAATCGGCGTGTCACTGGTAGTCGATACCCGCAACCGAGGGGGGTGGACCGAGATTTCTGCGGCACCACCAACGCTCGCCACCGTTGCCTCGACCCCGTTGCAGCCGGTA
>CANIBN010000091.1 GCA_947465505.1 Acidimicrobiales bacterium | reverse complement strand
TTGCTCGACCCGATGGTGGTGCTGTTGCTCGTGGCAGCACCCACCTACTTCGCCATCGGTCACGTGTCCGACGGCGTCGTGACCTGCGTTGCTCTGGTGCCGATCGCCGCAGTCAGTTGGGTCCTCGAACGTCGGGCGGAAAAAACACTCGAGCAACTCCGACGGCTCACCGCCCCCACCGCCCGGGTTACCCGAGACGGGGCTGAAGCGGAACTACCCGCCGAGAACGTTGTCGTCGGAGACCTCATCAGTGTTCGGGAAGGCGACGTGGTACCGGCCGACGCACGTATCGAAGTGGTCACCCAGCTGCAGGTGGACGAGTCGGCACTCACCGGTGAATCGCTGCCCGTCTCGAAATCCGAGGGCGATCCGCTCTACGCCGGCACCACGGTGCTCTCCGGACGCGCCGCAGCGACCGTCGATGCCACGGGCCCGCGAACGCGCTACGGCACCGTGGGTGCGCTGATTGCCAGTGCTGAGGTGGCCACCACACCGTTGCAGCGCGCCGTGCGCAAACTCGTTCTCGTCTTTGGGTTCGTGGCTGCGGTGTTCTGCACCGTCGTGATCGGGGTAGAGCTGCTGCGCGGTCGGGGTTGGGGCAACGCGCTCATCGCGGGAGTGAGCCTCGCGATCGCTGCGGTGCCCGAGGAGTTCCCGATGGTGTACACGCTCTACCTCGCGCTGGGTGCGTGGCGCCTCTCGCGAGACCGAGCACTCGTACGTAGACTGCCCGGTGTCGAGACGCTCGGCAGCACCACGGTGATCTGCACCGACAAGACCGGCACCCTCACGTTCGGCAGACTCGAAGTCGCAGCAACGGCGTTCGCCTCATCCACAGACGAACTGGACCTCTTGCGATCCGCCGTACTGGCCTGCGAACCGAACCCGTTCGATCCGCTCGATGTCGCAATCGTCGGCTACTCCGCCTCACGCGGGGTCGATACTGCGGCCCTGCTCTCGTGCACACTCGTCGTGGATCATCCGTTCGATCCGGTGGACAAGTACCTCATGCATGTCTGGGAACTTGCTGACGGAACCCGCGTGTCTGCAGCAAAGGGGGCGGTCGAAGGCATCCTCGCCCACGTTCGACTCCCGGACGCACAGCGCACCGCGGTCATCGCGGAGAATGCGGCCTTTGCCCACGCAGGTATGCGCGTTATCGCTGTTGCCTCCGGGCCCGACGAGCAGAACCTGCGCTACCTCGGACTCATCGCGTTCAGCGACCTCGTGCGGCCTGGCGTAGCCGAGGCCCTCGAGGAATGCAGGACAGCGGGAATCCGTGTGGTGATGATTACCGGGGATCACCCGGTAACGGCCCACGCCATTGCGGAAGGTCTCAATCTTCCCCACACCTCCGACGATGGCGAGGACGTCATTGCGACCGGAAGCGACCTCGATAACGCCGACGACGACGCGTTCGATGCACTGGTCACCCGCGCCAACGTCTTTGCCCGAATCCGACCCGAGCAGAAACACCGCCTCGTCCGGGCACTCCGTCAGCGCGGCGAGGTAGTGGCGATGACGGGAGACGGCATCAACGACGCCCCTGCGCTCCGCGAAGCAGACATTGGTGTTGCTATGGGCGAACGGGGAACTGCCGTCGCCCGGGAGTCGTCGACACTCGTCCTGCTCGACGACAACTTCGCCACCATCGTGAAGGCCGTGCGCGACGGCCGACGCATCTTCGACAATCTGCAGCGCGCCTTCGCCTACCTCGTGGCATTCCACGTTCCCCTGCTCGTAACGGCCCTCGTGGTGCCGTTCCTCGGCAAACCACTGCTGCTCCTGCCCGTCCATCTCGTCCTGCTCGAGATCGTGTTGCACCCTGCGGTGTCGCTCGTGTTCGAGGCGGACCCAGCAGCTCCGGACACGATGAAACGCCCGCCACGTGACCCGGCAACCGGGTTCATCAGCCGAACGCTGTGGCGTCCCCTGCTGCTCGGTGCCACGCTCACGGCCGCGACACTGGGCACCTATCTCGTCGGCACGTCACGCGGTTGGGCAGTTGAGCAAGCCCGGGGTTCCGCGTTCAGCCTTCTGCTGATGGGACAGGGGATGCTCCTCCTCGTCGAGCGTTCTCCGAGTCGATCGATGCACCGCGGCCCGCGCGTGACACGCACTGTCGTCTGGGTGCTCGCCCTCTTTGTCGGGATGATCGTCGTCCTTACCTATGTTGGGCCGGTTGCCCGCCTGCTGCAGGTGGCACCGCCTGCCCCGATCGCCTGGCTCTCACTCGCAGGACTCGCTGCTGCAGCGACCCTGTGGACCGAACCGATCAAGCGCTGGTTGCTGGTGTAACCGACGGCCTGTCGACCGTGCCGTCAGCATGTCGGGCAAACCGACCCTCGTAGCCGTGGACCGGATCGTCGACCGGCCAGGGCCATCCCCCGAATCCGGTTCTCCGGTAGTCGGCAAACGCCTGCTCGATACCGGCACGATCGTTCATGACGAACGGGCCGTACTGCACGACCGGTTCACCGATAGGCGCACCCTGCAACATGAGCAACTGCACCTCGGTGTCCCCCGCCACGAGTTCAACATCGCGCGGCCCGCGCAACAGCACCCCGCGACGACCTTCGAGGCGCTGACCGTCCACCGTGATTGCGCTTCCCTCGAAGACATACAGCACTCGAAGCGTGTTCTCGCCATGCGACGCCGGGAGCACCCACCGCGCACTCGGTTCCATCGCCACACGCCAGATCGCCACATCCGAGTGGCCCTTTGCGGCCCACGACTCCGGAGGCGGCGGCGGAGGCCGGTGGCCGTCAACCGACCCGGCAGCAACCGTGACCTCGGTACGGCGGCCCTCATTGTCCCGGAACTCAACAATCGGGATCTGTTCGCTCCAGAGCATCGAGAAGTGCGGTGTTGCGAACTTCTCGGCCCGTGGGAGGTTCAGCCAGATCTGGAAGAGTTCTGCGGTGTTCGGTCCCTCGTGGTTCAGAAGCGGGAACATCTCGGCGTGCACGATGCCGGCACCGGCAGTCATCCACTGCACGTCGCCGTTTCCGTAGCGGGCGGCCGCCCCGAGCGAGTCCGAGTGGTCGATCAGGCCCCTGCGCACGAACGTCACGGTCTCGAACCCGCGGTGAGGGTGTTGCGGGAACCCCGGCGCAACGCTCCCGTGGTACATGCTCCAGCCATCCAGGTTGGAGAAGTCGCTCCCGATATTGCGACCCGCCAGCGAGGCAACCGGGGCGAACCGGCCATCTCCCTCGGGGTAGTGGTCGAGGTGGTGGACGCAGAACAGGAAGGGATCCACCGTGGGCCACGGTGGCGCGCCCAGTTGGAAGGTCTCCAGCACAGCATCGCTCATGGCAACAGGTTACGAGCCGAGAGAATCGAGCAGCGCGAGATGCGCCCGGGCCTGAGCCGCACCGGAACGTTCGGTCCTGGCCGTTGCCAGCACGGGAGCGTCAAGTTCGGCAGGCACCGCAAGCAGGGCGTCGCGTAGCGACTCGCGATTGCCTGCCGCGAACAGGCACCCGAGGCTCAGGCGTTCGACATCGAGGGCGGTCTGGTTGCCCGATGAGCAGACCACCGGAAGACCCCATCCGATTGCGTCGGTCAACACACCGGAGTCGAGGTCCCAGCCGGGCAGGAAGCTCATCAGCTGAACGTCGGCTGCGGCGTGCACCAGATCGCACACCTCCTCGGTTTGATAGCCGCCGAGTACGTGGACGCGCCTGCTCTCTTGGAAGGCACCCAACTTCCACGTCTCCAACTTGCTCGCCACCTTGCCGACGATCAACAGGTGCAAGTTCGGCAGTTCGCCTGTGCGCTCAAGTTCCTCGAAGAGCTCGAACGCAATCTCCGGACTCTTGCCGGGGTGCACTGCACCGAACAGCAGAACAATTCGCCACTCGGGATCAAGACCAAGGCGCTCACGGGCATCAGGAATCGGCACGTGCTCGCGACTGCTCGCGAAGTTGAGATACGCGGTTCCGATGCCGAGACCCGCTCGCTCCCACTCCTGCCGATTTGCTTCGTTGTTACAGACGACGACCAGTCCACCCGAGTGAGATGCACGAGCGCGTCCCGCGGAGACGATGACCCGATCGATCAGTCGCTTGACACGCGAAAGGCCCACCGACCGCGGCCCGACGAACTGATAGACGAGCCACCGGCCACGACGTGCCAGCGCAAGCAGGAGGTACGACTGGAACCGGACTGAGACATACACGACGTCAGCATCGAGTCGCCTCGCCCAGCGTCGGATCGACAGCACGAACGCGAGATCTCCGAGGTGCTGCCGCAGACGCCGACCGACCGCACGAGGTGGCACGCGCGCGAGGGCCTCGGCGGTGCGGGCCACCGCACGTGACACTGAGCCTGGGAGAACGAGGCGGAACGGAACAGGTCGGCCCGTCCCGTCGAGCACCCACCCGCGCTTGGTGAGCACCGTGACCTCGCACCCCGCCGCCGCAAGGTTGGAGGCTACGTCCGCGAACAGCATCGGCAGGTGACCTTCCGACAGGTGTGCGTGCTCCTCGACCACGAGGATCTTGCGACTGCTCACCGCTTGGCCCTGGACTCGCCGACAACGTCTCGACACAGCCTCTCGATGTGCTCGATGTCCAGACCGAGTTTCTGGCCGATGTGGATGCTCCAGATCAACGACTGGAGGTTTGACTCGAAGTCGACCTGTGCTCGCACCTCCGAGCGCAACGCCTGACGGTTCTGGCTCACCATGACGAACGTCGCAAGAAAGATCGCCTCCAGGCTCACGATCATCGTGAGGAGACCAAAGGGGAACTTGTCGAACTCTGCCCCAAGGCCGATCAACCCGACGTTGAGCGCGATCCAGACGCCGAACCACACGGTGTGTAGGTACACAAACTTCAACGACCCGGCGAACTTGGTGATGCGATCCGCAGTTCGGTCCTCTACGGCTCGGAGTCGCTCGAAACGTTGGTGCTCGTTGGCCACCTCCCAGTGGCCGAGTTTGAACATCTCACCGTCCTCGAGTCCGTCGATCTTGTCGATCAAGCGGCAGGCAGGACAGGTGCTGACCTCGTGAGGGTGCGCTTGCGTCATGGCCGAAGGTTACGGCGTTGACAGCGAGGCCTTGACCACCAGTTCGAGGTACGGGCTGAGGAACTCTCCGTACGTATTCGTGATGTGATTCTTGTCGAGGTACACCGCTACGTCGCCGATAACGGCCGGACACACGTCGGTACACATCCAGTCGGTTACCTCGTAGGACCCGGCACCGAACTCGGCTGCGACTTCCTCGTTCACCCTGATGTACGCGGGTCGAGTTGCCTCGTCGCGTGGCACGTTGCACCGCGACAGGCTCTTGCGGTGCCGCGCGATACAGGTGGACTGCTCCTCCCAGGTGCTCGGGGAGTCCGACAGCATCAGTACGTTCAGGCCTTCATCCCGCAACTTGCCCACCGTTCGTCCCAGTGCTTGCCTCCAGACGTCCATCGGGATGAACCCCTTCAGACCCGAGTAGCGGAAGTTCGTGAGGATCACCAGTGCCGGCTTCGCGTCGATGATGCGCTGGATCGTGAGCTTTCGCCAGGTGTTGCATGCGGTATACGCAGATCCGTCGAACCGGCCCACCGTGACCTCTGCGGAGGGACAACCCATCTTCGTGAGCGCCAAGATCCTCCAACCGTTGCGCTTACCTGCTGCGTCCAGTCCCGGGAACCACTGTGCGACGTGGCTGTCGCCGAACAACGCGATGGTGGTCGAGCCATCGGTGTCCCCGAACTCGCAAGGAGGGTTCGTGGTCACCGGGAACTTCGCCATGCAACCGTTGCTGAACAGCAGTGTCTTGTCGTCGGGAATCTTCTTCAGCGTGGGCCGCAGGTTGTCAGGCACGAGGTCGTTCTTGCTCGAGGCATCGATGAGTGGACGGAGTTCGTCCCGGACGCGCGCTGCCAGTTCGTCCGCCGGCGCGAGTGTGGTAGCGGTCTCTGGCACAACCGTGACCTGGGTGGGCTCCGGTGAATCGCCCGGGGAAGAGGACGCTGAGGTAGGCGGCACTGCCGTTGACGATGGCGTGACCGGCACGGTGGTGAGCACCGGGGCGACGTAGCCCGTGTCGCCACCCAGATTGTTGCTGAGCACCAGGCAAACTGCCCCAGCGGCAAACACTGCGCCGGTGAGACCGACCCCGAGGCCCAGCGAGCGCCACGGTGAACGAGCAAGCGATCGATGGTGACGGACCGGGTTCTCTACGTACCGATACGACAGCACTGCGGCGAGACCGGCGACCAGCAGTGCAAGGATCCGAGCCCACGGCGAGGGATCCGTAACACGAGCCTCGAGCAGTACGAGCAGCGGCCAGTGCCAGAGATAGAGGCCGTAGGAACGGGCACCGACCCAGAGCAGCGGCCGCACCGAGAGGAGCGCACCGGGTCCGGTCGGCGCGCCGATCGAGACGAGGAGCAGGAGCGTTCCACCGACGGGCACCCATGCAGCAGAGCCAGGGAATGGCGTGCGCCCATCGAATCTGAGCGCAGCGAACAGCACGAGTCCGAGGCCCAACCATCCGGCAGCACCACGCACCCTGCGCGAAAGCCGTTCACGAGCGGACCACACCAGTGCAGTCGCCGCTCCGACAGCGAGTTCCCACGCGCGGCTCCACGTTGCGAAGTATCCCCACGAGGGATTGCTGGCCGTGAGGCTGCGGCCGACGAGGTAACTCACGATCCCGAGCGCACCGATCACCGCGAACGCACCCGCTCGCAGCGCGGCGCGGCGGCGCAGACGACCGAACACTGCCCAGGTCACCGCGAGCAGTCCTGGCCACACGACGTAGAACTGTTCCTCAACAGCGAGTGACCACCAGTGCTGCAGGGTCGAGGGCGCTAGTGACTGCTGGAAGTAGTCCGCTCCAACGGTTGCGAAACGGAAGTTCGCGAGGAAACCGCCCGCGTAGAGCGCGTCCACAGCGTTGTCGTGGGCCCTGATGGGGTCGAGCAATCGGTTGACCAGCACGAGCGTCACGACGAGGACAAGCGCGCTCGCTGGGAGCAACCTCCGCGCACGACGTGCGTAGAACTCTCGCAGCGAGATCCTTCCGGTGCTCTCCACCTCGCGGAGCAACAGACCGGTAATCAGGAATCCGGACACCACGAAGAAGACGTCAACGCCGACATACCCCCCGCTGAAGCCGAGATGGGCGTGATAGAGCAACACGCTGAGCACCGCGACGGCGCGCAGACCCTCGATCTCGGGAATCGGCGCTCGGTTGGGTGCGGTGCTGCCCCGGGACATGGCGGTACCAGTGTTACCGATAGCCGGCTCCCGACCCCGTTCAGTGCGGCAGTTTGATCCGATCTGCCTGGGCGGCGCCGTTCGGATCATCGAGGGTCACGAGCAGGAATCCCTTCACTCCGGCGGCCTTGAGCGAACGGGTGTCGAGATCGGGGAAGACGACGGTGCCCGAAGCACCTGCCGGAATCGTCAATCCACCCGTGCCGACTGCGGGGGTCCAGGCATCCCACGTCGACCACCCGGCCGTCTCGTCACTTTCCCCGGTGATGAGGTCGTAGGCCGAGACGTTGTACCGCAGCGACGAGGACGAGGAGGTCATACCGAGGTCCTTCGGGAACAGTGGCACCACGATGGTCGAGCCATTCATGGGCGCGTCGACGGGGTAAGCCGCGACCAGTTCGCTCAACGCGAGGTCGATCACGATCGCACCGAGGGTTCCGTCGGGGGCACCCAGGGTGAAGTAGCCGAAGTCGCCCGCGACGATCGCAAAGTCGGGCTCGTCGTCCTGATTGACGTCGAGCAGGATGTCCAGTTCGTGTGCTGCAGAGGTGGCGCGGGTGCCAGCAAAGTTGACGGAGAACAGCATGAGCGGGTCCACGGGGTCGGTGTAGGTCTGGACACCCGCTGACAGGATGTCGGTGACCCGTGGTGCGTCACCCTCCTTGTCGCTGACTTGCCAGGCGAAGAGATCCGTGTAGCCGTCGTGCACGCCCTTGTTGGAGATCTTGGCAGCCCATGAACTGGTACCCGGTCGGCGAATGTTGAGCTTGCGCAGGTTGCTGATCTCGACCTTGGACTCGCCACGCGGTACGAGCAACCAGGGCACACGTAGTTCGCTCAGTCCCACCGACGGATTGGTCAGGGAAGGTGCATCAAACTGAAGCGGCGTGGCAACGATGAATCCCTGCATCGACAGCAATGCGCTATCGCCGACCTCCGAGAACGACACGCTCGGGAGCGATGCCAATGCCGTACGTGACATCGACAGCTTGACTTTCACTTCACGCTTCTCTCCGGGGGCAAGCGCGACCTGTGACGGGGAGAGCGAGACGTCCACGCCACCGCCGACGTTGAACTGCGGGACGAGGGCATAGGTGAGCGGCACGTCGGACAGGTTCTGGATCTTGAACTTCCGTTCGGCACCGAACTTGCGGTCTTCCGGCCGGTAGCCGAACGACAACGCGTTGGTGCCGTCGTCGGTGTAGGCAATGGCGCCGGTCGCCGCCGCAGCACGCGCTGACATCACACCGGTACCTGACACCCGTGGCTCGTACGAACCGAAGCGGTCGATGGTGGCCGTGTTCATGATCGCCGCCTTCACCTGGTTGACGGTCCAGGTGGGATGCGCCGAGCGGACCAGCGCAGCGACACCGGCGGCGTGCGGGGCGGCCATCGACGTTCCCGAGAGAAACGCGCCGTCGGTACCGCTGCCAACGGCAACGGAGAACACGCTCACACCCGGTGCGCTCACGTCGGGCTTGAAGGCGTTGTCGTCAATGCGCGGCCCACCGGACGTGAAATCTGCGGCGAGGCCGAGGAGCGGGTTGGGCAGTGCACCGGTGGAGGTAATCGTTACTGAGGTGGCGCTTGCGGCCAGCAGCACCTCACCGTCGTCGACACCTACCCCGATGAACGGGATCGTCAGTTCGGGGACCGGTCCCTCGAAGGGCGGCAACGACGCTTCCGTGTTGACCATGATGACGGCGCCGGCGCCCTTGGCCTGACCGTTGATCGCCTTGTCCACACGGGCGCAGTCTCCGCGCAGCACCACGAGGATCTTGCCCCCGAGTGCATCCGGGATGGTGTCGGGATCGCAACCAAGTGCAATACCGCCCGAGCCATCAGACAGCACGAGCAGTTCACCGGTGAGCGGCAGGCCGGCCGAGCTGTTCGAGTTCTGGGCGGCGACGGTGCCCGTCGGCGTGAGCGCTATCGAGGCACCGGGGAACGACGGGAACGCATCGAGTGCTGCAACGCTGAGTGCGCGGTCTGCCGTGGACGGTGCACCGACGAGATAGGGCGACGCACCGGAGTTGCCGGCCGAAGCCACGACGAGCACTCCGGCCCGCGAGGCATGGTTGATCGCTCGCTCCTCGATGCGGGCGATGCTGCCGTAGTCGGAGCCGAGCGACATGTTGATGACGGTTGCTCCGTCTCGCACGGCACGGTTGATGGCAGCAACGATGATCGCATCGTCAACGCTGCCCTCACAGCCGAACACCTTGTAGGCCAGCAACGACGCACCCGGCGCGGCACCCGGCGCGATCTTCAGGCCTTCTACTGCGGCGGCCGTGTACGGCCCCGCGTACGTCGCACCCTCGGCGGTCACGCCGGACCCCGCGGCAGTGCCCGCTACGTGGGATCCATGGCCCTCACAGTCGATCGGATCCGGATCCGGATGGGGCACCAGGAGGTCAATGACGTCCGAGGATGCGTCGTACTCGTCGCCGACGAAGTCATAGCCACCGACGACCTTCAACGTCGGGAACGACCCGGATTCGATCACCGTCGGATCGTCGTTCGTGAAGTCACTGGCTACGCCACTGCCACCGAAGTCCGCATGGCGATAGTCGATGCCGGTATCGATGACCGCAATGGTCTGACCGGCCCCGGTGAGACCGAGGTCTTCCCACGCCGCCGGGACGGCTGTGTAGGCGTTCGAGTTCGAGTTGCTCCGGGTCACCTTGCGGGACGGTTGCACGGCAACGACACCAGGGAGAGAAGACAGGCGCGCAATCGCAGATGCCTTGCCCATCACGACGAAACCGTTCACGGCATCCTGCATGGTGTCCAGAATCCGCACGCCCGAGGCGCGAACCGCTGCAGCAACGGAACCCTGACCGGCCGCAACGGACTTGCGGCGTTCGGAACGCTGCGGTTTCGAGACATCCCTGCCTGCGTCACGCTCGCTCGCAACTTGCTCGGCAACCGACGGCCCCGACAACAGGATGGTTGCGGTAATGATCCGGTCGGCCCGCAAGTAGCCCGGGGTGACGGCCAGTTTGCGGGCGCTCGCCAGTGCCCGGCGTGCGAAGTGTGTACTCGCTCGCGCAGGCGACGACGAGAACGAGGTTGACACCGACCCGGAGGCCTCACCCGTCCCGAGGGCAGCACCTGTCGCGCCGAGAACCGCCACGACTCCGAGAA
>CANIBN010000090.1 GCA_947465505.1 Acidimicrobiales bacterium | reverse complement strand
GGGCAGCGGCGGGAAAAGCGCGCCAACTCCCCAGGCGGGCGGCAAGACCGAGACCGAACGAACGTCGTGCGAGCTTGCGAGGCACGGGTGAGTGAGGCTCGGTGCTTGCATCAGCCCGCCGGCGCGTCGGTGCAGGTCGGTTAGTCCTCGGAGGGAGTCTCCGAAGCGCGCCGCTGCAGTTCGTTGACAACGTTGGCGTCAGCGAGCGTGGTGGTGTCACCGAGGTTGCGGCCCTCCGCCACGTCACGCAGCAGACGACGCATGATCTTGCCGCTGCGGGTCTTGGGAAGGTCCGGCGTGAAGAAGATCGCCTTCGGCTTCGCGATCGCGCCGATCTCCTTGGCCACGTGATTGCGGAGGTCGTTCTCCGTTACGTCGAAGCCGGTGCGCAGGATGACGTACGCCATGATCGCCTGACCGGTGGTTGCGTCGTTCGCTCCGACGACGGCGGCCTCGGCAACTGCAGGGTGCGACACCAGTGCAGACTCGACCTCGGTGGTAGAGATGCGGTGACCCGACACGTTCATCACGTCGTCCACGCGGCCGAGCAGCCACAAGTAGCCGTCGTCGTCGAGCTTGCATCCGTCTCCCGCGAAGTAGCGGTCGTCAAAGCGGCTCCAGTACGCATCCTGGTAGCGCTCCGGGTCCTTCCAGATGCCGCGCAGCATCGACGGCCACGGATGCGTGAGGGTGAGGTAGCCGCCGCCACGCTCGACATGACGGCACTCGTCGTCCACCACTTCCATGCCGATACCCGGCAGCGCGAACGTTGCCGATCCGGGCTTGAGCGTGGTTGCCCCGGGCAGAGGGCTGATCATGATGCCGCCCGTCTCGGTCTGCCACCAGGTGTCGACGATGGGACAGTTCCCGCGACCGATGTTCTCGTGGTACCACATCCACGCCTCGGGGTTGATGGGCTCCCCCACCGAACCGAGCAGGCGCAGCGACGACAGGTCGTGCTTTGCGGGCTCGTGGTCACCCCACTTCATGAACGTACGGATTGCAGTAGGCGCCGTGTAGAAGATCGACACCTTGTACTTCTCGACGATCGACCAGAAGCGATCATTGGCCGGATAGTTCGGCACGCCTTCGTACATGACGCTGGTGGCGCCGTTCGCGAGCGGTCCGTACACGATGTACGAGTGACCGGTTACCCAGCCGACGTCGGCGGTGCACCAGTAGATGTCTTTCTCGGCATTGAGGTCGAACACGTACTTGTGCGTGAACGCCACCTGTGTCAGGTAGCCGCCCGTGGTGTGCATGATGCCCTTGGGCTTGCCCGTGGTACCCGACGTGTACAGCAGGAACAGCAACTGCTCGGAGTCCATCGGCTCTGCTGGGCAGTCTGACGACGCTGCGTCCATGAGGTCGTGGTACCAGTGGTCCCGCCCGGCCTTCATGTCGACCGGGTTGTTGCCGCGGCGTACCACGACGACCTTCTCGATGCTCGGCGTGGTTGCGATCGCCTCGTCGGCCTGCGGCTTGAGCGGGAACACCTCGCCACGGCGATAGCCGCCGTCGGCGGTGATGAGTACCTTGGCCTCGGCATCGTTGATGCGATCTGACAGCGATTGCGACGAGAAGCCACCGAACACGACGCTGTGCGCAGCACCGATGCGTGCACAGGCGAGCATTGCCACTGCGGCCTCGGGGATCATCGGGAGGTAGATGTTGACCCGATCGCCCTTCTCCACACCGAGCGACTTCAGCGAGTTCGCGAACTTCGACACCTCGTCGAGCAACTGCTGATAGGTGATGACACGGGCATCGCCGGGCTCACCCTCCCAGTAGAAGGCCACCTTGTCGCCACGGCCCGCAAGGACGTGACGATCGAGGCAGTTGTACGACACGTTCAGCTGACCGCCAACAAACCACTTCGCGTAGGGGAGGTTCCACTCGCACACGGTGTCCCAGTCGCGGCTCCACGTGACGAGTTCCGAGGCCTGACGCGCCCAGAAGGCCTGGTAATCCTCGTTGCCCTCGTCGTACAGCTCGGTCCCCGTCACCAACGCGCTCTTCTTGAACGCGGCGGACGGCGGGAACTTGCGGTTCTCGAGCATCAGGTCATCGATTGCCTTGTCGGCCATGGTGTGCATCCCCCAGGTTGCAGACGGATCCGTTCGGTCCGAATCTACGCCCTAGGGGGCGGTTGGTTGTAGGCCAAACGCTGAGCTGCGCCCGAAACTGGTCAGTACGCGGCGAGCAGGTCGGCCACGAGCACCACGTCGGTGCCGGCCGGAAGACCCAGACCCGAGTCGCCCTTACCACCGAAGGCAACTGCGCCCGGTACGGAGATCTGGCGACGGCCGCCGACCTTGATGCCGACGAGACCCTCGATCAGCGCGTCGAGGCTCGTGTCGCCGCCAACGTTCTTCACGAGCTGAATGGTGGCGGGCTGGCTGGTCCACGACGAGTACAGCTTTGCCCCGGTGTCACCGCGGTAGAAGATGTAGTGGAAGACAATGGTCTGGCCTTCCTTGGCCGCTGCACCGGTTCCCGGAACCAGTTCCTCCGTGACCACCTTGTCGACCTTGGTGGGCTTGATGACGAGCACCGGCTCCTTCGCGGGGTCGACCGGATGGATGACGGCAAGGACGTCTATCACGAAGGTGAGCGCCTCGTTCGGGCCGATGATGTCGCCCTGCGACTGCTCCCCATAGGCAAGGGCGCTCGGGATGTCGAGTTGCAACTGTCCGCCAGCCTGCGAACCAACGAGACCCTGGTCCCAGCCCTTGATGACCTTGCCGGCGCCGAGTTCGACGCTGAAGGGCTCGCCGTCGTAGTTGCTGTCGAACTCCTTGCCGTCCTTGCTGCGCACACCGACATAGCGGACGACCACCGAGTCGCCGTTTGCTGCCTTGTCGCCGGCGCCCGGCTTGAGCGGGGTGACGACCAGCGTTGTGGGAAGCGCCGACGGAATCTTCACGCTCGGCGTGGGCACCGGGGCTTCGGTGCTGGCGGGGACGGTGGACTCTGCGTTGGAAGCGTTGTCCGTAAGCCCCGTAGTGGGGGAGGCCGTCTTGCTGCCGCCACCGCAGGCCGAAAGCAGGAGGAGGGATGCAGTTGCTGCTGCTACGACGATTTTTCGCATTCGAATACCGTACCGGCCAGCTCAACGGGTCCGCAGTCACGCGACAGGCCGAACCCGCCATGGGCTCTGGCAGGATTGCCCCGTGACTGGCGTCGGCCTCTGCGTCCCCCAACTCGGACCCCACGTCTCTACCGATGTCGTGCGCTCCTTCGCCCAGCGAGCCGAGGCGCTGGGATTCTCGAGCCTCTGGGTGCAGGACCACTTCCTGTACGTATCGAACCCGGAGAACGGCTACGGCAACTTCCCCGGTGCCACACCGCCGCCGGAATACGTGAGTGTCTGGCAGCCGCTCGAACTACTCGGAGCACTTGCGGCCTGGACCTCGACGGTCACACTCGGTACCAGCGTGCTGGTGGCCGGTATTCACTGGCCCGTCCCGCTGGCGGCCCGACTCGCCACCGTCGATCAACTCTGCAACGGACGACTCGTCGTCGGTCTGGGGGCCGGTTGGTCGAAGGAGGAGCACACAGCGGCGGGTACCGACTTCCACCGGCGCGGTGCCCGCATGGAGGAGTTCCTCGACGTGCTGGAAGCGTGCTGGGGGCCAGATCCTGTGCGCCACGACGGACCGTTCTTCACCGTGCCCGAGAGCAGCATGAACCCAAAGCCGGTGCAGCGCCCCAACGGCGTGCATCGACCGCCGCTTATCTCCGGCCTGTGGTCACCGGCAGGGCTCGACCGAACGGTGCGGCGGTTCGATGGGTGGAACCCCGCTGGGTTGCCTGCTGCGTCGGTTGCCGACACCGTCGCGGGGCTAGACCGACGCCGCGCCGACCTCGGCCTCCCGCCGCTCTCGGTCTGGCATCGCACGTTCGTGTCGTTCCCCGCCCGTCCGGGCCGTGCTCAGCCCGGAGTGGACGGCCTGCGCGCAGACCTGGACGTTGCTCGCGCCAGCGGTTTCCGTGAGGTCATCGTGGAGTGCAACTTCTGGGAGGAACTCGATTCGCCCGCAGCGTGGCTCGAGGTGCCCGATCGCCTCGCATCGCTGCTGCGATAGTCAGTTCGCGACAACCCATTCGAGGACAGTGAAACCGCCGAGACCGTTTGGGTCGAGCAGTGCCTCCGCCTCGCGCACACGACTGCGGCCCTTCATCGCAGCGAGATCAGGAGCGTGGGCCTTGGCTTCCCACATCGCACGGCCCTCCTCGACGAGTTCGTCGATCCCCCAGTACTGCAGCCACTGCGCCTGACCGCGCAACGAGTCCGGCTCCCCAACGCACGCAACCAGTTGGTCGATACACACTTCGGTGGTGATGTCCTGCGAGCCCGGGCTCATCAAGTAGTGCGCGCCGCGCTGCTGTTCCCGGTAGGTGCGGAGCCACTCGCGCCACGGTCGCATGGCCAGCTCTGCCGTAACACCGACGCAGTAGTCGATCACGACCACCCGTCCGCGCACGAGGCGCGAACGGGCCTCGGCGACCCAGGCGCCGGCAGCATCTTGCACGGGGGCGCGTGCCCCAAGCGGTACCCCGCCCGAGGGCAAACAGGACGGCATGATGTCGAACGGCATCAACGTCTCGAGCCATCGACCGGCGTCCTCCACCACGTAGGCCTCCCGCCAGCCGTCGTCCCACACCGCGAGGCGGAACGCGAGATTGTCGAGCAGTTCGTTGGTGAACACGATTCCCGTGAACGGGGTCTCGGGAAGCGATGCGATGGATTCGACGCCGTCGGGATGCTTGGCACGCTGGGCGGCACTCGTCTCGACGCAGAGGTATCGCAGCGCGCCTGCCTGCGCCACCCGCGGCCGTGCAGCGAGCACTCCGCGAGCAAGCGTCCCCGGACCGGCACCAACCTCGGCAACCACGAACTCCGACGGTTGGCCGAGTCGATCCCACTCGGCATCGACGAGGCGAGCAACGACTGCGCCAAAGAGTGGCCCGACCTCGGGTGAGGTGAGGAAGTCTCCCCGGCGACCAGCCTGTCCACCGCTCGTGTAGAAGCCGGTCGGTCCGTACAGGGCGAGGTGCATCCACTCGTCGAAGCGGACGATGTTGTCGAGGCCCATCACGGCCACGCTACGCGTTCAGTGTTGCGCCCGGGCTCAGAGCCCGAGGACACCGGCAAGGTCGAGGTGATCGCCGAACCTCAGGATGAGGTTCGGGAGCACACCGAACACCAGCGTGGCGACGCTGCAGATGACGAGCGCAGCACCGAGTGCGCTGGGAACGCGGATGGGGCTGGTGTCGCCATCGGGTACCGGGCGCATCCACACCTCACGCAGGATGTTGCCGTAGTAGCCCACGGCGATTACCGCGTTCACCATGCCGATCACCGCAAGGCTGATTGCCCAACCGGAACCGTCCGAGGCGAGTGCCCGGATCACGGTGAACTTGGCGATCCAGCCACCGAGCGGCGGGATACCGGCGAGCGAGCCCATGAAGAACGTCATGGCCACGCCGAGTGCCGGTGAGTACGAGAACAGGCCTCCGAAGCTGGAGATCTCGCCGCTGCGCGTCTTGCGGGACACCGCAAGGATCACGCCGAACGCACCGAGGTTCATTGCTGCGTAGACGAGCAGGTAGGTGACGATGGCAGTGAGCGAATCGCGATTCACCTGCAGACCGTTCGGCGTGTGCTTCCACGCAACGAAGAGCGGCATGAGGATGAAGCCGCCCTGGCTCACCGAGGAGTAGGCGAGCATGCGGACGATGTTGGTCTGCTTGAGTGCCAGCACGTTGCCGACGGTCATGGTGATGACCGCAAGCACCCAGAACAGCGGCTTCCACACGTCGATGCCGTAGGGGAACCCGACGTACACGAGCGTGATGAGCGCCACGAAGCCCGCCGCCTTCGAAGCGACAGAGAGGAAGGCGGTGACTGGCGTGGGGGCACCCTGATAGGTGTCAGGTGCCCACTGGTGGAACGGCACGGCTGACACCTTGAAGGCGAAGCCGATGAGCATGAAGACGATCGCAAGTGCGCCGGCCGAGCCGACACCATCGCGGTGGATGGCATCTGCGATCCCTGTGAGCACCGTGGTCTTGGTGGTGCCGTACATCAGTGACATGCCGTAGAGCATCACCGCCGATGCGAACACGCCGAGGAGGTAGTACTTGACGCTTGCCTCGTTGCTCTTGGTGTCGCGCTTGCGCCAACCGGCGAGCATGTAGGCAGGGATCGAGAGGAACTCGAGTGCGACGAAGATCGAGATGAGATCCCGACTCGAGGACATCATCACCATGCCGAGGGCACTGGTGAGGAGCAAGGTGTAGTACTCGCCCTCGTAGTAGTCGCCCTCGTCCACGTAGGTCGTGGAGAGCAGGATGACCACATAGGTGGAGATGAGGAACAGCGCTTTGAGCACCAACGAGAAGTCGTCGACGACGTATGCGCCGTTGAACATCACGCGTGCCGGTTCGCTGCTCACTGCGAGCGTGAGCACCGGGATGAGCGCACCGAGGACACCAAACCCACCGAGGGTTGCGGTCATCCACTTGCGGTGCTCAGGGAGGAACAGGTCCAGCAGCAGCACCATGCACACCACACCAGCCATCACGATTTCTGGTGCTAGGGCGTGGTAGTCCACCGACGGGGATTTCCACCCCCCTGCAGTGGCTTGAGCGATGAACGTGGCGAGCACGGACTCAGCCTCCGAACTTCTTGCTGATCAGCGAGACAGCAGGATCGAGCACCTTGAACATTGCTTGCGGGTAGACACCGAAGAACACGATGGCGGCGAGCAGAGGCGCCCAGGCGATCCACTCGAACACCCCGACGTCGTGGATCTTCTCGTGGTGACCATCGCCGTGATCGGCGTCATGCGCTGCACCGTGATCGTCACCATGCCCACCGTGTGAACCGTGTCCGTGATCGTGATGATCGTCGGCATCGGCGCCAAGACCGGCGAATTCTGCGGTTGGCGTACCGAAGGCGGTGCGCTGGAAGAGCCAGAGCAGGTAGGCCGCAGCGAACACCGTGCCGACGGCCGCGATGATCATGTACGTGCGATACAGGTTGAGCGAGAGTCCGCCGATACCGAGGTCGAGGTTGCCCTGCGCTGGCTGGAAGGCCGACAGGATCGCCGGGAACTCGCCCCAGAATCCGGCGAGGCCGGGAAGGCCGAGCGAGGCCATTGCGGCAAAGCCCATGATCCAGCCAAGGTGCGGAACCTGCTTGAGCAATCCCGAGAGTCGCTTGATCTCGAGGGTGTGGTAGCGATCCTTCACCGAGCCTGCCACGAAGAAGAGCATGCCGGTGATGAGACCGTGGGCAACCATGCCGAACATTGCGGCGTTGATGCCGTAGCTCGTGAGCGTGGAGATACCGAGCATGACGAAGCCCATGTGTGCGACGGACGAGAACGCAATAAGACGTTTCATGTCCGTCTGCGCCAGACAACACCAAGCGCCATAGATGATGCCGATGACCGACAGGAGACCGATCCACGGTGCAAACACCTTTGCGGCCTGCGGAAGGATCGGGATGGCGATGCGGACGAAGCCGTAGGTTCCGAGCTTCAGCAGGATGGCAGCCAGGATGACCGAGCCCTGCGTAGGCGCCTGGGTGTGAGCGTCGGGCAGCCAGGTGTGGAACGGGAACATCGGCACCTTCACGGCGAAGCCGAGGGCCATGCCGGCGAAGATGAGATTCATCGTTGCTGAGGTGAGTCCGCCCTCTGCGTACTTCTGCTGCACGAGATCCGCCAGCTGCGTCATCGAGAAGGTCGTTCCACCCGTCTTGAAGAACAGGGCGAGGAAGGCAACCAGCATGAACGCCGAGCCGAACATCGTGTACAGGAAGAACTTGAGTGACGCGTACTGGCGGTTCTCGCCACCCCACACGCCGATCATGAAGTACATCGGGAGCAGCACGATCTCGAAGAACACGAAGAACAGGATGAGATCCTGTGCCACGAACGTGCCGGCCATGCCCACCTGGAGCACGAGCATCAGCATGTAGAAGGCCTTCGGGTTGCCCGGAGACGGCACGTGGTTCCACGAGTAGATCATCACGAGCACCGTGATGACCATCGACAGGAAATAGAGCGGCAGGCTGATGCCGTCTAGCCCGACGATGTACCTGGAGTGGATGACGTCGATCCAGGACGTGTTGGCAGCGAACTGCAACTTGTCGGCCTGGCCATAGTCAAACTGGACCAAGGTGTAGATGCCGATTCCCAAGGTGGCGATGGCCGCGAGCAAGCCCACGAACTTCACCATGAGCTCATCGCTCTTCGGGATGAACATCATGACCAGGACCCCGGCGAGGGGCAGGAACACCCCAACGCTCAGTACCCAGTTCTGATCAGTCAACATCTCGGTGCTCCCTAGCTGTTCACGAGTACGAGGATCAGGGCGGCCAGGGCAGCGGCTGCGAACAGCAGCGCTCCGTACTGGCTGACCTTGCCGGATTGAGTGGGTCGCAGTGCCGAACCGGTGCCGCGCGCTGCAGCCCCGGATCCGTTCACCACGCCGTCGACCAAACCTTGGTCGACGTACTTATAGGTGATCTCACCAACCTTGCGGCCGGTGCGACCTGCGCCATTGACGATTCCGTCGAAGACGTTCTGGTTGAGCCAATACATGGCTCGGGCCAACGGGTGGGCGATGCCACGCACGATGACCTTCTCGTAGAGAGCATCGAGGTAGTACTTGTTCCAGAGGAACTTGTAGAGACCCCGAGCGATGACGTTGCGCTCGGTGAGTCCGGCAAGCGGCCTGCGCTTCTTGCCGTAGAGCGACACACAGACGGCGCTGCTGATGATGAATCCGGCAACGACGAGCAGGAAGGCAGGCAGTGCTTTCACCCACTCGAACTCGTGGTGGATGATGCCCGGCGCATAACAGGTGGTGCCTTCCTCGGGCACGAAGCCAGGCGTACCGCACTCACCGGTGAGGTGCCCCTCTTCAATCTTGCTCCCCGGGTATCCGGCCGCGTGCTCCTCGCCGCCCTCGGTTGAGTGCTCACCAGACGCTTCGCCTTCGGTTGCCGTCGCACCCTCGGTTGAGTGCTCACCAGACGCTTCGCCTTCGGTTGCCGTCGCACCCTCGGTTGAATGCTCAACAGAAGCTTCGCCTTCGGTTGCCGTCGCACCCTCGGTTGAATGCTCAACAGAAGCTTCGCCTTCGGTCGCCGTGGCACCCTCGGTGGAATGCTCCGTGGCCGTAGCGCCCTCCGCCGCGTACGCAAGTGCGACCGGCATCGCCTTGGGCTCCACCCACTCCTCGAACTTGAAGATCTTGAATGCCGGCGCATTGATGAGTCCGGCGACGATGGCCAGTGTGGCGAGGATGACGAGTGGTCCCTTGATGAGCCACGGCGACTCGTGCGGGCCGTGGGCTTCTGCGTGGTCGTCGTGGGCACCGTGAGCGTCGACGTTGTCGTGTGCAGCATGCGCTGACGCGTGCGAATCGCCGTGCTCCTCCTCGTGGATGCCAGCAGCGCCGCCGCGTGCCTTGCCGAAGAACGTGAGATACGTCGCACGAGTCATGTAGGCCGTGGTGAGGAACGCGCCGGCCAGACCAATCGCGAAGAACACCCAATACTGGTTCCCACCGGCAACGTCGATGATTTCGTCCTTGGAGTACCAACCTGCGAAGAACGGCACACCAGCGAGTGCCATTGACGAGATCGTCCAACAGGCGAACGTGACGGGCATCTTTCGCCACAACCCGCCCATGTCCTTCTTCATGTCGAAGGAGTGGTGCGAGCCGCTGTGGGCCACCGAGCCGGCGCAGAGGAACAGGCAGCACTTGAAGAAGGCGTGGGTCCAGATGTGGAACACGGCTGGCGTCCATGCGCCAACACCGAGGCCCATCATCATGTATCCGAGCTGGCTGACCGTGGAGTACGCAAGCACCTTCTTGATGTCGGTCTGCACGAAGGCCAAGAGTGCGGCGACGATGATGGTGATGCCACCGATCACGGCAATGAAGTTCACGCCCGTGTCGAGAATCTTCAGTCCCTCGAAGAACACCGGGTAGATGCGGGCTACGAGGAACACACCGGCCACGACCATGGTGGACGAGTGCAGCAGCGAGGAAACCGGTGTGGGACCGGCCATGGCGTCGGGCAACCAAGTGTGCAGCGGGAACTGGCCGCTCTTGCCAATGCAGGCAATGAACAGCGCAACCGCTCCCCACGTGAGCACCGACTTGTATTGGGAGTCGCCGGCGAGCGCCCAGCGGCAGATTCCCTCGATGCTGAACCCTGAATACTGGTCCTGCAGCCCGTTTGCGTTGATCCACTTCTGAGCACTGAGGCCGATGATCGCGGTGCCGACGAGCAGGCCGATGTCGCCAGTACGTACCGTGAAGAATGCCTTGAGCGAAGCCCGGCTGTTTGCCTGGTCTTCCCACCAGTGACCGATGAGCATGAACGAGCAGAGGCCCATCAACTCCCAGCC
>CANIBN010000089.1 GCA_947465505.1 Acidimicrobiales bacterium | reverse complement strand
CACGGGCGGCGGGGTATCGAAGCTGCGACGCCACAGCTTTGTCTGTTCCTCGCCGTGTCGAGCGGTGGTCTCCTTCTTGTCGAGACCCTGCAGCGCGCCGTAGTGACGCTCGTTCAGCCGCCACGAGCGCTGCACCGGAAGGCACACCTGGCCGAGCGCCTCGAGGGCCAGTTGAGAGGTGACCACTGCACGGGTAAGCAGCGACGTGTGGACAATGTCGAACGACAGAGCCTCGTCGTTCAGCGTGAGCCCGGCGGCGCGGGCCTCGGCGGTTCCCTTCTCGCTGAGCGGCACGTCGTGCCAACCCGTGAAGAGGTTCAACTGGTTCCACGTGCTCTCGCCGTGGCGGAGGATGACAAGGCTTCCGGTCATGGTCCCCCTGACGGTAGTGCTGCGGACAGTCGTAGTTCGAACGAATGGCGTGCAGCGTGGTGCCTAGCCTGTGCCCATGACCTCGTCCCTTCCGCTCGATCGGTTCCTCCGCTACGACGAGCTGTCCCATGCACTTGCCGCCCTGACCGCGCAGTATCCGGCCCTGGTGTCCGTCGACTCGATCGGACGCTCGCACGAGGGCAGGGACATCTGGCTCGTCACGCTCACCGACACGACTGCTGGCCCAGCCGACGAGAAGCCGGCGATGTGGGTGGACGCGAACATTCACGCCACCGAGGTAACCGGTGGGGTCGCTGCCTTGGCGCTGCTCGACCGCTTGGTCACCGGCTTCGGGCTCGACGCGCACGTCACCCGTGCATTGCAGACCCGTACGTTCTACGTGGTGCCCCGACTCAACCCCGACGGTGTCGAGGCTGCTCTGGCAGACCAACCGCGGTTCCTCCGCTCCTCAACACGTCCCTGGCCATGGAACGATGGCTGGCAGCAGCCAGGTCTGCATGCCGAGGACGTTGATGGTGACGGTCGCATTCTCACCATGCGCATCGCCGATCCAGACGGCCAGTGGAAGGTGCGTGCTGACGAGCCGCGACTCATGGTGCGCCGTGGCCCGGCCGACGGACCCGACGACGGCCCCTACTACCGGCTGCTCGACGAAGGTCGCATTGAGTCCTTCGACGGATTCACCGTGCCCACGCCTCGATCACCGCAGGGTCTCGACCTGAACCGCAACTATCCCGCTGGATGGGCGACGAACATCACGGGTAGCGGCGATCACCCCGGCAGCGAGCCCGAGATCGACGCGGTGATCCGCGCCATACGTGCACGACCGAATATCTGCGGGTTCAACGCCTATCACACCTCTGGTGGCGTGTTGCTCCGACCGTCGTCCACGAAAGCCGATGCTGCTCTGCCTGTTGTGGACGTGTGGGCGTGGACCGAGTTGGGCAAACGCGCGTCCGAACTCACGAAGTACCCGGTGCACTCGGTGTACGAGGACTTCACGTGGGACAAGTCCACCACCATGGCTGGGGCGAGCGACGACTGGGCGTACGAGCACCTCGGTGTGTACTCGTGGACCACCGAGTTCTGGGATGTGCAGTTCGCAGCAACCGGTGAGCGCGCACCGACGAACTGGTGGTACTTCGGCCCCACGCCAGAGGTCGAACTTGCGGTGTTGCAGTGGTACGACGCTCGCGGCAACGACGCGGGTGGAGGACGTGCCGCGTTCGTCAACTGGTACACCTTCGACCATCCGCAACTCGGCACGGTTGAGCTCGGCGGCTGGAACTACGTGTTCGCGTGGTCGAACGCGCCACTCGATCTCCTGCGTAACGAGGTAACCGGCCATGCAGATTTCGCTGTGCACCAGGCGCTCGCCGCACCGAGTCTTGCGATCCGTCTCGCGACGGCAGAGCGCGTGGGTGACGGCGTGTGGCAGGTGCGTGTTGGCGTGGCGAACACCGGATGGTTGCCCACCACCGTTACCGCACATGCAGAACGCGAACATCTCGTGCTGCCGCTCACCGTTGAGGTCACGCTGCCGCAAGGTGCCGAATCCACCAGCGGCCCAACGCGTGTCACCCTTGGCCAGCTCGGTGGTGGTCTCACGATTCGGCTCCGCGGCGAGGCCAACGACGGCACGCCCGATCGAGCGCTGGCAACGTGGACAGTGCGCGGAGAACGCGGTCAGGCGATCGTCGTAGAGGCACGGCATCCGCGGGCGGGCGTTGCCCGCGCAACGGTCACGCTGGAGTAGTCAGGCGCGAGGCGTCGGCCAGTAGCGCTCGCACAGGGGGCAAACGGCCCGCCTGCGCAAGACACAGTCACGTCAGGAAGCGGACTGCGCTCCGCGCACGAGGCCACCGGGAAGTGCGCCCGTGTGTGCGCCGTTCTCGAACGTCACCGTGCCCGTCTTTACCGTGTACTTGTAGCCCGACGCCGTCTGCATGAGTCGACGGCCACCGGCCGGCAGGTCGTGAACGATCTGCGGCGGGTGAGCTGCGATGGACTCCATATCGATGACGTTGACGTCGCCGAGCAGGCCGGGTGCGAGCACACCACGGTCGTTCCAGCCGACGTGTGTCGCCGTGCGCTGGGTGATGTGGTTAACGAGCAGTTCGATGGGAAGTTTCTCGCCACGCGAACGGTCGCGGCCCCACAGGGCGAGCATTGTGGTGGAGAACGAACCATCGGAGATTGCGCCGCAGTGTGCGCCCGCATCAGAGAGTCCGATAAGCGATCGTGGTGCAACGAGCATCTCGCGCGTGTCGTTCAGATTCTCATGAGCCCAGTTCATCAGGGGCATGTAGAGCAACTGGTTGCCATCTCGCTGGAGCAGCAGGTCGTACACAATCTCGGTCGCTGCGATCCCTCGTGCACTCGCCATCCCGGCGACAGAGCGCTCCGTCGTCGGTTCGTAGTTCACCGGATCTTCCATCGGGAACATCTTGTGGAAGCTCGTCGTGATCTCCTGGACGAGACCCTCGAAGCGACCAGTTCCGTGCTCAGCAATGATGAGGCGCCGGATTTCCGGGTCCTTCATCTTCGCCACACGCTCCGGCAGCGGCAGGTTTGCGATGGAGCGATAGGTCTTGCCGGTTGCAAACGGGTTGAGCGTTGCGGTGAGGCCGAGCAGGATCCCGATCGGCCGGGGCGCCACCTGATTCTTCACGTCGAAGCCCTCGGCGGTCATCTTGTTGGCGAACGCCGCCATCTCGCGCCAGCGGTTCGGCAGGTTCTCGGGCTGCTGGACAGTCATCGACAATGGACGACGAACGTTGCGTACCAATTCGGCCATCACGTCGAACTCTGACTGCACGAAGTCCTCGTCCGTCGACAGGTATGCATCGGAGATCAACTGGATCACACCCTGACCGACCTCGGTCAATGCGGAAGCAAGTGCCGTGAGTTCGTCCACGCTCGAAAAACGTGTACCGAGCGGTGCGCCATCCTTGGTGCGGTGGATATACGTGCGACTCGTGGTGAAGCCGAGGGCACCTGCTTGGATTCCCATCTTCACCTGACGGAACATCTCGGCAAGTTCGTCGCCGGTCGGTGATTCCATCGGGTCCGCACCGCGCTCGCCCATCACGTAGGCGCGCAGCGGTGCGTGCGCCACCTGCGTGGCAACGTCGACTGCGTACTGACGACGGTCGAGCGCGTCGAGATAGTCGGTGAAGGTTTCCCAGTCCCACGCGAGGCCCTCCGCGAGCGCCGTACCGGGGATGTCCTCGACACCCTCGAGCATGGAGATGAGGAAGGCATGATCGCTGGGCTTTGCCGGCGCAAAGCCAACGCCGCAGTTACCCATGACGAGTGAGGTGACGCCGTGGATGGACGACGGTGCAAGAAGCGGGTCCCACGTGGCCTGGCCGTCGTAGTGGGTGTGGATGTCCACGAACCCCGGGGTGACGAGGTGGCCGTCGGCGTTCAGTGTGCGCTTGGCCTGGCCGGACAACTTCGGACCGACTTCGACGATGCGGCCGTTGGTGATGGCAACGTCGGCCTGCTTGGCCGGCGCCCCCGTGCCGTCGACAACCGTCCCGCCCTGGATCAACAGATCGAACATCTGCTCATCATGCCCTACCTGCGCCGTTACGACTAGTCCCACCCCGTTGTTCTCGGTCCCGAATGTGCTCAAAACCGGCGTTTTGGGGACCGAGAACCGCTCACCCCCGTTGTTCTCGGTCCCGAAAACGCTCAAAACGTGCAGTTTGGGGACCGAGAACGTGGGGAAGAAGTTGAGCGGAGGTGACTCAGGTTTTCTGATGGTCAGGTTGTCCACAGGCCAAAACCGGCCATAGAGTTACAAACAACCCCCTCAAGTTCCCCCGAACTTCCCCCAGTTCCCCACCCGGAGGATCCACACCATGGCCAAAGCAGTAGGTATCGACCTCGGCACCACCAACTCGGTGGTTGCCTTCCTCGAGGCTGGCGATCCCGTCGTCATCCCCAACTCCGAAGGCACCCGCACCACCCCCTCGGTGGTCGCCTTCTCCAAGGCCGGCGAAGTGCTCGTCGGCGAGGTGGCCAAGCGTCAGGCCATCACCAACCCCGACCGCACCTTCCGCTCGATCAAGCGCCACATGGGCCTGAACTGGCACTCCGACGACATCGACGGCAAGAAGTACACGCCGCAGGAGATCTCGGCCCGCACGCTCATGAAGCTGAAGCGCGATGCCGAGGCATACCTGGGCGACACCGTCACCCAGGCCGTCATCACCGTGCCCGCCTACTTCGACGATGCCCAGCGCACCGCCACCAAGGAAGCGGGCGCCATTGCCGGCCTCGAGGTGCTCCGCATCATCAACGAGCCCACCGCAGCGGCACTCGCCTACGGCCTCGACAAGGGCTCGGCCGACGAGACCGTTCTGGTGTTCGACCTCGGCGGCGGCACCTTCGACGTGTCCGTGCTCGAGATCGGCGACGGCGTGTTCGAGGTGAAGTCCACCAACGGTGACACCCACCTCGGCGGTGACGACTGGGACGACCGCATCATCAAGTGGATGGTCGAGCGCTTCAAGGCCGCGCAGGGCATCGACCTCGGCGCAGACCGCATGGCGGCACAGCGCCTGAAGGAAGCAGCCGAGAAGGCCAAGATCGAGCTCTCGCAGGTGCAGCAGACGCAGATCAACCTTCCCTTCATCACCGCAACCCCCAGCGGTCCGCTGCACATGGACGAGACGCTTACCCGCGCACAGTTCGAGCAGATGACCGCAGACCTGCTCGACAAGTGCCGCGTGGTGTTCGAGAAGGCACTCACCGATGCCGGCGTCAGCAAGGGTCAGTTGAACCACGTGATCATGGTGGGCGGCTCCACGCGTATGCCGATGGTGCAGGACCTCGTGAAGGGCCTCACCGGCAAGGACCCGCACAAGGGCGTCAACCCCGACGAAGTGGTCGCCATCGGCGCCGCCATCCAGGCCGGCGTGCTGAAGGGTGAGGTAAAGGACGTTCTGCTCCTCGACGTCACGCCGCTGTCGCTCGGTATCGAGACCAAGGGTGGCGTGATGACCAAGCTCATCGAGCGCAACACCACCATCCCTACGCGCCGGAGCGAGGTATTCACCACTGCTGACGACATGCAGCCGTCCGTGGAGATCCACGTGCTGCAGGGCGAGCGCGAGATGGCGATGTACAACAAGACGCTCGGCAAATTCCAGCTGGTCGACCTGCCGCCCGCACCGCGTGGCGTACCGCAGATCGAGGTCACGTTCGACATCGACGCCAACGGCATCGTGCACGTGTCTGCGAAGGACCGTGCGACCGGCAAGGAGCAGTCGATGACCATCACCGGTCAGTCGTCGCTCAGCAAGGACGACATCAATCAGATGGTCCGTGACGCCGAGGCTCACGCCGAGGACGACCGTCGCCGCAAGGAAGAGGCCGAGGTGCGCAACACCGCCGACAGCCTCGTCTACCAAACCGAGAAAGTGCTGCGCGAGCAGGGCGACAAGGTGTCGGCCGACGAGCGTGCAGCCGTCGAGGGTCCGCTCGGCGATCTGAAGAAGACGCTCGAGGGCAACGATGGTCCCGCCATCAAGGAGGCCACCGACAAGTTGATGTCCGCCAGCCAGACGTTCAGCCAGAAGCTGTACGAGAACGCTGCACGTGACACCAACGCTGCCGGAACCTCGGCTTCCGGTCAGGGCGCCGGCTCGGTGAACGACGACGAAATTGTCGACGCCGAGATCGTCGACGACAAGTGAGCCGTCGATGAGCGACGACAACATCGACGCAGAGAACATCTCCGCAACGGGAGCCGGCGAGGACGAGATCCTCACCGGCGATCCCGAGGTGGAGCAGGCCGAATCCATCGTTGAGCACGACATTGATGCGCTGCTCTCCGAGCGGGACCAGTTCAAGGACATAGCGCTTCGCCTCCAGGCAGACTTCGACAACTACCGCAAGCGGGTTGCATCGCAGCAGGCCGACGACGTGGACCGCGCTGCCGGCAAAATCGCTGAGGCACTGCTTCCCGTGCTCGACGCGTGCGAGGCCGCGTTCGCGCACGGTGTGGCAGGTGTCGAGCCCATCTGGTCCGCGCTCATCGGCGCATTGCAGAAGCAGGGTCTCGAGGCGATGGACCTGCAGGACAAGCCGTTCGACCCGAACCAGGCCGAGGCAGTGATGCACGAGGAAGGCGACAGTGAGCACCCGGTCGTGTCCGATGTATTGCGCACGGGGTATCTGTGGCGTAACAAGGTGCTGCGGCCAGCAATGGTGAAGGTGCGCGGCTGACGTTCGCACCGTGCTCGACGAGCCAATGGCGATGGTGAATCACAAGGTGACAGCAAGGGAGGTGCGTGATGGCGCCACAGCGTGAATGGTTCGAGAAGAACTACTACGAAGTGCTCGGTGTGCCGGAGAGCGCACCACACAAAGACATCACCAAGGCATACCGAAAACTCGCGCGTCAGTACCACCCCGATGCGAACCCGGGGAACAACGCGGCGGAAGAACGTTTCAAGGACATCAGCGCGGCGTACGACGTGCTCGGCGACGAGGCCAAGCGCAAGGAGTACGACGAGGTCCGCAGGCTCGGCCCGATGGGCGGGGGATTCGGCGGACCTGGCGGCGCCGGTGGGCCCGGAGGGTTCCGTTTCGATGTGGGTGGCGCCGATCTCGGTGATCTGCTCGGAAACATGTTCGGTGGTGGCGGTGGTGGCCAGGGCCGCGGTCGTGGAGCGCGTGCTGGCTCGGGCGTCGGCCCGCAGCGCGGTGCAGATCTTGAAGCCTCACTCACACTCGACTTCGTCGACGCTGCTCACGGCATCACCACCAGCCTGCATCTCACCACGGATGCTCAGTGCTCCACCTGCAACGGGTCGGGCGCCAAGCCCGGTAGTGCGGTGAACACCTGCGGTGTGTGCCGCGGCCGCGGGGCGGTCGACGACAACCAGGGTTTCTTCGCGTTCTCGTCCCCCTGCCGCGCCTGCAACGGCAACGGCGCCATCATCGAGTCCCCGTGCGGAACCTGTCGTGGCTCGGGTGTGGAGAAGCGCCCGCGCGAGGTGAAGGTGCGCATCCCGGCGGGCGTGACCGACGGACAGCGCATCCGTCTCAAAGAACGCGGTGGTCCGGGACGTAAGGGTGGTCCTGCGGGCGACCTCTTTGTCGAGTGCCGCGTCCGGCCTCACGCAGTATTCGGCCGTGACGGCGACAACCTCACGGTGCGCTTGCCGGTCACGTTCGGCGAACTGGCACTTGGTAGCGAGGTGGAGGTGCCCACGCTCGAGGGTCAGCGCGTGGTGCTCCGTCTGAAGGCCGGCACACAAACCGGCAGTCGGCACCGCATCAAGGGTCGTGGCATCGAGAACGGCAAGCATCACGGAGACCTCATCGTCACCGTGGATGTCGTGGTGCCCAAGCACCTCACCGACGCCGAGCGAACCGCACTCGAGGCGCTCGAAGGGGCTTCACAATCGTCGCCGCGTGAGGCACTCTTTGAGGCGATGGGTTCCACCTCGCAGGGAGGTTCGTCGCGGTGAGTCAACACCGGGCGGTGTACGTCATCTCGGTCGCGGCCGAACTGGCGGGCATGCATCCGCAGACGCTGCGCATCTACGAGCGCAAGGGACTGCTGGAGCCCGCCCGCACAGCAGGCGGAAACCGGCGCTACAGCGAGGCCGACATCGATCGCCTGCGGCGGATCACCGAGCTGGCCTCGACCGGGATGAATCTCGCCGGCATCCGTCGGGTGATGCAGCTGGAGGACGAGGTCACCCGGCTGCGCACCGAGCTCGCTCAACTACTCGACGTGGTGAGACAAGCGCAGGTCGAGGTGGACCGACGCGCCCCTCGCCGCGATCTCGTTCCACTGCGCCAGGCCGTGGTCGTGTTCGGCGAGCAGGCCCTGAGGAAAGATTGAGCGAACAGCGTTATCGTTCGGTCACTGAGGCGTTGAGTAAGTGAGAGCCGGAGCCAATCGGGACGGCAGGGGGTCGTCAATCATGCAGGTTTCACGTCGAAGTGTTCTGAAGATGGCAGGTGCTGCTGCGCTCGGCGCGGTTGCAGCCCCTGCGCTTGCTGCTGGCACCGCCGAAGCGACTGCTCCGGTGATCCCGGCAATGGGAACCATGTATGTCGCGAAGTTGTGGGGCCTCAAGACCGTCAAGGTCAAGCGTCTGGTGTCGGGCCGTCTGCGCACCGTGCGCGTCAAGGTGCCGGCCACCCGCAATCTCTTCAGGGGTACCGGCCCGAGCAGCATCAACAACGGCCTCGGTCTGTTGGGTGACTCTGATCCGATCGGCTCGAGCGGTCACTCGTGGATCTTCGGACACCGCACCACACACGGCGGCCCGCTGCGCAACCTCCACAAGCTCGTCGCCGGCGACACGATTGACGTGCTCGGATACCGCTACATCGTGTTGGCTCCGGGAAAGACCGTCGACGCCTACATCTGGCAGCGTGACCCGGTCACCGATGCCGTGCTGTACAGCGGGCGCGGCTCGCGTCGTCGTCCGAAGCGTGCGAAGCGCTACGACGCAATCAACAACGTTTGGGTCGAGATCTCCAACAACGAGGGTGTTCTGCGCGACCCCGAGCTCGACTTTGGTCCGCTCGGTGGCCGGCTCTCGCTCATCGGCTGTTCCAAGCAGAACCGTCTGCCAACGAGCACCGACTTCCGCCTCGTGGTTCACGCCCAGCTGCAGGGTCCGGTCCCGCCGGCCTGATCTGGCACACCACAGAATCAACGACTGCCATCCCGGCGACGAATGATTCGTCTGCGGGGATGGCAGTTCGCTTTTTCGCTTCCTAGGGTGAGGTGATGGACCGCACCGCCGAATGGGAAGCGCTCCGCGCTGCCTATCTCCGACCGAAAGCCAACCGCCCGGCCAGTACTGCCCGCGGGGTGCACCACGTTGCGGTCCTCTGTGCCGACGTTGAACGGACGATCCGCTTCTATCAAGACGTCCTCGGCTTCCCGCTGACCGACCTCTTCGAGAATCGGGACTACCGGGGCTCCACCCACTTCTTCTTCGACATCGGCAACGGCAACGCACTGGCGTTCTTCGACCTGCCCGGTCTCGACCTCGGCCCCTATGCAGAGGTGCTCGGGGGGCTGCACCACCTCGCGATCAGCGTGACGCCTGAGCACTGGGCGGCTGCCCGTGAGCGCCTCGCCGCAGCTGGAGTGGCAACAGACGTGGTGAGCGGGGTGTCGATGTACTTCCGAGATCCCGACGGCACCCGCCTGGAGCTGCTCAGCGACCCCCTCGGCGAGATGTACGGGAATATCGTGCTCTAGTCAGAAGTTGATACACTCAGACTCAAGTTTCTTGCAGTGAGAGAGTGGAGATATGGCGTTCGACCCCAAGAAATGGACCGCAAAGACCAACGAGGCGTTCTCGGCGGCAATCGATCAGGCCAAGAGCCTGAACAACCCGGAACTCACGCCGGATCACCTGCTCAGCGCGCTCATGGGTCAACCCGACACGATCGTCGGTCCGCTCGTGCAAAAGCTCGGCCTTGCCCCGCTCATGGTGCGCAACAAGGCCGACGAAGCCGTTGCCAAGTTGCCCCGCGCCTACGGCGGTGGCGAGCCGCGTCTCAGCCGTGAACTAAGCAACGTCGTGGAGATGGCCGAGCGCTATCAGAAGGACCTGAAGGACGACTACCTGTCGGCCGAGCATCTGGTGCTTGCCATGAACCAACGGCTGGGCATCGGCTCGGAGGAAGTCCTGCAGGCGCTGCGCGAAGTGCGCGGCTCCCACAGGGTCACGTCGCCCAATCCCGAGGAGCAGTTCCAGGCACTCGAGAAGTACGGAACAGACCTCACCCAGCGCGCCCGCGACGGCAAGATCGATCCCGTCATCGGTCGTAACGACGAGATCCGTCGCACCATTCAGGTGCTTTCGCGCCGCACGAAGAACAACCCCGTGCTCATCGGTGAGCCAGGCGTTGGCAAGACCGCAATTGTGGAAGGCCTCGCCCGACGCATTGCCGATGGTGACGTGCCCGAGGGACTGAAGAACAAGCGACTCATCTCGCTCGACCTCGGCTCGATGATCGCTGGCTCGAAGTATCGCGGTGAGTTCGAGGAGCGCCTGAAGGCAGTGCTCAAAGAGATCACCGACGCATCTGGCGAGGT
>CANIBN010000088.1 GCA_947465505.1 Acidimicrobiales bacterium | reverse complement strand
GTCCCGTGGAGGGCCGTCAGGAGGTGTGGCAGCGGGCCGCGAGCACGATGGACCTTGCCATGCTCGACGCAATGACCACCGAGATCGGCCTTGCCGACCTCCCTGCGGCGGCAGAGACCATCCTGCAGGGCCAGGTTGCGGGGCGCTGGGTCGTCAACGTCAACCGCTAGCGGTGGAGTTTGGGACGGCATTCCTTACGGTGAGACACTGAACTGGCCGGTGGGGCACCGGACGGGACCGACTACCGAGGAGATGGGCAGATGGGTGACTTGCTGGTTCGTGGCGGCACGATCGTCGACGGCACAGGCGCTCCGGCACGCCGTGGCGACGTACGGGTACGGGACGGAAAGATCGCCGAGGTCGGCGAGAACCTGCGTCCCGAGGGCGAGAAGGAACTCGATGCAGGCGGTGCCATCGTCGCCCCTGGTTTCATCGACATCCACACCCACTACGACGGCTCGATGTGGTGGGACCAGACCATGGACCCGTCGCCGCAGCACGGAGTCACGACCGTGCTCACGGGCAACTGCGCGGTATCGCTGGCGCCGGTGGCGCCCGGTGGCCGCGAGGCCCTCGTGGACATGTTCTGTTTCATCGAGGACGTCCCCGTCCCCGCCGTCATCGAAGCCGTGCCGTGGGCCTGGGAGTCGTGGGCCGAGCAGCGCGCCGTGTTCAACAACCTCGGTGCCAGCTGCAACGTCACGCCCCTCGTCGGCCACAACAACATCCGCCTCGCCATCATGGGCGAGGAGTCGTTCGAGCGCGCCGCTACCGACGAGGAGCGCCAGCGCATCTATGACCTCACGCTCGACTGCATGCGCGCCGGCGCCTATGGCATTTCGCTGAGCTTTGTCGACAGTGACAGCAAGGGCCGACGCGTGCCGAGCCGTCTTGCTTCCGCAGAGGAGTACCGGGATCTCGCCATCGCGATGAAAGAGGTCGGCTACGGATTCCTCCAGTACGTGCCCCGCTTCATGCGGGCCGAGTCCTACATCAAGGACATCGACCGTGTCGATGCGATGTGCAAGGGGCTCGGTGTCCCGCACACGTACGCGCCGCTCGTCGCTGGCAAGCGCAACAGGCCGATGGCCGAGGAAGTGTTGGCCCACACCCGCGCCGTGCGTGCAGCGGGTGGTCGTTTGTGGCCCCAGGTGTCGCCCCGGTCCGGTTTCGACAACCGCATGGTGTTCGACGGCTCCTCGTTGTCCTTCGGTGCGATGCCGTCGTGGGCGTCGATGTGCATGGCGCGAGGGGCCGACAAGGTTGCCATGCTCGCCGATCCAGCCTGGCGCGAGAAGGCCCGCCAGGAGTGGGACAGCCCGGTGTTCGTGCTGTTCCCGCGCAAGGCTGTCGGCAAGCTGCTCATCGGCGAAGTGCTCCAGCCGCACCTCAAGCAGTTCGAGAGCAAGCTGTTCGAGTCCGTTCTCGAGGCACGCGGCGGTCACCCGTCCGATGTGCTTGCGCAGTGGATCCTCGACTGCGATCTCGAGCCGAATCTCGTGGTACCCGGATCGGCCGACGAGGACCGGGACTTCCTCGGGTCGCTGCTCGCAGCGGACGACGTCCTGCTCGGCGCCAGCGATGCCGGTGCGCACCTGCTGCTGTTCTGCGGTGCGGGCGACACGACGCTGTTCCTGCAGCGTCACGTCCGCGAACGTGACGACCTCACGATCGAGCAGGGCGTCCGCAAGCTCACCGGCCTGAACGCCGAGGCGATGGGCATCACCGACCGCGGTGTCATTGCACCCGGTCTCGCCGGTGACCTCACAATCTTCAACCTCGACGAACTGCACTACGACACCGAGAAGATCGTCAAGGACGTGCCGGGTGGCTACAAGCGTTTCTCGCGCCCCGAGGGTGGCTACCGGGCAACCGTGGTGTCCGGCGAGATCACCCAGCAGGGTGGCGTGCTCACCGAGGCACGGCCCGGGCGAATGCTGCACGCAGGCGAGCAGGGCCGCTAACCCCTCTCGTTCTCGGTCCCCAAAACGCTGGTTTTGAGCACTTTCGGGACCGAGAACAAGGGGTGGTGATTAGGCGAAATCGACGCCGGTGTACCCGGCGGCAGCGACCTTGTCGATGGTCTTGCGATAGCGCGGGGCACCACCGTTGTAGATCAGGTTCCGGCTGCGGTTGTGACCGTCAACGTTCTCGTTGTACCCGGTGAACCAGGACTTCGCGTTCCGCAGCAGCAGCATCGAGTACATGGCGCGTACCTCGTCGGCCCACTCATTCTGTGCGTCGAGCGTTGCCTCCACGCGTTCGTACCCGTGGTCGAGCACGTAACGGTAGAGATCGGTTGCCCAGTTCACGCCGGTCTCGATCGCGCGCGGAAAGTTCGTGGAGTTCGATGCACCCTGCGGACCCGCGAGCATGATGAGGTTCGGGAACCCGTGTACGAACACGCCGAGATATGTGTGCGGGTCGTCGTCCCACAGGTCCTTCAACTTCTGGCCACCGACGCCCGTGATGTCGATCCGGTCGAAGGCACCGGTCACTGCATCGAATCCTGTTGCGTACACGATGATGTCAAACTCGCGCTCACCGTCCGAGCAGAGGATCCCGTTCTCGGTGATCTCCACGATCGGTGTCTTCTCGATCTCGATGAGGTGCACGTTGTCCCGGTTGTAGGCCTCGTAGTAGCGGGTCTCGAGGGGCACGCGCTGCACGCCAAAGCCATGGTCTCGGGGGATCAGCTTCTCGGCGAGTTCCGGGTTCTTTACGCGCTCACGGATCTTGTTGGCGATGAACTCGGTGAACTCGGCATTCGCGTTCTCGTCCATGAGTACTTCGCGGAAGTTCCCGACCCACTTCTCGAATCCAGGCGTGCTGTAGAGGTGCTCCCAGAACGCTTGGCGCTCCTCGGCCGGGACGTCGAAGAACGAGCGGGGATCCGGTCCGTGCACGAATCCACCGGGGGTCTTCGAGCACTTGTCGAAGATCTCGGCGTACTGCGAGCGGATCTGTTCCATCTCCTCCGGTGTGATCTTGCGGTTGTGCAGCGGTGCGCACCAGTTGGGACGACGCTGATAGACAAACAACTCGCCCACCTGATCGGCAATCGCCGAGATGACCTGCACACCCGTTGCACCAGTGCCGATGACTGCCACCCGCTTGCCGGCGAGCGACGGCGGGTCGTGCGGCCAGTCGTAGGTGTGGAATGAGAGCCCGCGGAATCGCTCCATGCCCGGGTAGCGCGGAGGTGTCTTGGCCGACAGCAGCCCGAGGGCTGTGACCAGGAATCGGGACCGATACTTCCGGCCGTCCTCGAGCGTGACACCCCAGGTGTGGCTGGACTCGTCCCACGCCATGGCCGTTACCGCACAGTTGAACTGCATGTCCTTGCGGAGATTGAACTTGTCGGTGAGGAAGTTCAAGTAGCGCAGGGTCTCGGGCTGCGGCGAGAAGTGCTCCGTCCAATCCCATTCCTGCAGAACTTCCTCGGAGAAGGACAGTCCGTAGGTGTAGCTCTCCGAGTCAAACCGGCAGCCGGGATAGCGATTGTTGAACCAGGTACCACCCACGTCGGCGTTCTTGTCGAGCACCAACGCGTCTGCACCAAGTTCGCGCAGTTTGATCAACTGGTAGATCCCGCAGATTCCCGCCCCGATCACCAGAAAATCGTGGTACTCCTCTCCAACCGCCGTTGCTGGTCGAGTTCCCATGACAACACCCCGTTTCGCCGGCGGCCAGGGGCCGCCTCTGCGACCAATCTAATCCAGTGTCGAAATGGTGTCCCAGTGCCGGCCGCCCGGGCCTACCACTCACGGATACCAGCTGGCAACCCTCCTCGGGACCCGGCGTTGCTCGGTGACCTGTCAGGGGTGGGGCAATCCGGGATCGGTTCGAAAAGATGCGGTTTTTTCGGGAGTATCACCCAGTTGCCCATCCGCGCGCGACTAAAAAGGAGACATGAAGAAACGCGATCTCATCCAAGCAGTTGCTCTTCACACCGGCGTCGATAACAAGACGGCGGGCAAGGTTGTCGAGGGGACCATCGATGTCATCCTCGCCAACGTTGCGAAGGGCGAAATCGTCAACATCACCGGCTTCGCCAAGTTTGCGAAGATCAAGCGCCCGGCCCGCATGGCTCGTAACCCAGCCACGGGTGCGCAGGTGCGAGTCAAGGCCAAGACCGTCGCGAAGATCACGGCGCTCAAGGGCTTCAAGGACATCGCACTCGGCGTCGCTGCTGCTCCGAAGCTGAACACCACGGCTCCGAAGCCTGCCGCTCCGGCTAAGAAGGCAGCACCCGCCAAGAAGGCCGTTGCGAAGAAGGCTCCGGTCAAGAAGGCAGCACCTGCCAAGAAGGCTCCGGCTAAGAAGGCAGCACCCGCCAAGAAGGCCGTTGCGAAGAAGGCTCCCGCCAAGAAGCGCTGAACAGCACTTCTGAATCACTGAAACGACAAAGCCCCGTCGCTCTTGCGAGCGACGGGGCTTTGGTTTTTTGTTGGCCTGCCAACCTCGTCTTAGCGAGGCACCACGTTCCACGGCTGCCCCAACCAGGGGTCCGGCTCGCGCGGCAGACCCAGCACTCGCTCACCCACGATGTTGCGCTGGATCTCCGAGGTGCCGCCCTCAATCGAATTCGCGCGCGTGCGCAGGAACTGCTCGACGAAGTCGCTCGGTTCTGGATCGTCAGGATCCCACGCCGTCGCACGCGCGCCGAGAATCTCCATCGCGAGGATCTGTAACGACTGGTTCGAAGCGGCCTTTGCGATTTTCGAGATCGAGCCCTCGGGGCCGGGCAACTTTCCGGCTGCGGCGTTTGCTTTTGCTCGCATTGCAGTGAGCGCCAACAGACGGCCTCGTGTCCACTCCCTCGCGAGGCGCTGCCGTATCGCCGGGTCTCTGGCGAGTCCCGCCTGTCGAGCGGCAGCGATGACCTGCTCGATGGTCTTGCCTCCGAGGATCTCGTCGGTCGCCTTGCGCTTCTTGCGCATTCCCGACAGAGCGAAGCGCTCCGCCCCGAGGGTCGTCATTGCAGCGCCCCAACCCTGTCCCAGCGGACTGATGCGATAGAGGTCTGGAACTCGGACGTCGGTGAGGAACACCTCGTTGAACTCGACCTGTCCGGCCATGTTGATGAGTGGTCGCACCTCCACTCCAGGGCTGCGCATATCGACACCGAAGTAGGTGATGCCCTGATGCTTGGTGACACCGGGGTCGGTACGCGCGAGCAGCATCGCGAACTCGGATTCGTGTCCGAACGTGGTCCAGACCTTCTGGCCGTTCACGATCCACTCGTCGCCATCGCGCACGGCTGTTGTGCCGAGCGATGCGAGGTCGGATCCGGCTCCCGGCTCGGAGAACAACTGACACCAGCGTTCCTCGCCAGTAGCGATTGGTGGCAGTAGACGTCGCTTCGTGTCGTCGGACGACCATTGCTGGATAGTCGGGGCCGCAAGGACAAAGCCCGAACCTCGTGGAACCCTTGGCACCTCCAGCGAGTCGAGCAACTCGATCGCCGCCTGGGCCTCTTCGAGCGAGAGTCCCCGTCCACCGTGCTCCGGCGCCCAGTGCGGCGCCACCCATCCGGCAGCGCCGAGACGGCGGACGAACGCCGGATTGTCCGTCGCATCCTTCAACACCGCGAGTCGGTCCTCGTCACCAGATCGTGCCACCTCGATCCAGCCATCTGGCAGTTCATCGCGGAGAAACTGCTCAAGAGTTCTTGGGTCCCTTGTGCTCATCCTCGAACCTTAGACAACGCGCTGAACACCGCAGGCGGTCGGACACACGCAACGTGTTTGCACCGACATACAGGTCCCCTGTCCTCATCGCGAGGGACCTTTGACCGTGTCCGACACGGGCCATTACGCACAAGTTCCCAAGCGAGGCCCAAAACCCCCCAGCGATCAAGTGCCCCTCTACCCAAAGCACCACAGAATGACCCGGTGATAAGCCCTCGGCGACATTTCGTGACCGCTCTGCTCGCCTTGGCGATCACCAGTCTTGTTGGGTGCGGAAGCGCCGACACGACGCGCATCGTCGGCGTACAGAGGACGCCGGCCATCGAGGTTGGGGCCGTGTCACTGCCCGAGGTCACCAACAGCGATACTGGCTCACCCTTCAACTTCTGGGCGGACAGCGGATCGCTGCTCGTGGTCTACTTCGGCTTCACGAACTGTCCTGACCTGTGTCCCACCACGCTCGCCGATCTCCGTACTGCCCGTAAGCGCATCGGGAGCACTGCCGACATCGTCGACCTTGCGCTCATCACCGTTGATCCAGTGCGCGACACGGCCGAGGTCTTGCGTTCGTACGCAGGTTCGTTCGCCACCCGATTCCACGTACTGCGGACGACCGACCTCCACGCGCTCGCCACGGTGGAAACCGCCTTCCTCGCTTCCTCCTCGGTAACGACCCTTGCAGACGGAACCGTGTCGGTGTCCCACACGGCATCTGCCTACGTCGTGGACAGCACCGGTCGTGTCCTCGTGGAATGGCCATTCGGAATCGGGGCAAAGGGCATGGAGAACGACCTCCGCATCCTCATCAAACAACTCAAGGAGTCCACGTCATGATCACCCGTCGCACACTGTTCGCTGCAGCCGTCGGCTCGCTGCTCCTCGTGTCCTGCGGCAAGTCCTCCGACAACAACAACGGCCTCACCGTCGCGAATGCCTGGGCACGCCAGAGTCCATCGGCCACCTCCTTTGGGGCCATCTACTTCGACATCACGAGCAAGGACGCAGACACACTGGTCAGCGTGAGCGTCCCTGCATCAGTCGCAAAGATGGCTCAACTGCACGAGATGGTGGCAGTGTCTGCGGCGACCGACACCACAATGGCTGGCGGCACGACGGATACCACCATTGCCGGCGGCATGAACGGCGAGATGGTGATGCAGCATGTCGACAAGATCGAACTTCCTGCCGGTGCCACGGTGAGCCTCAAGCCTGGCGGCTACCACGTCATGCTCATGGAGCTCGCAAAGCCGCTGGCTGTCGGCGACACGATCGAACTCACCCTGACGTTCGGGTCCGGCAAAACCCTCGCCCTCAAGGTGCCTGTGCAGGAGACGGCCCCGTGACGAGGGCAACGGAGTCGGCGACGGTTGATCGCGACGATGACTCCGATGAGGACCTCGGCGATTCCGCCCGGGCAGTCACCAAGGGCCTGTTCCTTGCTGCACTCGCCCTCCTCGTCGTCGCCGGGATCACGGTGACGATCGCACTCACCACCGGCGGTTCGTCCGCATCACGTCGACCAAGCCAGACCTTCTCGTACGTGATCCCCAAGGGCACTGGCGCACAGGTCGACCTCGGAAACATTCCTGCGAATCTCTTTCCCGAGTACCTCGAGGTGCAGAGAGGCGACACCATCGTCATCCGCAACGACGACGCACGGAGCCATATCCTCGGCCCGTTCAGCGTGCGTTCGGGAGAGACGTTCACGTACGTGATGGAGCAGATCGGCTCGTATCGCGGCCAGTGCACCGTGCATGGATCAGGGCACGAGGCCGTCGTGCGAGTACTCGATGCGATCGCGCCTGCAGCGGGGTGAGTTCGTAATGGCTCTTCGCAGACCACTCCGCTTCACAGCAGCGCTGTTTGCATCTGCTCTTGCGCTTGTGTCATGCGGTAGCAACAGCAGCCTGCGCGCCGACCATTGGCCGTCCGTGGAGATCGGCAACGCCGCGGGTGCCCCTGTGCAGTCAGATTCGGTCCTCACCAGAGGCAAGCCGGCAGTCATTGCCGTCTGGGCGGTGTGGTGCCGTCCCTGTCGGGAGGAACTTCCGCGCCTCGCGCAACTGGCCTCGGACAACCCGGCTGTCACGGTGGCAGCAGTGAACCTTGGCGATGAGGCAGATGCGGTGGCGAAGTACACGACCTCGCTCAGGCTTGCGGTCACCGTGTATATCGACACACAGGGTCGGCTCACCGAGGCACTCGGCATCTCCTCGGTCCCCGCCACCGTGTTCATCGACGCAGCGGGGAGCGTGATCGACGTGCATCTCGGCGCGTTGAGCGCTGACGATCTCGCCGCAGGCGTGAAGAGCCTGCTCGCCACATAGACACCATCACGAGCCAGACGCGTCGTGAAATACTTCGGGCGGTGAGCAACAGGAACTCGACGCGCCGTCTGGCCGCGCTGGTGGCACCGTTGCTGGCGTTTCTCGCGGTCGGGTGCGGCAGTTCGGGACAGACTCAGCAGCCGCTGACTACCCCGACCGCAACGGCGCGCAAGGGACGCGTGGAGCCTTCGTCGGTCGTCACCGCTACGACACCGTCGACCGCTATGACAACCACGACAGCAACCCCAACGACGTCCTCGGGACCCCTCACCATCTCGACCGCAGAACCGTCCCTCCCGGTCGGCGAATCTCTCGAGCTCAGTGGTTTCGAGGACCGACCCTCCCTCCTGCAGCGAGTTGCCGACCCGAGCGCACCGCTCGTGGTGGTGTTCCACGGGAGCCGGGGAAGTATCGAGAACGTTCAGAAGCGATCCGGACTGCACCTCGACGGCCCGGCGGCGGGCGTAGCCGTTCTGTGGCTCTCCGGCAAGCCGCTCCCCAAGCGGTCGTGGAACACGAACAATCGCTGCTGCGACCCGGCCAGCACGAACCACGTCGACGACATGGCCTACATCGACGCTGCCATCAACGCCGTCCGCACCGAGGGACTGTCACCGGTACGCATCATCACGGCCGGAGTGTCAAACGGGGCAGGGATGGCCGTGAGCGTCGCCTGCAAGCGTCCCAAGGTGTTCGCCGTCGCCGTCAGTGTTGCCGGCTGGATGCCCGTGAGTTGCCGGAATACCGCAGTATCGCTCGTCGCTATCGGCGGGACGAAGGACGATGTCGTCGGGCGGCGCAAGCCGAAGCAGATGGCAAGCACGTGGCGCAGGTTCGTCGTCCAGTGCCCCAACGAGCCCAGCGAGGAATCAGACGGTCCGGCGCTCGTCACCACGTGGCGCGGATGCACTTCCGGAACCTTCGTGCGCCTCGTCGTGCTCGATGACGTCGAACATGTGTGGCCGCGCTTCGACTTCTATGACGCTACGAGCGACATCATCGCTGTCGCGCGCGGCGAGGTGTGAGGCTAGGCCTTCTCCACCACGGCCTTGATGCGCTCGAGTGTTGTGCGCATGCCCTCGCGATTGGTACGGCCGCGTGCCTTGCCCGCCACCGCCCAGTAGAGCTTCATCGGCAGCGATTCGGCGAGGTCGTAGAACTCGGTGACATCGGTCCCCTCGCCGTTAGCGGCGAGTTCGTATCCCCAGGTGTTCACCACCTTGTCCTTCATCATCACCCCGAAGGAGAACTCGCGATTCGTGTCGCAGGTGAGCACCTTGCAGGTGGTCCAGTACACCGGACCGCGTCCGTTGCGCTTCACGTGACCCCGGAACTTCGCACCTACAGCAGGACCAGAAGCCCCTTCGAGCCACTCTGCCTCGAAGGTCTCGGGGCTGAACTCCCCGATGCGGGTGACATCGCTGAGGAGTGCCCACACCTTGTCGGGACTGGCGGCCATGTGAACGGTTACGGAGTCGCGCATGGCGTGACCCTACAGCCGGCACGATCGTGGTGTGGGGCGTTCGTCAGCCTGCGGGAAGGAAATACGGCTGGCAGCGGGCGGGTTCGTCGGCATCGATTGACCGAAATGCAAACACCCGCCTCTCCCACTCGCCGACACGACGCGACAGGAGCGGGTCCGCGGCCGTGCTCGGGACAGTCACCCGAACGCCGTCTCGTTCGTAGGTGAGCGACGTATCCGGGTGCGACGAGGTGTAGGAACGCAACGCCGTCATCGTGAGCAGGTACCCCTCGGTGGCATAGATGGTGAGAGCGGAGCCCGACGACTCCACGATGCGCACCAGATCCTGTTGGCGAGACGTCCATTGCCACGACGTCGGTATCAACAAGCCGTTCCCCTTGCCTGGAGCGGTGACCAGGTTGCTGTACATGTTCCACGAATACGCGGTCTTCACGCCGACGTACGGCGTGAGGCCATTGAGCAATGCGATCACCGGGATGACGAGTACCCACCGAGCCGCCGGAATCACCGGGACCCGTTCGCTCGGCTCTACGCCGATCCCACGGCAGCGCACGAGGTACCACCCGATGACCACCGCCATCCCGAGACTGAACAGTCGCCACACGATGTTCCGCAGGTCAATCACTGCGGAGGTCCACCCTGCAGACAGCGCGAGACCCTGGAGCACGATCACCAGAGGAAGAACGACGCCGAGCACGAGCCGAAGTGCCCGGCTGGTGAACCGTTCCCACTGCCCCAAACGCCCACGCACCACCTTGAAGAACTCGGTGGGGAGGAACAGGACGAGCAGTGCATAGACAAGCGAGGAGAAATCCGCGAAGGAGTGTGCCCCGTCGAGGCCGATGATCCCGTGGAAGACAACAGCGACGAACACCCCAAGTACGCGGGTTCGCCGAAGAATCAGCAGGACGACAACCGACAACTCGACGACGATGACCGTGAGTGCGATGGCGCGACCCCAGAAGGGTGATGAGGCCGTATCAAGCGACTT
>CANIBN010000087.1 GCA_947465505.1 Acidimicrobiales bacterium | reverse complement strand
GTCGAACGTGCCGTACGCGGTCCAGCCGGGGGCAGGTGCTCCTGCGTATCCGCTTGCCAACAGCGTGGTGGTGCGTAACACGTCAGGCATCCATCCGCCGGACCAGAGCCGCGGGTCTGGGAGGTAGCCGTTGTACGCCATGTAGCCGAACGTGTTCGAATAATCGGCCTGGATGAGCGGGTCATAGCCATTGACCGAGTCTGACGGGATCGCAAGAACCCGTGGCCACAGAGTGGAAGCATCAGCGATGTCGCTTACCCACCGATCAATCCCGTCCGGTGCGTCCATGGGCGCACCGAATGGCGGTCGCGTTGCTTGGAACAGTTCGTCTGCTGTCTGGGTGGGGAGGCTGTTTGATCGCCAGGGCGCGGCAAACGCAAAGACGCCCAGGTCGAGAAGACAGACCATGGCGATAGATAGCGCGGTCGCCTTGCGCCACCGACCGACCAGAATCACCGCGGCACCCATCGAAGCGAGCAGCAAGACCGGGACGAGTCGAGCGGCGAACCCCTCACCGCCTTGGGCGAGGTCGTTCCTCAGCCCGTGGAAGGCCGGGAGGATGAGTGCGAAGACGGCGAGCACGAGCGAGGCCGCAAGCAATTGTGCTGCTGTCTTTCGCGGGGTTCGCTTGAACTGGCGCGCTCCGGCCCCTGCAAGGAGTGCAACCGCGATGTTCACCCACACGCCGTTCCGGGCCCACGCACGAAAGTGATCGGCGAATGGGAGCAGGTGGTAGGCAGCGGTGCCAACGGGCGTGCTGCCCCCGACCGAGGTGAGCAAACCGAGGACCGCAAGCACGCTGCAGCCCAGCACGATCCGGTTGCGCCGTTGATGCAGAGCGCCGACCACTGCAAGAGCGAACATCGTGATACCCAAGTAATTCGCAACCTCGTGCTGCAATGAACCACCGAGCCACGGCGAGTTCCACCCCAGCCCGCCGTTGCCGCCTCCAAGGATGTTCGGGAAGACGAGCGTTAGGAGATGACGCGGAGCCGCCGCGTACTCAAATGCACCGGCTTTGTCGAGCGAAGGTCGGGTACTCGACTTGCTGAATCGCAACAACGGGATCAATTGCATTGCGCCAACTGCTAGGCCGAGCGCAACAGCACCAGCGACGCGAGAACATGCCCGCAGGGGAAAGGGCCGACGGAGCAACTGTGAGGCCGCGAGGACTCCGAGCGCGACGAGCGTCAGCCAGAGCATCTGGGGGTGTCCGGTGAATGACAGCCCGCCCAGCAGCAGCGCTAGAAACGCAACGTACCGACGTTCGCGTCTCTCGATCACCTGATCGAGAGCTAGCAGCACCCAGGGGAGCAGAGTGAGCGATGCCGTGTACGGCATGAAGAGGACGTGGTAGACGACATATCCACTAAGCGTGCCCCCAATTCCGGAGACGAAGGCCCCGAGCAACGAACCCCACCTCCGCCAACTCCAGGCGAACCAGCCAGCGGCCATGAGCCAGAGGTGGAGGAAGAACCACATTCGATAGGCAAGCGGACGGCTCACCCAGGCGAAGAGCGCGTTGGGAATGTAGTACGCGCCGGACTGACCAGCCCCCAAGGCGTTGAAACCGCCGAAGATCGAGCGCCACCAGTTGGGCGAGAGTCCACGCCGCCAGTTGTCCCACGCGGCGCTGTATCGAGGCAGGTGCGCAGTGATGATGTCGAAGTACAACCCTGACTTCGTGCCGATGAGAATCTCTGCGAACGGGAGCGTCACGCCAACGAGGGTGGCAATCAGCGCGCCGATTGCTCGCTGTCGGCGAGTCCACCTGTCCACCCAGCGGAGCATGCGCAGAATCTACTGAGGTCGTACCGATTCAGTAGGTTCTGGTCATGCAGGTCGGGCTTCTCACCCTGGGCGACCACCTCACCGATCCCGTTACCGGGCATCGCGAGACGCAGGCCCAGCGGCACCGCAGCATCGTCGATCAGGCCGTTATGGCAGAACACGCCGGTTTCTCCAGCGTGCATCTCGGCGAGCACCACTTCTGCGACTACATCCTGTCCTCCCCACCGATCGTGCTGGCCGCCATTGCCGAGCGCACGTCGCACATCCGTCTCTCCACGGGCGTGACCCTCGGTGTCAACCTCGACCCGGTCCGCGTGGCAGAGGACTACGCAACGCTTGACCTGCTCTCGGGCGGTCGGGTGGAGCCAGTGCTCGGACGGGGGACGTTCTTCCCGCACACGTTCGCCGGCTTCGGTCAGGACCCGACGGTGGCGAAGGCCGTCTTTGCCGAGAACGTCGAGATCTTGGTTCGGCTGTGGTCCGAGGAGAACGTCACCTGGGAGGGCACGCACCACGTGCCGCTCCGCAACATCACCACGCAGCCCCGCCCGCTCCAGTGGCCCCGTCCGCCGGTATGGATCGGAGCCGGGACGTCGATGGAGAGCATCGACCTCGCAGCGCGTCTGGGCCTGTGGCTCATGCTGCCCACAGTGTTCGGCACTCCCGAGACGTTCCGCCCGATCGTCGATCGTTACGAGCAGCAGTGGGAGGCCAACGGTCGGGACCCCGAGCTGCGTCGCATCGGCATGTGCAGCCACGCGTGGGTGGCGAAGGACTACGCGGCTGGCAAGGCCGAGTGGGAACCGCGTTACAAGCAATACGTCGACTGGGTGAACCAACTCATCGTGGAGTCCTCGGGCCGCACCAACGTGAGCATCGGGGAGTTCGACTTCGACGAGCGATGCCGCACCCTTGCGCTGTGTGGCAGCCCGGCGCAGCTGGTTGACCGCATGAGCGAACTACAGGAACTGCTGCACCTCGACACCTACCTGCTGATGTTCGACATGGGCGGCATGCCGCTCGACCGCATCGCCGGCGCCATCGAGATGGTTGGCGCAGAGGTCATTCCACAACTGCGCTGAGGAAGTCTGGGCTCAGGCCTTCGGCTTGCGGATGACGCCGTCGGCGATGGCGGCCTTCGACACGGCCGGGGCCACGCGATCCACCACGGAGCGGTCGAACACCGAGGGCACCACGAACTGCGGCGACAGCTGGGCGTCGGACACCGACTCGGCAATGGCGACGGCGGCAGCGAGCTTCATGTTCTCGGTGATGTCGGTAGCGTTCACATCGAGCGCACCGCGGAAGATGCCGGGGAAGCACAGCACGTTGTTGATCTGGTTCGGGTAGTCGCTGCGACCGGTGGCCATGACCGATGCAAGGCCGTCTACCTGCTCGGGGCGGATCTCGGGGTTCGGGTTGGCCATGGCGAAGATGATGGGGTTCGGGGCCATCGTGCGCACATCGGCAGCGGTGATGAGGTCGGGACCGCTCACGCCGAGGAACACGTCGGCGCCGCGCATTACGTCGGCGATGGAACCCATCTTGCGCGAGGGGTTGGTGTGCTCGGCAAACCATTCCTTCGCGAAGTTCAGGTCGCTGCGGCCGGTGTAGATGGCTCCGGTGCGGTCGCAGCCGACGATCTCGCCAACGCCTGCATTGATGAGGATCTTGCCGATGGCAACACCAGCGGCGCCGATGCCGGCGATGACGACCGAGAGGTCCTCCATCTTCTTACCGGTGATCTTCAGCGAGTTCCACAGTGCGGCCAATGCCACCACCGCGGTGCCGTGCTGGTCGTCGTGGAACACGGGGATGTCGAGGCTGGCCTTCAGGCGCTCCTCGATCTCGAAGCACTCGGGGGCCTTGATGTCCTCGAGGTTGATGCCGCCGAAGGTGGGGGCGATGCGCTGCACGAAGTCGACGACCTCGTCGGCCGTGCGTGCGTTGATGCACACCGGGAACCCGTCCACGCCGCCGAACTCCTTGAAGAGCATCGCCTTGCCCTCCATGACCGGCATGGCGGCCTCGGGCCCGATGTCGCCCAGGCCGAGCACGGCGGTGCCGTTGCTCACGATGGCGACGGTGTTCTTGCGGATGGTGTAGTCGTGCGAGAGGTCGGGGTTGTCGTGGATGGACATGCACACGCGGGCCACGCCAGGGGTGTAGGCCATCGACAGGTCGTCACGGTCGTTGACCGGTGCGGCGGTCTCGGTGGAGATCTTTCCGCCCTCGTGCATGCGGTAGGTGCGGTCCCACCAGTCGACGAGGGTGATGCCCTTGAGCGCCTTGACCGCCTCGACCACGCGGAGCTGGTGGGCCTCGTCACGGCAGTGAACCACGAGGCAGCGGCGCAGTTCCGGACCGCGAACGTCGAACCCGTCGAGCGCCCCGATGTTCCCGCCTGCCTCGCCAATGGCGTTGCACAGCTTGCCGAGCGTGCCGGGAACGTTGTCGAGGCGGCAGTCGAGGGTGATGGAGAAGGCGGCGGTGGGCGTCGTGGCCATAGGCGCTCAAGGCTAGGCGCAACAGACGCTTGCACCTCCGTCCTGCCGGGTAATGGCGCAGGGGCGTTAGCCTGCGGTTTCGCAGAACACTGGGTATGCCCCCAACCGAAGGAAGACACCGTCGTGACCCGATCGAACCTGACGCCCCTCCAGGAAGCCGAGGCCCGTCGCCTGGCCACCCAGGAAGCCAAGGCCAACAAGGTCCAGCGGGAGTTCTCCGAGGAGGAGAAGGCCCTGCGCAAGGATCGTGTTGCCAAGGCAAAAGATGCCCTCGCCCGCTCCGTGGGCGTGAAGGGTGACCACGTTGCCTCCGCCCGCCAGGCGCTGAAGACCTATCTCCAGCGGCTCAACGAGCCCAAGCAGCCCGACGAGGCCGCGTTTGAGGCGCTCCTCGAGGCGCCCTTCAAGGCACCGCCGAAGAAGAAGACCAACGACCGTCGCTTCTGAGCGGTAACTCGCTGACGGCCGCGCCGCTCAGCGAACCAGTCGGGACGTCAACCGTCCCAGCAAGCCCGACCTACCGGGGAACAGACGCGCCACGAGGTCGATGAGGCGCGCATCGGCACCGATCACCACACGGGCTCGGTTCTTCTCGATGGCGCGCACGATGCGCTCGGCCACACGGTCCGGGGAGCGCAGGGCGACGCCGGCCAGGCGGTGCGAGCCCATGCGGCCGAGCAGTCCGGCGTGGGTGCCTCCAGCGGCTTGGGTGATGTTGGTACGGATCGAGCCGGGGAACACGGCAGTGACACCCACGCCCGACGACACGAGTTCGGAACGAAGCGCCTCGGTGAACGAGCGAACAGCACCCTTGGTGAGCGCATAGGACGTGTTGTGCGGAAGCCCGAGCAGACCGACCATGCTCGACAGGTTCACCAGGTGCGCCTCGTCCGCCTGTCGGAGCAAGGGGAGAAAGGCGCGGGTTCCGTGCACCACTCCCCACACGTTGGTGTCGATGATCCAGCGGAGGTCGTCGATGGACTCGTACTCGAACACACCGGCCGAAGTGACTCCCGCATTGTTCACGAGGATGTGGCAGGCGCCGTGCTCGGCAAGCACAGCGCCGGGCAGTGCCGTCACAGCGTGCTCGTCGCGAATGTCGACGGTGTGAACTGACGCCTGTGGTCCGAGGGCACGCACGAGCCGGGCAGTCTCGTTGGCAGACTCGGTATTGATATCCACCACAGCGATGTGACATCCGCGAGTGGCAAGGGCAAGGCTCGTGGCGCGACCGATACCGCTGCCAGCGCCGGTTACCACGGCGACGCGTCCCTGCAATCGCTTCATTGAAGCGCCAACGGACAGTGTGTGCCCGAATAGATCGTTGGCATGCAACGGTTGCAGTGGGTGCATGCTCCCGGTGTGCTGTTGCCCTGCTGCCATCGATTGATGAGTCCCGGTTCGTGCAGAAGCGCTCGCCCCAGCGCCACAAACTCGAAGCCGTCGTCGAGCGCGCGCTGCACAGTGTCGAGACGATTGACGCCGCCGAGTGCCACGAGTGGCAGGGAGAGCGCAGCCCGGAACTGCTCTGCCTGCTGCAGGAAGAAGCCCTCCTCGAACGCGTAGTTGCGCAGGAACCGCTTTCCGAACAGCCGCATACCGGAACGGATGTGCAACGGGAAATTCGCGGCCAGTTCGCGCAGCGGTACGTCGCCGCGCAGGAGATACATCGGGTTGCGGAACGAACTGCCACCGGTGAGCACCAGTGCATCCACGGTTCCTTCGCGCTCGAGCATCTGTGCCACTGCGAGGCTCTCGGGCTCCAGGAGGCCGCCGGGTGTGCCGTCGTTCATGTTCAGCTTCGCCAGTACGGCGCAGTGCGGGCCGACGGCTTCGCGGACGGCACTCAGCACCCGACGCGGTAACTCCGCGCGCGCAGCAAGGGACCCGCCCCACTCGTCGTTACGCCGGTTGGTGTCCGGCGACAGGAAACTGCTCAGCAGGTAGCCATGACCGAGGTGCACCTCCACCGCGTCGAATCCAGCATCTCGCACGATTGCCGCAGCCTGTGCAAAGTCCTTGATGACGCGTTGGATGTCGGTATCGCTCGCTGCTCGCGTGAATCGCACCGACACGGGGGAGAAGATGCGCGAAGGCGTGAGCGCTCGTGTTCCCGTCGCTGCCGCGACCGGACCGGCGTGTCCGATCTGTGCCGAGGCCAAAGCCCCCTCTGCGTGCACGGTCTCCACCAGACGACGGAGACCGGGCGCTGCTTCGGGGCGGACGACGATCTCGTTCGGCGCGCCACGGCCATCCTCGGAAACCGAGAGGTAGGCGAGCGTCGTGAGCGCTGCACCGCCGGCTGCGACGGTTCGGTGAAACTCGATGAGTCGATCGGTGACAAGACCGCTGTCGGCCATGCCCTCGAACGTTGCGGCCTTCAGGAAACGGTTACGCAGCATGAGCGGACCGAGCCGCGCAGACTGGAACGGGTCGACCACGCTGCCATCTTGGCCCACGCGTCAACCGCCGAGTGTCTGTTCGGCGCGCGCCAGTGCGTAGCGCGGCTTGATGAGCCCGTTGATGACACGCAGGCGCTCGGGGAACGGGGCGAACGCGCTCTTCATGGCATTGACGGTGATCCACTCGAAGTCGTCGATGCCCCAGCCGAACGACTCCGACAGTTGGCGGAACTCGTTCGACATCGTGGTGTCGCTCATCAGTCGGTTGTCGGTGTTCACGGTCACGCGGAAGCGGAGGCGGCGAAGCAGCCCAATGGGGTGTTCCGCAATGGATGGACACACACCGGTGTTCACGTTGCTCGTGGGGCACAGTTCGAGCGGGATGCGTCGGTCGCGCACGAACTGTGCCAGCCGACCGAGTACCTCGCTGCCGGGCTCGCCCGTGATGTCGTCGACGATGCGCACGCCATGACCAAGCCGCTCCGCCCCACACAGCTGCACTGCTTCCCAGATGCTCGGCAGGCCGAACGCCTCGCCGGCGTGGATGGTTGCGTGGAAGTTCTCCCGCTGCACGTGATTGAAGGCCTCGAGGTGACGGGTGGGTGGGTAGCCAGCCTCCGCGCCGGCAATGTCGAAACCCACCACTCCGTCGTCACGCCAAGTCGTGGCGAGTTGTGCGATCTCCAGACTGCGCGCTGCAGTGCGCATCGCGCAGAGGATGGCGTACACCGTGAGATCGGTGCCCGCAGCACCACGCTGCAGCCCGTCCATCACAGCACGCACCACCTCGTCAAGGGATAGCCCGCCTTCGGTGTGCAGTTCCGGAGCGAAGCGGACCTCGGCGTACACCACGCCGTCGGCAGCGAGGTCCTGAGCACATTCGAACGCCACGCGCTCGATGGCGTCGCGGTGCTGCATCACACCGACGGTGTGAGCGAAGGTCTCCAGATAGAGCACGAGGTCATTGCGCTTCGCCCCACGGTGGAACCAGGTAGCGAGGTCGTCGACGTTCGCGGTGGGAAGGTTGGTGTAGCCGTACTCACCAGCAAGCTCGAGCACCGTGGACGGGCGCAGACCGCCGTCCAAGTGGTCGTGCAGGAGCACCTTGGGGTACTTCACGAACTGGGCTGCAGCTGCGTTCACGGTTCTCCGGTTTCTGGGTCGATTACTGGTGGCATTCTCACCCCAAATCGACCCAGAAAGCACGGCGTTCGGCGGTACCGTCAGGAACACTCCAGTCATCCCTGACGGCTAGTCGAACGACGGTGAGGTTGACGCAACCCATGACACGCACCAAGTTGAACGATGGCGGTGCCTCGGGTGATCCGTCCCCCGTCCTCCCCGGGTCGTTGATCCTCGTCACCGGGGCGAGTGGGTACATCGGCGGCCGCCTCGTCACGCTCTTGCTGGAGCGCGGTTATCGGGTTCGCTGCCTCGTTCGTACGCCCGCCAAGGTGCTCTCCGCTCCTTGGCACGCCTCGGTTGAGCTCGTTCAGGGCGATGTCGGTGACGACCTCACGGCGGCCATGGCGGGCGTTGATGCAGCGTTCTACCTGGTGCACTCCATCGGGTCGTCCGCCGAGTGGGCTGAGCACGACCGAGCGGTCGCCGAGAACTTCCGCCGCGCCGCCGAGGCATCGGGGCTGCGGCGCATCATCTATCTCGGTGGGTTGGGCGATCACTCCTCGGGCGATCTGAGTGAGCACCTTGCGAGCCGGCAGGAGGTTGGCGCCGAACTGGCCAAGGGTTTGGTTCCGGTGGTCGAATTGCGGGCAGCAGTCGTCATCGGCTCGGGATCAGCGAGCTTCGAGATGCTGCGCTACCTCGTTGAGGTGCTCCCTGCGATGGTCACGCCCCGTTGGGTCGATACGAAGTGTCAGCCAGTAGCGGTACGCGATGTGCTGCACTACCTCGCAGAATCGCTGACCGCAGATGTCACCGGACGAATCCTCGATGTAGGTGGACCCGAGGTGCTCACCTATCGCGAGATGATGGCCCAGTACGCAGAGGTGGCCGGCTTGCGCCGTCGTCTCATCATCCCGGTGCCTTTCCTGACGCCCGGACTGTCCTCGCGGTGGATCGGATTGGTGACCCCGATCCCACCGATGCTTGCTCGCCCGCTCATTCAGAGCCTGGTGAACGACGTCGTCGTTAAGGGCGATGCAGCAGCCGACGCAATGCCGAGTGTGCAGTTGACGTATCGGCAGGCCGTTGAGCTTGCATTGGGCAGCTCGATCCGTGGCGACGTGCCGACGAGTTGGGCGCACGCAGAACTGGGCGGGCGACCGCCGGCGGAGCCGCAGCCAACCGATCCTTCGTGGTCGGGTGGAACCGTGAATCTCGATCGCCGTGAGCGCAAGGTGCATGCAACGCCGGCTGAACTGTTCCAGGTGGTCTCGTCGATCGGCGGACGGCAGGGTTGGTATGCGGGGGACTGGCTCTGGAGCCTCCGGGGTGTGCTCGATTCGTTGTTCGGCGGGGTGGGGATGCGCCGCGGTCGTCTCCATCAGCACCAACTCTCGGTGGGCGATCCCCTCGACTTCTGGCGGGTCGAGGCGCTCACGCCGAACGTGCTCCTTCGTCTGCGTGCTGAAATGCGCCTTCCCGGTGATGCTTGGCTGCAGTGGGAGGTGGCAGCAAGTGACGGAGTGGCGACCATCACCCAGACGGCCCGTTTCCATCCGAGAGGTTTGCTCGGCCGTCTGTACTGGATCTCCGTGGCACCGTTCCACCGCTTTGTCTTCCCGGGACTACTTGCTGGCATCTGCGCTGACGCAGAACGCCTGCATGCGCTCGCAGCATCGTCGGCTCGTGCTACTACGGACACGGTGGTCAGCGACGTACGTGTTGGTTCGCCCCGTCAACAAGGAGTCGATGTATGACCGAGGTAATCCGCAGTTCCCCCGAGCGCGGGAGCAGCGACAATCAAGTGGCTACTGGCCTGACTGACGAGCGCCTACAGGGTCTGCGGAGGTGGAACCTCGGTCTTTCCGCGCTGCACGCGGCTCAGGCCGTGCTCATCCTGGTGATGGCGAGCGACTTTGCCATCACGGTCACCTCCACCTACCCCCAGGGACCGCCAGGAACCAGACTGACTACGCCCAAGGCGCTCTTCGACGTTCCGATCGGACAGGCGATCGCTGTGTTCCTGCTGCTCGCTACCTTCGACCACGTGGCAACCGCGACCTATGCGCGAAACACCTACGAGAGTGATCTGCGAAGCGGGATCAATCGATTCCGCTGGGTCGAATACTCGTTCAGCGCCACCCTGATGGTGGTGCTCATTGCGTTCTACAGCGGCATCACCGATGTCACCTCCGTGCTCGCCATCATCGGCGCGAACGTCGCCATGATCCTGTTCGGTTGGCTGCAGGAGCGGATGAACCCGCCGGGCCGGACAACGACCACGATGCTGCCGTTCTGGTTCGGCACGATCGCTGGCGTCGCGCCGTGGGTGGCGATCTGGGTGAACGTGATCGGTGCTCCCGATGTACCGGGCTTCGTCTACGGCATCGTGGTTGCCGAACTCGTGCTCTTCTTCAGTTTCGGCCTGAACCAATGGTTGCAGTACCGAGAAGTTGGCCGCTGGCGCAATTACGCCCACGGCGAGAAGGTGTACCTCGTACTCAGCCTCGTGGCGAAGTCGTTGCTCGCTTGGCAGATCTACGGCGGGTCACTCGCGAACTGAGCGGGGCACCGTTTCCATTCGAGCGGATGACGGGATCCGTCGCTGCGCTCCTCCCGATTGTCGGGATCGTGTGTGGCCTTCGGCCAGAGCGGATGACGGGATCCGTCGCTGCGCTCCTC
>CANIBN010000086.1 GCA_947465505.1 Acidimicrobiales bacterium | reverse complement strand
TCGGCTACATGGCGTACAACGGCTACCTCCCAGACCCGCGGCTCTGGTCCGGCGGATGGATGCCTGACGTGTTACGCACCACCACGCTGTTGGCAAGCGGATACGCAGGAGCACCTGCCCCCGGCTGGACCGCGTACGGCACGTTCGACATCTACACGCTGTACTCCTACGTTCCCCGACTGCCCGAGAGCTACCTCGTGGGTGGTGTGCGCGTCGGTTCCCTCGACGATGCTCGTGTTGCGCTGGGCGCACCGGACACCGATCTCACGCAGTACGCCTACGTTGACCGCAGCACGGTGAGTGAGGCGGGGTTGTACGAGATCGCCGCCGCACACGAGCCGGGTGCATCAGGCTCGGTGCTCGGCGGCGCGATGGATGACGGCGGGAGCGGTACCTGGACCGTGTTCGCCGACCGGCCGTCCCACTTCGTCACGTCGTATGCCTGGATGGAGGGCTGGACAGCCACGGTGGACGGAAGGCCGGTTCCCGTCAGCAGAACCAATGCCTTGGTGCTGGGCGTGCCGGTGCCCGCGGGGTCTCATCGGGTACACCTGCGGTTCACACCACCCGGCTGGACTGCCGGCCGCAACATCAGCATCCTCGCGCTCGTCGTCGTGGTACTGCTGTTCCTCTCCGACGTGCGTAGGGAACGCTGGATGCTGCTAGTGCGCAGAGTCGGCAGACACCGGCACCGTGCGGGGTCGGTACCAGATCACGGCACCGTTGATCACGCTGAACATGGCGAAGAAGGCCGCCTCGCTGATCGTTGAGAGTCGGTGCGTGAAGAACGTGAGGCCGATGAACGGGTATGTGACGAACAGTGCGATGCTCATCGTCTTGCCGAACCGGTGCAGCCACCCGAGCGACGGCGTACGCCACGCTGCGATGGCCACGAATGTTGCGGCGACGTACTCGAGGACGCCCGAACCCATGTGCACGTAGTGGTGGTACGCAAGCTCAAACTTCCACTCGGCGTCCTCGCACACCTTGTCGGTAGAGGGTGAACACGCGAGCGGGAACACGCCCTCGAGCAGCCCGAAGAAGGCCCACGACACGCTCCACCACCACACAGCGATGCCGGTGCGGCCCGCCCACGCCGGGCGGCGCAGCCACAGCGCAACCAACACAGCGACACCGACTGCGATGTCGATCCCCGAGAGCAGCCCACCATGCGGCTGGTTCGTTGCCTCCGCCTCGCTGATGAGCGCGTTCCATGACGGCATCCAACCCAGCGGATAGATGACGATCCACCAGTTGTGCGCGATGAGTGCGGCGGTGCCCAGCACCACAGCGACCGCCCAGCGCCGATTGCGCGGCTCAAGCCCGTGTTCAGATGCGACCCCCGTCTGCACCTGCGCAGTATGACAGGCCACCCGTTGTGACTCGGCAATAGCCTCAACACATGGCTCGCCGGCCCTCCCCCGAAGACATCGAACGCCGGCGCCTGCTCGTCCCCGCCGTCAGCTACCCCGAGGAGCTGCCCATTGCGGCGTGCCGGGAGCAGTTGCTCAGCACCATCGCCGCCAATCAGGTGGTGATCGTCGCCGGCGAGACCGGGTCCGGGAAGAGCACCCAGCTGCCCAAGCTGTGCCTGGAGCTCGGCCGTGGCGTGGAAGGTCTCATCGGACACACCCAACCCCGCCGCGTCGCCGCCCGCACGATCGCCGAGCGGGTAGCCCACGAACTCGGTACCCCACTCGGCACCACGGTGGGCTACTCGGTCCGGTTCACCGACCGGGTGGGTGCGGACACGCTGGTGAAGGTGATGACCGACGGCATCCTGCTGGCCGAGATCCAACGGGACCGGATGCTGCGCCGCTACGACACGATCATCGTGGACGAGGCCCACGAACGCAGCCTCAACATCGACTTCCTGCTCGGCTACCTCACGCACCTGCTGCCACAGCGCCCGGACCTGAAGCTCATCGTTACCTCGGCCACGCTCGACACCGCTCGTTTCTCCCAGCACTTCGGCGGCGCCCCGGTGATCGAGGTGAGCGGACGCTCGTATCCCGTCGAGGTGCGCTACCGCGCCTACGGGGAGGTGCCCGACGACGACCGGGACCAGGTGGGTGCGATCGCCGACGCTGTCGATGAACTGTGCCACGAGGGTGAGGGCGACATCCTCGTGTTCCTCTCCGGCGAGCGCGAGATTCACGACGTCGCCGACTACCTCCGACGCTCGATCAGCGATGGCAGCGGCCCGCGACACACCGAAGTGCTCCCTCTCTATGCCCGCATGTCTGCATCGGAGCAGCACCGCGTGTTCGAGCCACACACCGGGCGACGCGTGATCCTGTCCACCAACGTGGCCGAGACGTCGATCACCGTGCCAGGAGTGCGTTACGTCATCGACGCAGGCACCGCTCGCATCTCGCGCTACAGCCGTCGCCTGAAGGTGCAACGACTCCCCATCGAGGCGGTGTCACAGGCATCAGCCAACCAACGAGCAGGTCGGTGCGGACGCGTCGCACCGGGCATCTGCATACGCCTCTATGGCGAGGACGACTTCGCCCAGCGCGTCCCATTCACCGAACCCGAGATCCTCCGCACGAACCTTGCCTCGGTCATTCTGCAGATGACGGCCCTCGGCCTCGGCGACATTGCCTCGTTCCCCTTCGTTGAGCCACCGGATGCTCGCAGCATCACCGACGGAATCGCCCTGCTCGACGAACTCGCCGCATTCGAGCCGCTCGGCGAATCCGCATCACCCACCACGCCGAGACGCCTGTCGCGTCTGGGCAAGCGTCTCTCGCAACTGCCTATCGACCCGCGGCTCGGCCGCATGGTGCTTGAGGCTGACCGGCTCGGCTGTGCGCGTGAAGTGATGATCGTGGCCGCAGTGCTCTCTATCCAGGACCCACGTGAACGTCCGGCGGAGAAGCTTGAGGCAGCGAACGCTGCCCACCAACGGTTCGTTGGCGAGGACGGCTCAGACTTCATGACCTTCGTGCGACTGTGGGATCACCTGCGAGCACGACAGCGAGAGCTCACCGGCAATCAGTTCCGTCGCCTCTGTCGGGACGAGTTCCTCAACTATCTGCGCGTGCGCGAATGGGAGGACCTGTTCAGCCAGCTGCGTCAGATCACCTCGGGCCTGGGTATCCGTCTCAACACCACACCTGCCCACCCAGATCATGTGCACCAGGCGCTGCTGTCAGGTCTCCTCTCTCAGATCGGTATGCGCGAGGGGGAGAGCAAGGAGTTCCGCGGGGCGCGCAACGCGAAGTTCATGATCGGCCGCGGCTCGGCACAGGCAAAGCGACCCGCGAAGTGGGTGATGGCCGCAGAGCTGGTGGAGACGAACCGACTGTGGGCCCGCGTCGCTGCGCGCATCCAACCCGAGTGGGCTGAACGACTCGGCGATCACCTCGTGAAGCGCAGTTACGGCGAGCCGCAGTGGGAGGAGCAGTCGGGCACCTCCACCGTTACCGAACGCGTGATGCTCTATGGGCTGCCCATCGTGGCCGGGCGACGGGTGCTGCTCGCCCGTCTCCACCCGTCGCTTGCGCACGAGATGTTTGTGCGTCACGCGCTCGTGCTCGGTGAGTGGGACCGTGAGTACCCATTCATGCAGCACAACCACGAGGTGCTGACCGATGTGGCGTCGGTGGCCGAGCGCATCCGTCGACTCGACCTGGTCCCGAACGACGACGACGTCGAACGCTTCTACGCATCACGCATCCCTGCAGACGTGACCTCCACCCGCCACTTCGAGCGCTGGTGGCGCGATGCCGGCAAGAAGAACCCCTCGCTGCTCCTGCTCACGCGCGAGGAACTGCTGAAGGGACAGGCCGACGCGCTGGAGGAGTTCCCTGCGGAATGGACGGACCACGAACCGGCCCTACCGCTCGACTACGACTTCGACCCTGCGCACGACGACAACGGCATGACCGTGCGCATCCCGCTGTTGGTGCTCAACCAGATGGACTCCGAGCCGTTCACGTGGCTGGTGCCCGGGCTGCGGGAAGACCTCGTAACTGCGTACATCAAGGCGCTGCCCAAGGGGATCCGGCGAGAACTCGTGCCGGCTGCGGAGTACATCAGTGATGCGGTAGCGGCGCTCCACGAGGGTCCCGACGCCAAGCGGCCCGAAGCATTCGCCTCGGCACTCGCCCGTGTGCTCTCCAGTCGGAGTGGGCACACCATCCGACCATCGGACTTCCAGATGTCCACGTTGCCGAACAACCTTGTGGCCACCTTCGCAGTGGAGGACATCGAGGGGCGCGTGCTGGCCCGCGGCAAGGACCTCGCAGCGCTGCAGTCGCAGTTGCGCGGTGCGGTTCGCTCAGAGGTGTCCCGCCTCGCAGGGGGCTACGAGCAGGACCGCCTCACGGACTGGACGATCGGCACGTTGCCGCCGGTGGTTGAGGCCGAGCACGACGGGCACACGGCTCGTGGATACCCCGCTCTGATCGACGACGGCACGAACGTGCACCTGCGCCTGCTCACCACTCCACAGGCCCGAGACCGAGCGATGCGCAAAGGCGTTCGCCGCCTGCTCCTACTCACCGTTGCACTGCCGCGCAAGGCGTGCGCGCAGACGCTGTCGAACGATGTGCGCCTTGCTCTCGCCCGCATGGGCTGGGCATCGGCCGTGGACCTCGTGGACGACTGCATTTTTGCTGCTGTCGATCACCTGATGACCCAGGCGGGCGATGTGCCCGTCGATGAGGAGGGCTTCCGCTCCCTCCAGCGCACCGTGAGCGCGAGCCTCAGCGCCACCGCGATGGCCCTCACGCGTCAGGCTGGTGCTGCAGTGGTGCTCGCTGCACGGACGGCGGGGTTGCTCGATGCACTGACGGCGCCGAAGATCACTGCCTCGGTGCGAGACGCAGCACAACGCCTCGCGGCACTCGTGCACCCCGGATTCGTCAGTGAGGCCGGTCTCGCACAGACACAGCACATTGCTCGCTATGTGTCGGCCATTGAGCACCGGCTCACCAAACTCCGCGAGAAGCCCGAGCGAGACCGTCAGCTGATGGACCGCCTCAACGGCATCGAGCAGCGGTATGCGAGCGTGCTGACGAACCCAGATTCTGCTCGTGCCCGCTGGCTGTTCGAGGAACTGCGGGTGAGCCTGTTTGCCCAACAACTCGGCACCGCCGAACCAGTCTCCGAGGCTCGGGTCCTTGCCGAACTGGGGCGTCTTCACACGCCGACGTAGCCTCCGCTCCGAGTAGCCGGACGGCGGCAGGGTTGCCGTATCGTTGCAGGAACGCCCGCAGCACCGGCCCACCCCCGAAATCCTCTGATGAGCACGACCGATTCCCCCACCCCGCCGTCCACCGACTTCGTACGCGAACTCGTCCGGCAGGACAACAGCCAGGGAACCTTCGGCGGCCGCGTGCAGACCCGCTTCCCACCCGAGCCGAACGGCTACCTGCACATCGGGCACGCCAAGGCCATCTGCATCGATTTCGGTCTGGCCAACGAGTTCGCCGGGCGGTGCAACCTTCGCCTCGACGACACGAACCCCGAGACCGAGAACGAGGAGTTCGTGAGCGGCATCATCGCCGACCTCACCTGGCTCGGCTTCCCGCCGCCAGAGCCGATCCTCTACGCCTCGGACTACTTCGAGCAGATTTACCAGTGGGCCGAGCATCTCATCGAGCGCGGGCTCGCCTACGTCGACGATCAGGACGGCGAGACCATCTCGGCACAGCGCGGCGGCTACGGCAAGCCGGGTATCGAGAGCCCGTTCCGCAACCGCACGCCCGAGGAGAACCTCGACCTGTTCCGTCGCATGCGTGCAGGCGAGTTCGCCGACGGCTCACGCGTGCTGCGAGCAAAGATCGACATGCAGGACGAGAACATGCAGTTGCGCGATCCGGTGATGTATCGAATCCGCCGCCAGCATCACTTCCGCACCGGCGACCAGTGGTCGATCTATCCCACCTACGACTGGGCCCACGGCCAGAGCGACGCCATCGAGGGTGTCACCCACTCGCTGTGCACACTCGAGTTCGACAGCCACCGCCCGCTGTACGACTGGTACCTGGAGCAGTTGCCGCTGCCGAGTGACAAGCCACGACAGACCGAGTTCGCCCGACTCGAGCTCACCTACACCGTTACCTCGAAGCGCAAGCTTGCGGCACTCGTCGCCCAGGGCACGGTTGACGGATGGGACGACCCACGCCTGCCGACACTGCGCGGGCTGCGCCGTCGCGGCTACCCCGCTGCGTCCATCCGCGAGTTCTGCAACTACATCGGTGTCAGCCGCACCAACAGCCGCCACGACATCGAACTGCTCGAGTCGTTCGTGCGCACAGAGCTCAACCGAACGGCACTGCGCCGCATGGCCGTGCTGCGGCCGATCCGTCTCGTCATCTCCAACTGGCCCACCGACGCCGACGGCAACCCGGTGGTGGAGCTGTGCGAAGTGGTCAACAACCCGGAGAACCCTGATGAGGGCACGCGCATGGTGCCGTTCTCCGGTGTTCTCTACCTCGAGAGCGAAGATTTCTCGGCAGACCCTCCGCCGCAGTTCTTCCGTCTTGCCCCCGGGCGAGAGGTGCGCCTGCGTGCTGCGTACTTCGTGAAGTGCGAGAGCTACACCACCGACGCCGACGGCAACGTCACCGAAGTGCAGTGCACCTACGACCCCGAGACACGTGGTGGCAACGCACCCGATGGTCGCAAGGTGAAGACCACACTGCACTGGGTGTCTGCTGCGCATGCCATCGAGGCAACCGTTGCGCTGTACGACCGGCTGTTCACCACCAAGGTTCCTGGCGATACAACAGGCGACCCGTTCGACGAACTGAACCCCAACAGCCTGGAGCTGCTCTCCAACTGCAAGGTGGAGGCGTCACTGGCCGATACGCCACTCGGCTCGGTGGTGCAGTTCGAGCGTCTCGGCTACTTCGCTCACGATCCGCGCACGCCGATGCTGTTCCACCGAACAGTGGGCCTGCGCGACGAGTGGGCGAACATCCAGAAGCGCAGCAAGTAGGCCTGCGCGCCAGGCGCGATCGGTCGGGCTACTTCAGCAGCGACAGCACCTCGTCCTCGGCGCTGAAGTCGTACTCGTACAGCTCACGCCCGCCGTTGGCATACCACTGGTACGAATCGGCATAGCCGGACTCGAGACCGAACTGCGGTGTCCACGCGAGATCCGAGAGCGCCTTGTCGATGGAGTACACGGTGCTGCCCATGATGGCCTCACCCCAGTGCACGATCGGTGGGTTCCGACGGCGTGCGATCTCCAGCGGCACGTGCACCAGATCGGGCTTCACGCCTGCCGCGCGACCGATCATCTCCAGCACACCGAGCAGGCTGGCGAATTCGTGACCGACCACGTTGTACGTGGAACCAACGGCCTTCGGGTTGCCGAGCACCGACACCATCAGTCGGGCCACATCGGCCACATGGATGAGACAGAGCGCCGAGAATCCATCGCCGGGCACGAGCGTGGGCCTGCCGAGCTCCATGCGACGGAAGAAGATCGGATCTCGGGTGACCAGTGGGCTCCGCGGCCCAAAGGTGTGGCCCACCCGCAGGGTGGTGTGGGGCAGGCCGGTGCGCTCGTGGAGGTCGTCGAGGTAGTCCTCGCACTGCACCTTGCCGACGCCGTAGGACTTGCGATGGTCCGGGTCGTCCGGTGCGTGACGCCGGAAGTCCTCGTGAACAGGCTGAACGAAGCTGCGGCGGTATACGGCCACCGAACTCGTGAACACGAAGTGCTGCACCCGGCCGGCGAATAGCTCCACCATTGGTTCGAGATCCTTGGGGAAATACGACGTGTTGTCGAACACGGCGTCGAACTCGTCCCGGTGCGGCCCGAGCACCTGCTCAATCATCCCGGGCTGCTGTCGGTCACCATGCAGCCGACGCACTCCTGCGGGATACGGCACGGCGTGACTGTTCATCACGGTCACCTCATGACCCTGTCGAACCAATTCCTCAACGAGACAGAGACCGATGTATCGGTTGCCTCCCATGACGAGAACGCGCATCGTTGCAACCTAACGCAGAGTGTTCGCTCGCCACAGCAACCACGCATCGTGTGACACCAACACACTGCGTAGAAGCAGCACAAATTGTTGATGAACTCGGACACAAAGCGCTGTTCTGTGCCGACACGTCTCCGTACACTGATGCCTGCGGGCAGAGGAGACTCCCATGTTCCTACGCGCCCTGCGCTCCAGCAAACGACAGCGACTTGCCATTGTGATGGCTGGCGCGATCGTTGCCGGTGTACCGATCATCCACAGTGCAACGTCGGCGCGTGCCGGGGCTTCCCCTGTTCAGTCCGTCGTCATTGACGGCCGGGGGAACGGACACGGTGCCGGTCTCAGTCAGTGGGGTGCCCTCGGCTGGGCGACGCAGTACGACAAGACGTGGAAAGAGATCCTCGGGATCTATTACACGAACACCACGCTCGACCAGGTCAAGGATTCCGACTTCCACAACACGCCGGTTGGCCGCATGGTGGTGCAGTTGAGTGCCCTCGATGGCCTGCAGACCGCCGTGATCAGCGATTCGTTGTCGCTCACCACTTCGGCAGACCCGAGTGGTCACACCTGGGGCTCGCTCGTTGCACGTGAGGTTCCCGGTCGCAACAACGTGTACGACCTCTGGGGCAAGCGCGGTATCGAATGCCCGGCAATCGGTGACTCGCTGGTACCGCCAGACCCGTCCGACGGCGACAGCACCGACACCACACTCCCGGATTCGTCGAGCACCACCTCTGGACCATCGACCACCCCCGCACCGTCCTCCTCCGAGCCGACCACCTCGTCCGCGCCCGCGACGTCTGCGTCAGGTGGCGCCGTGCCAGAGACCAGCACTCCTGCGGTACCAGTGCGTACTTCGGCTTGGGTACGCATCGCTCGGTCCGTCACCGGACCGATTACCTTCTCGACGGCATTGTCCGATAGTGCCGCTGCAGTTGCACCTCGCGACGTCGTTGGTGTGTGCCAGAAGAGCCGGTCGGTTCGCTACTACCGCGGCACGGTAAGCGCCACGAATAATTCCGCGGGTCGCAACTACACGTTCAACACCGTCCTCCTCGAGGACTACGTACGCGGCGTCGTGCCGCGCGAATCGCCTGCATCATGGGCGAAGGTGGGTGGCGGCAAGGGCATCCACGCCCTGCGCGCTCAGGCCGTAGCCGCTCGTAGCTATGCCGTGTCGAGCCGCCCGCGTTCATCGGGCGCCAAGACGTGCGATACGTCAAGCTGTCAGGTGTATGGCGGTGCTGCCAGTCGTTCCCGTGTGGGCGGCAAGGTAGCGAAGTTGGAGAATCCTGCATCGAACGCTGCTGTGTCGGACACGGCTGGCACGGTGCTCCGCTACCAGAACGGTGCCGTCGCTTGGGCCTTGTTCTCCTCCAGCAACGGTGGTCGTTCGATCACCAGCCTCTACCAGGCGGTTGACGATCCTGGCGACGCCATTGCAGCAAACCCGCACCACGCGTGGTCCAAGTCCGTACCTGCATCGGCGATCACGGCGAAGTGGCCGCAGATCGGCCAGTTGCTCAACATCCGCGTCACCAAGCGCAGCGGTGGCGGCGTGTGGGACGGATGGGTGGACAACCTCGTGCTCGAGGGCACGAAGAGCGACGTCTCGCTCACCGGCGATCAGTTCCGTCGTGCGTTGAAACTGAAGTCTCGCTACCTGTCCTTCACGCTGCTGCGCCAGCCTGACAAGACTGCGGCTGGCCCTGCACTGTTCATCGGCGACACCGCAGGGGCGTCGGCTCTCACCGATCTCAAGTTGCTCACCAATGGCGCGTACAACGTGACGTGGGACGTGAAGTCCCTTCGCTGCGTCACCGGTGCCGGTCGCGGTTGCGCTTCAAACAACGTGCTCAATGCGGTCAAGGCAGCGGCTACTCCGGCGTTCGCCATCGTGCAGGCCGGCTACTACGAGAACCCTGCTGCTATGAGTGCCGCGGTCGACCAGACGATGGAGGCCTTGCTGGGCCGTGGCGTCGCCCGTGTGCTGTGGGTGAACCTCTCCGAGCGTCGCCTCAACCAGGACGGCACGCCAACCTTCGCCGCCGCGAACGCGGCGCTTGTTGAAGCCGCAGCCAGGTGGGACCAGCTCACCGTGCTCGACTGGAATACGGCGTCGAGCAGTGACGATGCAACCCGGTGGTTCGTGAAGGGCACGGCGGAACGGCCGGACTTCATCAATCTCACCGCTGCCGGTCGAAGCAGGTTCGCGCTGTTCATCCGCACACAACTCGACGACCAGCGTTCGCTCGAACTGCTGCCTGTCGAGGTGTCGAGCACACCGATCACCACGATCCCGACGAGCACGATCCCGGGCAGCGAGGGCGAGACCACGGTGGTGCGCAGCAGCCTGCCCGGTTCGTCGACCCCCTCATCCACCTCGTCGACGAGCACGACCACCACTGAGGTGACCACCACGACCACGATCGCCCGCCCGGTGGTGCGGCCACTGCGACTGGGCACGCGCGGGACGCTCGTGCGCATCCTCCAGCGCGAACTCGCGGCGCGCGGCTACCCCGTGCGGGAAACTGGCTACTTCGGCCTCATCACCCAGCGGTACGTGAAGGCGTTCCAGCGCTCACAGCAGTTACCCGTGAGCGGGCTTGCCGGTATGCGTACCTGGAAGGCCCTCGG
>CANIBN010000085.1 GCA_947465505.1 Acidimicrobiales bacterium | reverse complement strand
TGGTCGTGAAGTGGTTGGTTCCCGCCGGCTCCAGAGCAAGGTCGAGCGGCCCGATCTCCCTGCTCGCCAGCGTTGCGCTCACGGACACGTTGTCATAGACCTCGGTTCCGAAGTCTGGGCTGCGCAGGGTGAGGTGCAAGGTGTTGTTCCCCGCTCGTGCAGGCTCGACAAACAGCGACACCGCTACAGCGTCATCCTCTGCGTTCACCGTGACCGACGCACTGCTGCTCCCCGCCGACGGGTTCGCCACCATGAGGGCGCTCGTCACTGCCAGTACCCCGAGACCCAGCATCACCTCACCCGCCACCAGTCGACCGATGCCAACTCCTTCGTGGCGCCGTAGCGACCGACGGCTGAAGCCTGCAACGGCAACCATCACCACCACGACGAGCACCTTGATGGCGAGCAGTCGTCCGAAAGAGTTCGACGAATACGTTGACCACGCGAGCAGCGGGTTCTCCGCACCCAACTGTCGGACACCCTGCAGAACCCCCGTACCAACGAGCACGACGACCGACGCGAACGCCGCAGTCGAGAACCGTTTGATGATCTGCACCGTGCGACCGTCGTTGCGGTACACGGCAACGAGCGCGACGAGCCCACCGAACCAAACACCCATGGCCAACGTGTGCACGATCGTGACCGGAACCGACAGCGTCGCCCAACGGCCCGTGGCACCGTGACCTGCCCATGCCGATGCTGCCACCGCAACGGCGATGAGCACCGCTACCAAGACGTCTGCGACACCTCGGGCCGAACCCACCCGAATCGTCGAGGCCGCTATCGGTGCAGCAAGTACCACTGCTGCGGCGCGGGCCACTGCGGCCCACCCCGCTGCGGTCTGCAGGTAGGCGCTCCAGGCGGAGGCCGATCCGATCCCACTGATGGAGCGTCCGGTGCTCGCCACCGCCGCGAGCAACAATGCGGCGATCGCCGCCAGCGCGAGGCCCTGGACCAATCCGGCGCACCAGATCCGCCACCGTCTGCTTCGCGCCGCGCCGGTGAGCACCGGGAATGACAGCAAACCAACCACACACGCCACGAGCGTGATGAGGACCGCTCGCGCAACACCAGCGGCCCACACCACAAATCGATCGGCGCGCTGGCCAGCCAACACCCCGGTGACCAGGGAGCCGGGATTCACCACGCTTGAACTACCGACCGTGAACGTGAACGCTCCGCTGACAGGGTGTGAGTCGGCGGAAACCGCTCGCCATGTGACGACGTACAGCCCTTCCCCAAGCGTCGGCAGTGCGACCGTTACCGCTGACGACGAACCGGCATGCGTGGCGCGATCAAGCGGTACCGCAACTCCCTGTTCGTCGAAGAGACGGAGAGCACCATCGGGCAGGCCAACCGCCTCGGTGAACCGGAGCGTGATAGCAGATGGTGCCTCGGCGAGCACCGCCGCAGCAGCTGGCTCGGAGGATTCAAGGCTGGCGTGAGCAGAGGCTGGCGACGCCCAACCCAAGAGTGCGATCAGCGCGACGACAGCCGCTGCAACACGTTTCACCGCATCATCATGCTGCGCGGCGGCGCCCGGCGACGAGTGATACGAGACCGAGGAGGACGCCCACACCGCCGACGATCACGGCGACGATGCCGAGCACGTGCGAATCGCTGTGGCTCGTGGTGGACGCGGAGGTGGTGCTGTGGTGATCGTCACCGGGCTCGCCGAGAGCGAGGAGCGGTGTGGGGGCCTCTGGCTCGGGCTGGCCGTCGACCACCTTGTCGATCCACTTCGACACATCGCCGTTGTCGTAGGTCTGGATGGCCGGGAACGCCAACACCTCGCCTGGCGTGTTGGGCAGGGGGCCGAGTTCGAGGTCGAAGATCTCGAAGTGTCCGGGAGCGATCGTGCCGCCCTCAAACGTGATCTTGCTGACGACTTCAGAGATCTCGCCGTCCTCGGTCTTGATCGGCGTTGCGAGTTTGGTCCGCTCGGTGGTGGCCTTCCAGTCCCCCTCGGCTTTCACCAGCACGAACGGGATCACCACTCCCTCCGGCATGGCGATCTCCACCTTCACCGTGGAGGCGGTATCCGACTCGTTGGGCACCTGCACGTGTACCACGGCAAAGCCGCCGGCCGGCACCTCACCGGGGTTGATGGTGATGTGGGCGCTGGCAGCGCCGGCAAAGGCACCGACAGAGGCCACGACAATTCCGGTGGCGATGGCGAGACGGGACTGGAACGGTTTCATGCCCAACTAGTCGCCGCCTCCACCCGATTAGTTCCCGGTTCCCGATCACGACCCGACAGACCCAGACCTAGCCTTTCGGGATGATGCGTTCGCACCTTCGCTGGCCTGCCACCGGTCTCCTCCTCGCCTCAGGCGCCGTACTGGTCGCAGCCTGCGGTGGATCGAAGTCGGGAAACGACGACAGTGCCGCCGTGCGGGCACGCGTCGCCGCCTACACCTGTCCTGAGGTCACCACCAGCGGAGGTCACGCCAGTAGCGGCCCGCTCAACGGGAGTCGGCTGCAGATCGTCACTACCGTCGCCCCGATCACGTCGATCATCGCCAACATTGCGGGCGACCGTGCCGACGTGGTGGGCGCGATCCCTGAGGGCCAGGACTCCCACACCTACGAACCCAAGCCGAGCGTTGCCCAGATCATGACGGACGCCGACTTCGTCTTCGTCAATGGCCTCAAGCTCGAGGACCCCACCCGCTCGATCGCTCAGAACAACATCCCGAAAGGTGGCGAGGTCGTCGATCTCGGCACGCTGGCACTCCCCGAGGACCTGTACCTCTACGACTTCTCCTTCCCCAAGGAGGGCGGCAAGCCGAACCCCCATCTGTGGACCAACCCGCCGATGGCGTCGTGCTATGCCCGCCTTGCGTCCCAGGCCATGTCGAAAGCCGACCCGGCGAATGCCAGCTATTACGCCGACAACCTGGCGAAGTACACCGCGAAGCTCGACCAACTCGACACCCTCATGAAGCAGGCCACCGCGACGATCCCCGAGAGCTCCCGCAAACTGCTCACCTACCATGACGCCTACGCGTACTTCGCTGCCCACTACGGATGGGAGGTCATCGGGGCGATCCAGGTGTCGTCGTTCGAGGACCCGACACCGAAGGAAATCGCTGCACTCATCAAGCAGATCCGGTCCACCAAGGTTCCGGCCATCTTCGGCTCCGAGGTCTTCCCGAGTTCGGTCCTCGAGCAGATCGGCAAGGAGACCAAGGTGACGTACGTGGACGAATTGCGCGACGACGACCTGCCCGGCGCACCGGGCGAGGCCGACCACTCGTTCCTCGGGCTCATGAAGTTTGACTTCGTCACCATGGTGACGAGCCTCGGCGGCGATGGGACTGCACTCGCAGCGTTCGACCCATCCGACGTTGCCCCAGACGGCGCTGAGTACCCGCAGTAGTCCGCACGAGCTGGTTCGCCCCAAGGGGCCGATGTCCCGGTAGCCTCCAGATGCCCATGCGACAACGAGGAGGTGGTTTTGGTGAAACGTTCAGACGCCCCAAGTCCATCTTGTTGCTTGCGGCCCGGCTCCTGACGGTCTGACGCGTTCCCTGCGTCCCGTCCCTGTCTGGTCCGCACCGGATCCAAGGCAGGTTCCCATGTCTGTTGTCTTTCGTATTTGGCCACGCCGCCGACCCTCCCGGGAGCGCGCGCGCCCGGCCAGCACCCTCCGTTTCGTCACTGGGCATCTCATCTCGGCGGCCGGTCTGGTGGGCAGCATTGTCCGCAACCAAGCCGGCGACGAGATCGGCCGCATCAAGGACGTCGTCGTCCGCTGGGACGACGCCGCCTACCCGCAGGTCACCGGGCTCGTTGTCCGAGTCGGCCGCCGCATCACCTTCCTTCAGGCCACCAACATCGCGGAAATGACCCACTCGGGGGTAAAGCTGCGATCGGCCCGCCTCGACATGCGCGACTTCGTGCGCCGCGAGGGCGAGATCCAGCTCATCGACGATCTGCTCGACCACCAACTCATCGACGTGTCCGGTGTGCGCGTCGTGCGCTCATCCGATCTCTATCTCGCATCGATCGTCGGCACCTATCGCCTCGTGGGGCTCGATGTCGGGCTGCAGTCGCTCATGCGGCGCCTCGGCCCGGCGAGCGTTCGGCGCAAGCCCACCCCCAGCCGTGTCATCGACTGGTCCACCATCCAGCCCATTTCCCGACCCGGCGAGCCACTGCGTCTGGGCCGTACACGCCAGGCACTGCACCGTCTTCGACCCGCAGAACTCGCCGATCTCGTTGAGGAACTTGGCTCCGCGCAGCGACAGGCATTCGTTGCGGCGCTCGATCCCGAGGTTGCGGCTGAGGTGCTCGAGGAGATGGAGCCCGAACCGCTCGAGGACCTCCTCACCGACATGCCCCGTGAACAGGCAGCAAACCTGCTCGCCAACATGGCTCCCGACGAAGCCTCCGAAGCCCTCCGCGAGATGGACGAGGAGGACCGCGAGGAAGTGCTTGAGGAGATGGGTCACCTCGTGCGCAACGAACTCGCCATGCTTCTTGCCTACGACGAGGACACCGCTGGCTCCATGATGACCAACGTGATGGTGGTGGCCTCGCTCAACACCACCGTGGAGCAGGCAATCGCCAAGCTCGGAGCGTTCGTCGAGGACCGCGGCGACATCGACGGTGTGCTCATCGTCGACGACTCCGGTCGGCTCATCGACGACGTGTCGCTGTTCGAGTTGCTGCTCGCAGACCGTGCTGCAACCGTTGGCAGTCTCACCGGTGCGCCGTACCCCGTCACGGTGCACGACGACGAACACATCGACGAAGTGCTCGAGCGTTTCGTGGACTCGCGCGGCACATCGCTCGTGGTGGTGGATGACGAGGGCAAACCCGTGGGCCGCATCCTCGCCGACGACGTCATCGACGCTCTGCTCGATGACCATCGACTGGGCAGGCGCGCCTCGTGACCGAACAGGCCCTCCCCGCAGCCGCGTCGTCCCCGAAGGAACCGCGCCGTCGCCGTCGCGTCCGCCCGCGCACATTCTTCGCAGTGCTCGGCCCGGGCCTCATCGCTGCAAATGCCGGCAACGACGCCGGCGGCATCGCTACCTACGCCTCGGCAGGGTCGCAGTTCGTCTACCGAACGCTGTTCGTCATGCTGCTCGTCACGGTGGCGCTCGTGGTCGTGCAGGAAATGTCCGCTCGGCTCGGGGTACACACCGGCGAAGGCCTCGTTTCGCTTATCCGTGAGCAGTTCAACGTACGCCTCGGGCTCTTCGCCGTGGTGTGCCTCATGGCCGCAAACCTCGGCCTCGTCGTATCGGAGTTCGCCGGCATCGGTGCTGCGTTCGAGTTGCTGCACGTGTCGCGCTATCTCTCGGTACCCATAGCGGCTGTGGTCATCTGGAGCCTCGTGATGTTCGGCTCCTACCGCTACGTCGAGCGCGTGTTCCTGCTGCTCACCATTCCGTTCCTCGCCTATCCCATTGCCGCAATCCTCGGTCACCCCAAATGGACCGATGTCGGCTCCCACACGGTCGTCCCGCACATGTTGGGAAACCGCAGCTTCCTCGTGATGGTGGTGGCACTCATCGGCACCACCATCACTCCGTACATGCAGCTGTACCAAGCAGCGGCGGTGGCCGACCGCGGTACCGGAAAAGACGACTATCGCTCGGCTCGCAAGGACGCCATTACCGGCGCGCTGTTCAGCAACTTCATCTCAATGGCCATCATCATCGCCACGGCTGCGGCCATCGGCGGCAGCGGTGCGCTCTCGTCGGCCAAGCAGGCGGCACTTGCGCTCGAGCCGATGGTCGGTGGCGGTGCAACCGCCCTGTTCGCCATCGGTCTGCTCGGCGCCTCCTGTCTGGCCGCTGCCGTCGTTCCCCTCTCCACCTCGTACGCCATCTCCGAGGCGGTCGGTGTCGAGCGATCCGTCTCCAGTCGATTCCGGGAGGCGCCGCTGTTCCTCGGACTGTTCACCGGTCAGGTGATCATCGGAGCATTCATCGCGTTGCTGCCGGGCAACCTCATCAGCCTGCTCATCAACACTCAGGTCATCAACGGCCTCATCGCACCGGTGTTCCTCAGTTTCATCTTGGTGCTCGCCAACCGACGCAGCGTGCTGGGCGACGCCGCAAACAAGCCTGGTTATCGCGTCCTTGCCACCATCTGCGTGGCGGCGGTTGGTGCGCTTGCGCTTGCGGTTGTGGGCATCACCGTCGCCGGCTGGTTCTAGGCAGTAACGGTCGCCTGAACGGTCACGCTGCCCGAATGCCCAAACGTCAGCGTCACCGGCACTGTGTCTCCCGGCTCAAGATCCTTGCGGAGCCCTTCGAGCATCACGTGTACCTTCTCGGAAGCAAAGAGCCCGGCTGACCGTGCCGGTGCAGCAACCGTGGTGACGGGCTGCATCACTGCCTCGCCTGCATGACCGGCAGAGCGATGAAACGCAACGTTGCTCGCAACCGGACTGCTTGCCTGAGTCACCACATCGGATGCGCCACTGTTGTCGATGCGTAGGTACACGAGCGTGGACTCGCCTGCGGCCGCAGCACGGGCAGACGCCACCTCAACGACCGGTCGGGCATGTGCCATGCCACCTCGGAATGCACCGGCGAGGGCCGCCGAGGTAACAGCAATCGCAACGGCAGCGGCAGCGCCAACGAGGCGCATTGCTACGACCTGTCTCCGACCATTACGGGCCGCGAGCCGGGTCGGCCCGGCAACAGTCTCCGCGTCGGCGAGATCGCGGAGTGCCGCCGTCACGAGATCGGGAACCGTCGGTGCTGGGTGCAAACGGAACCAACGGTGCTGTGCCGAGAGGTTCGCAAGGAGCAAGCGGCATTGCGTGCAGGTGTCGAGGTGGACGTCGAGCGCGCGTGACTCCTCGACAGTTTCCTCACCGTCGAGGCGTGCAGAGATCGTCTCGTGCCACTGCGTGCAGTCCATCGAACTACCAGTCGCCCGAACCGTCACGATGGTTCCCGGCCGTCAACAACTTCCCCGGCGTCCGCCGCCTGAACGGCCTTGAGCAGGTCGATTCTGGCCCGGGCTACTCGGGAGCGGATCGTGCCCACTGCGCAGCCGCAGGTCTCGGCAGCGAGGTCGTAGCTGAAGCCGAGCAGCTGGGTGAGCACGAATGCTTCCCGCCGGTCGGGGTCGAGATGAGCGAGGAGGTCTGCCGTCTCGGTCCAGCCGTGTTCGGAGCGTGGCGTGTCGACGGCTTGCCGTTGCACACGGTCAAGCAGGGCCCGGCGTCGGTACGCCGAGCGCAACCAGTCCAGACACGTATGGCGCACCACACCCATGACCCACACCCGCGCAGGCGCCGCGCCCCCATAAGTAGGCAGTGAAGTGACCACCCGGATCATCGCCTCTTGAGCAGCATCGTCGGCATCGGCAGTGCCCACCATGGCGGCGCAGTAGCGCCACACCTCGGACTGGAGCCGACCGAGTAGCGACGCCAGGGCAGAACGGTCGCCGTTGCGCGCAGCAACCGCGAGTTCGTTCAGATCACCCACGGTCAGGCGGGAACAACCGTGACCGGCACGCCGTTCAGCGCAATGTTGCCGGACAGGGGGTCCACGAAGTACTCGTCGGTGAGCAGATTGGTGTTCACGCCGCGGTATTCGCTCGCCACACGCAACTTCACACCGGGGAGGTCCTGACCGAATCCATGAGGAATGCTCACGACGCCGGGACGGATGCCGTCGGTGATCTCTGCGGCAACGATTACCTCGCCCGTGCGCGACGCCACCCGCGCCGGGGCGCCGTCGGTAATGCCGAGACGCGTTGCGTCGTCGGGATGGATCTGCATGGTGCAGCGGTTGCGACCCTTGGTGAGCACTCGGATGTTGTGCATCCACGAGTTGTTCGATCGCACGTGGCGTCGGCCCACGAGCACCAACGACGCGTCCCAGTCACGGTTGAGCGATGCCCGGAGCCGAGGAAGGTCGGTGAGGATCATGTCGGGCACCACTTCCACCTTTCCCGACGGTGTGCGCAGCAGGTTCGGGATACGGCCAGCCTCCAGCTCGCCGAGATCGACGCCATGCGGATTCGCCCGCAGCACCTCAAGAGACAGCCCGTCGGGCTGTGTGCCAAACGCATCGCCGTACGGCCCGGTGCGCAGCATCACGTCGAGCATGCGCTCTGGCCCGCTGGTGTCGCCCAGCATGGCTTCCATCTCGTCAACGTTGCGACCGTGCACCGGCCCAAACTCGTCGCGTGCCGCCGATTCAAGCATGGCGCGAGCACCTGCACGAACGAGATCGTTCGGGTTGGAGTGGGCGCCGTTGCCCTCGAGCACCGAGGCGAGACGGAGAATGATCTCCCACTCGTCGGGCTGACGCTCGCCGTCTGGGCCAACCTCCAACGGCAGCACGGCCGGCGAGTAATTAGCGACGTTGTGCACGGCGAAGTTGTACAGCGCGAGGTCGTAATGGCTCTTCTGCAATGCAGAAGGCGGCGGGAGGATGACATCGGCGTGACGCGTGGTCTCGTTGATGTACGGATCGATCGACACCATGAACTCGAGCGAGTCAAACGCCTTCGCCAGACGGGCACTGTTTGCGTTCGACGAGACCGGATTGCCGCCGTTCGTCACGAGCACGCGTACCTGACCCTCGCCGGGGGTCTCGATCTCCTCGGGAAGCGCGGTAACCGGGAACTCGCCGAGTGCCTCAAGATGCTTGCCGACACGCGACACCTGACGCCCCATACGGAACCCCTTGCCGCTGCCGGGCTTACCCTTCGACGAGGGTTGGCCCACAGCGCCCTTGGTGAACATCGCACCTCCCTCACGATCGAGGTTCCCGCTGAGGATGTTCACAACGTCAACGAGCCACGAGGCGAGCGTGCCGAACTCCTGGGTGCAGGTGCCGATGCGGCCGTATACAGCGGCACACGGAGCAGCGACGAGTTCGCGTGCAAGGCGACGCACTGCTTCGGCACTGATACCGCACACGGCGGCAACAGCCTCAGGTGTGTACGGCGCAAGCAGTTCCGGAAGACGGTCGAGGCCATTGCAGTGCGCAGCCACGTTGTCGGGCTTGGCAATGCCCTCGGCCAGCATGGTGTGTGCGATACCTGCGAGGAGGTGTGCATCCGTTGCCGGTCGGATGGCCACGTGCTCATCGGAACGCTCAGCAGTTTCGCTGCGGCGAGGATCCACCACCACGACCTTGCCCCCACGAGCCTGAATACGATCGAGTCGGCCGGGGAAGTCCGGGGCCGTGCACAGCGAACCGTTGGATGCGTGCGGGTTCGCTCCGAGCAGCATGATGTATTGCGTGCGGTCGAGATCGGGAACGGGAACGGTGACCGAGCCGAACATGATGCTCGACGTGATCTCCTTGGGCCGTTGGTCCACCGTGGATGCCGAGAAGCGGTTGCGCGAACCGAGCCCCTGGATGAGGTTCCGGTTGAACATCATCGGAGCAAGATTGTGGGCTCCCGGGTTGCCGAGATAGATCGCTGCGGCGTCACGTCCGTGCTCCTGCAGGATGGGCAGCAGCCGCTCCTCGATGGTGGCAAAGGCCTCGTCCCAAGTCACCTCCACAAACTCGCCATCGCGCTTCACGACCGGCCGGTGCAGTCGGTCGGGGTCTGCATGGAAGTGCGTGAGCGTGGAGCCCTTCGGACAGATGAACCCCTTCGAGAACACATCGTCGCGATCGCCACGAATGCGCACCACCACCGGTGTCTCGCCAGGTCGCTCGGAGACCGTGAGTTCGAGACCACACGTCGCCTCGCAGAGCGGGCAGGTGCGGTAGGCGGTTCGTGTCTGGACCTCGGGAGCATCGGCAGCGGTGGTCATCCCGAGATTCTGCCAGCCCGAGCCAGTGAGTACGGTAGGCGCATGACCAGCGACCTCGTCCTGCGCACCGACCGACCCGACGGCCTCACCACGCTCACGCTCAACCGGCCCGACAAACTGAACGCCCTCACGCCGGGGTCGTTCATCGCCCTGCGCACCCACCTCGACGCCATCGCCACCGATTCCTCCGTCGGTTGCGTGGTGCTCCAGGGCTCCGGTCGTTCGTTCTGCGCCGGCCACGACCTCAACTCCATCTCCACCGGCGAGCGCGCCCCGAGCAAGCTCTACGAGTCCGAGACCGTCGAGGCGCTCGAGCGCCTGCCCCAGCCCACCATCGCCCGCATCCACGGCCACTGTTTCACCGGCGGTCTCGAATTGGCGCTCGGCTGCGACTTCCTCATTTGCGCCGAGAGCACCAAGCTCGGCGACACCCACGGCCAGTGGGGCCTCGTGCCCGTATGGGGCATGTCGGTTCGGCTCCCCGAGCGCGTGGGGCTCTCGAAGGCGAAGGAACTCATGTTCACCAGCCGTCGGCTCTCCGGCGCCGACGCTGCCGCAATCGGTCTCGTCGACTATTGCGTGGCTGACGACGAACTCGACGTGAAGGTCGACTCACTCGCCAAGGAGATCCTCGCCAACTCGTGGGGAACGAACCGCATTGATAAGCAGTTGCTCTATGCCGCTGGTGAGCGCACCCGCGAGGACGCATTGGCGAACGAGCGACTCCTGCCGTTCGGGCTTCCGGATGACATGCAGGAGCGCATGCGCGCCGGCGGACGTTAATACTGCGCCGACATAGCCTCCGCGCCTGTTAGAGCGTGATGACCTCGGTAGAGGTCGTGAACTCGGCGAGTGCGGTTTGCAGGGGCGTCACACCGATTCCCGGTCCTGCCGGCACGCGCAGACAACCGTCCTCCAGGACGAATGGCTCGGTGAGGTCCCGGCGGAAGTAGCGATCGGACGCCGACAGATCGCCGGGCAGCGTGAAGCCTGGCAGCGCGGCCAGCGCAAGGTTTGCGGCCCGGCCGATACCGGTCTCGAGCATGCCGCCGCACCAGAGATCGACACCGCGTGCGAGACAGAGATCGTGGATGCGAACGGCCTCGAGCAGTCCACCCACGCGAGCGGGCTTGACATTCACCACGCTGCACGCACCGAGTGCCAACGCCTCGGCTGCCTGCCGTACCGAGCTGATCGACTCGTCGAGACAGATCGGCGTGCTCACGAGTTCTGCGAGTCGCGCATGGCCGAAC